>JBLHIC010000010.1:0-54495 GCA_047614245.1 Flavobacteriaceae bacterium
TATGAAGCTTACGGTTTAAAAGGTTGGAATGCTCTTGAGAAGACTATAAAATATCTCAATGAGAATCACCCTGAAATATTTACCATAGCAGATGCCAAACGAGGAGATATAGGAAATACGTCTAGAATGTATGCGAAAGCTTTTCTAGAGGATTTAGGTTTCGATTCGGTTACGGTGGCGCCTTATATGGGAAAAGATTCTGTAGAGCCATTTTTAGCATTTGAAGGGAAACATACCATTCTTTTAGCGCTTACCTCCAATGCTGGTTCCTCCGACTTTCAAACTAAAATGATAGACGGGAACGAAGTATATAAAACAGTGCTTGAAACTTCAAAATCTTGGGAGAATAGTGAGAATTTAATGTATGTTGTTGGAGCAACTAAGGCTGAATACTTTGAAGAGATCAGAAAAATTATTCCGGATAGTTTCTTATTAGTACCTGGAGTGGGTGCCCAAGGCGGAAGTCTTTCTGAAGTTTGTAAATACGGAATGTCTAAAGATGTAGGATTGCTTATAAACTCTTCCCGCGGAATTATTTATGCTTCTAATGATTTAGATTTTGCCGATGCAGCTGCAACTGAAGCGCAGAAGCTTCAGCAGCAAATGGAAATTATTTTAGATGCTCGTTAGCGATCAGTTAAATAGGACACTCACTTTTCAAAAACCTCCGGAACGAATTATTTCTCTCGTTCCATCCCAAACCGAATTACTAGTAGATCTAGGACTTAAATCGAAGCTCGTGGGAATCACGAAATTTTGTGTTCATCCAGAGGAACTGCAGAAAGATGTTGCCGTTGTAGGAGGAACTAAAACGCTGCATTACAATAAGATCAAGGCATTGAAGCCTGATATCATCATTTGTAACAAAGAAGAAAATACCGCCGAGATTGTTGAAGAATGCGGTAAAATTGCACCTGTTTGGGTGAGTGATATCTATACCTTGGAAGACAGTCTGGAGATGATTCTTTCATTAGGTGAGATTTTTAAAGTATGTGAAAAAACTTCAGCGATTTGTGAGAGAATCGTCTCTGAAGCTTATAATTTTTCAGTCAGCATTCAATCAAGCCCTAAAAAGAAAGTAGCGTATCTTATTTGGAAGAAACCTTATATGGCGGCCGGTAGAAATACCTTTGTAAACGCAATGTTGAAATTAAATAATTTTGAAAATATTCTTTCCGAAGAAAACTCTCGCTATCCTGAAATTCAACTTTCGACCTTGAAATCGGCCGATTTAGTGTTACTTTCTTCAGAGCCCTTTCCATTTAAAGAAAGTGATGTAATAGAATTAAAAAAAACACTCCAAACGGAAGTGCTTCTTGTAGATGGTGAGTATTTTAGCTGGTATGGCTCGCGCTTGCAAAATGCATTTACATATTTTAAAACGCTGCATTCTTCTTAATTGCTGTTAATCTTGTAAAGCAAATACTTGCTGCAGCAAGGATGTTGTTCGAGAAGAGACCTTAGTTCTAATTTGTTTTTCCTCAACGGCGATCATTTTATATACTCCTTTCAGCGCCTCTGTTGTAACGTAATCGGTTAAATCTGGATTTACTTTGGTTACAAATGGAATCGCATTATACTTGTTTATTATATTACTCCAGATTTGATCGGCTCCAACTTTATCAAATGAGTTTTTTATCACAGGATTGAATTTTCCATAGAGAACATTCGAGGTTTTACCCTGAAGATAAGACGTAGCAGCTGAATCATTGCCCAATAAAATATTCTTAGCATCTGTAAATGTTATAGCCTTAACCGCATTAATGAAGATCGGTGTAGCTTCACCTACAGCATCTTCAGCTGCTCGATTTAATACTTTTAAGCCTTCATCTGCCAGACTGCCAAGGCCAAGGTCTCTCAAGGTTTTGTCGACTTTTTGTAATTCCGGTGGTAATAAAATTTTCACCAAAGAATTTTTATAGAAACCATTCTCCTTAGTAAGTTTAGTTACTTGTTTATCAATACCAAGATCTAAGGCTTGACGTAAACCACTAGCAATGTCCAGGTTTGTTCCGGTTTGGCCATTTGGCAGTGCATCTACAACTTGTTGTAATTCGTCACAAGAATAAGTAATAAAGACGAAGCAGATAAGGATGGTTTTTTTTAGAAGCATAACTTTTTTATTGTGGATTAGAAAAGTCAAAGATAAAAGAATCATATTCTGAACCTTGGCGCTGGTTCTGAATTTCTTTTTTAAAAATTGATAGTCCGTTATCTATTTCGAATTTCGTAAATTTGTATTCAAGTAAAAATAGCCTTTTTTGATGCAACAACAAACACCCTATATTCCGAAGTATAAAGTCCGAATTGTAACTGCTGCCTCCCTTTTTGATGGTCACGACGCTGCGATAAATATTATGCGTCGTATCATACAATCTACTGGGGTGGAAGTAATTCATTTAGGGCACGATCGAAGTGTGGAGGAAGTGGTAAATACTGCCATACAAGAAGATGCAAACGCGATTGCATTGACTTCCTACCAAGGAGGACATAATGAGTATTTTAAGTATATGTACGATTTGCTCAAGGAAAAAGGAGCGGAACATATTAAAATATTTGGCGGTGGCGGTGGTGTTATTTTACCTTCGGAAATCAAAGAATTGATGGATTATGGGATTACCCGAATATATAGTCCGGATGATGGTCGTTCATTGGGATTGCAAGGCATGATTAATGATTTGGTAAAAACTTCAGATTATGCGATTGGGGATCAATTGAACGGTGAAATAGACTTACTTTCAAATCAGGAGTCGGGTGCAATAGCTCGTATTATATCTGCTGCTGAAAATTTTCCAGAAATTGCGAAGGATACTCTTCAGAAAATACATGAGAAAAACGAAACGCTTTCAACCCCTGTATTAGGAATTACAGGAACAGGAGGCTCAGGAAAATCATCTTTGGTAGATGAGGTTGTTCGAAGATTTTTAATTGATTTTCCAAAGAAAACTATTGGATTGATATCTGTTGATCCATCAAAACGAAAAACGGGAGGCGCCTTATTAGGAGATCGAATTAGAATGAATGCTATTAACTCTCCAAGGGTATATATGAGGAGTTTAGCTACGCGTCAAAGCAACTTGGCACTTTCCAAATATGTATCTGAGGCTATTCAGGTATTAAAAGCTGCCGACTTCGATTTAATTGTTTTGGAAACTTCAGGTATTGGGCAGAGTGATACAGAAATTATTGAACACAGTGATGTTTCTTTATATGTAATGACTCCTGAATTTGGGGCAGCTACACAGCTGGAAAAAATAGATATGTTAGACTTTGCCGATTTGGTGGCGATTAACAAATTTGATAAAAGAGGTTCACTAGATGCGTTGCGTGATGTTAAAAAGCAATATGTGCGCAATCATCAGCTTTGGGAAACACCAAAAGAAGAATTGCCGGTTTACGGTACCATTGCATCGCAGTTTAATGATCCTGGGATGAATAAGTTGTATAAAGCTATTATGGATGAAATCGTTACTAAAACGGCTTCAGACTTAAATAGTAGCTTTGAAATTTCGGATGAAATGTCTGAAAAAATATTTGTGATTCCGCCGGCACGTACCCGCTACCTTTCAGAAATTTCAGAAAGTAATAGAGCCTACGATAAAAGAGCAAACGATCAAGCCGAGGTTGCCCAAAAACTCTACGGAATTTATAAAACAATAGAATCGGTAGTCAATGAAAAACCCAGTTTAACAAAGCATGGAATCGAATTTAATCCTGGCAGTTCGAGTGATTCGAGGAAGGAGAATCGAATCGAGAACAAGGATTTTACTAAACTATTAATTGCTGAATTCGACCGCGTTAAACTTAATCTTGATCCTTATAATTGGGAAGTGATTACAGGCTGGGACGAAAAAGTAAATCGCTACAAATCGCCAGTTTATACTTTCAAGGTACGTGATAAAGAAATAAAAATAGATACTCATACGGAGTCGCTATCTCACTCACAAATTGCAAAAGTGGCCTTGCCTAAATACCAAGCCTGGGGAGATATTTTACGTTGGACACTTCAGGAAAATGTTCCCGGAGAGTTTCCTTTTACTTCAGGATTATATCCTTTTAAACGCACCGGTGAAGATCCAGCGCGTATGTTTGCTGGAGAGGGTGGCCCTGAACGAACCAATAGACGTTTTCACTATGTAAGTGCAGGACTTCCTGCAAAACGACTTTCTACAGCTTTTGATAGTGTGACACTGTACGGAAATGATCCTGATCTTCGCCCGGATATCTACGGAAAGATTGGAAATGCCGGAGTTTCAATTTGCTGCTTAGATGATGCTAAAAAACTATATTCTGGCTTCGATTTAAGTCATTCGCTTACCTCAGTAAGTATGACAATCAACGGACCAGCGCCAATGTTACTCGGCTTTTTTATGAATGCCGCTATCGATCAAAATTGTGAGAAGTACATTTCGGAAAACGACTTAGAAAAGGAAGTTGAAGCCAAAATTACTACCATATATAAGGAGAAAGGCGTCACCAGACCAAGCTATCAAGGGAAATTACCTGAAACAAACAACGGTCTAGGACTGATGCTTTTGGGTATAACAGGAGATCAGGTATTAGCTGAAGAAGTTTATCAAAAAATTAAAACTGAAACCTTGACACAGGTTCGTGGAACAGTGCAAGCGGATATTTTAAAGGAGGATCAAGCGCAAAATACCTGTATTTTTTCTACGGAATTTGCGCTGAGGTTAATGGGTGATGTGCAAGAATATTTTATTGAGAAGCAAGTCCGAAATTTCTATTCGGTTTCTATAAGCGGATATCATATTGCTGAGGCTGGGGCAAATCCGATTACCCAATTGGCTTTTACCTTATCTAATGGATTTACTTATGTAGAATACTACTTGAGTCGCGGAATGGATATTAACGATTTTGGACCTAATCTTTCGTTTTTCTTTAGTAATGGTGTCGATCCTGAATATTCGGTGATTGGTCGTGTTGCACGTAAAATTTGGTCGAAAGCCTTAAGAGAAAAATATGGTGCAAATCCGAGAGCGCAAATGCTGAAGTATCACATTCAGACTTCTGGGCGTTCGTTGCACGCGCAGGAAATTGATTTTAATGATATTAGAACTACACTTCAAGCACTTTATGCGATTTACGACAACTGTAATTCACTACATACGAATGCTTACGATGAGGCTATTACAACGCCTACAGAAGAGAGTGTGAGACGTGCGATGGCAATACAACTCATTATAAATAAAGAGCTCGGTTTAGCTAAGAACGAGAACCCTATTCAAGGATCGTTTATCATTGAAGAGCTAACCGATTTAGTTGAGAAAGCAGTATTGCAAGAATTTGACAGTATTACTGAACGTGGAGGCGTTTTAGGAGCTATGGAGACCATGTATCAGCGATCGAAGATTCAAGAAGAGAGCTTATATTATGAAACCCTAAAGCACAATGGGGAGTTTCCAATTATTGGTGTAAATACGTTTTTGAGCAGTACAGGTTCACCTACGGTTTTACCAGCGGAAGTCATTAGAGCAACAGAGGAAGAGAAGCAATATCAAATTGAAACTCTTGGTGATTTACAGGAAGGGAATAAAGAGCTAACCAAAATTGCGATTGAGAAAATACAATATGCTGCTATCCATAATGAAAATATGTTTGATCAATTGATGGAGGCCACTAAAGTTTGCTCACTTGGACAGATTACAGCTGCTTTGTTTGAAGTAGGAGGTCAATATAGAAGGAATATGTAATCTTCACCCTTTGTAAAAAGGGAGAAAATTATCCCGAACTAGTTTCGGTATCTTTTGATTCTCGGTTAAAGAGAATCACTTTGTAAAAGTGAGGGAATTATCACGAATCGTTGCCCTGAGAGGCCTGTGCTGAGGGACTTGTGCCGAGCGCAGTCGAAGTGAATCGAATTGAGTCCAAGTGAGTCGAAGGGTTGCTTCAGGATTTCTTTATTCAAGTTAAATAAATACTAATTTGTGAAAAGTGAGGAAATTATCCCGAACTTATAATCTTTTAGGGATATTGAACTTATTATCATGAATCGAATTGAGAAACTTTTGAAACCAACCTCTGCTACGAGCTGGTTTTTTGCGAAATTGGCGATTTGTCTTTTTCTTTTATTTTGTTTTTCCGAAACACAATCGCTTTACAGTCAGAATGTAGATTTTAAAACTGGAGTTATAATTGATTCCGTTAAGGTTAAAAAATCTACAGATACGTTTACACTTTATCTTCCGAAGAAATTTAACAAAAATGAGCCAGCTTCCATTGTTTTTATTTTTGACCCAGTAGGCAGAGGGAAGGCGGGAATTAAACCATTCATCGAAGCTGCAGAAACATATAATTATATTTTAGTTTGTTCAAACGATTCTAAAAATGGTCCATTTGAAGTCAACATTGATATTGTCAACCGTCTTTTTGAAAGCGTCTTTGCCAGCTTTTCATTAAATGAAGATCGCATTTATACCGCGGGATTTTCCGGAGGTTCCCGGCTGGCTAGTGCCTTAGCAGTGCTGTCGAAAAAGATAACAGGGGTTATTGCTTGTGGCGCTGGATTCTCATCTTATCTTTTGCATAAACCAATGACTAGAGAGAATTTTTCATTTGTAGGTTTGATTGGACAGCAGGATATGAATTATCAGGAGATGCTAAGTGCTCAAGATTGGCTTGACGGGCTTCAGATAGATAATGAATTATTCATAAATGGTGATGGGCATAGTTGGCCATCTTCAGGTCAAATATTAAAGGCCTTTGATTGGCTGGAACTGGAGGCATTCAGAAAAAATCAAAAACCTATAAACTGGTTTGATGTAAATAAAGTATATGAACGCTTTTACGATGAGGCTAGTACAAGTGAAAGTCAGAATAAAATCGAGTCCGCAGTCTGGGAATATCAACGTTTGCAAAGGAATTTTGTTGATTATTATACTTTGGACAGTATCTCTAAAAAAGTAACTAGGCTCAAAGCTACTAGTGAATATAGTACGCAAGTTAAAAAGCGCCGGTGGCTGAAAACGAAAGAGGAGTCTAAGAGAAGGGTTTTTATAAATCGTTTTGCTTCAGAAATTAAGAAAAAAACTCCAAGTCACAATGTAAAGTGGTGGCAGAAAAAATTAAATAGCCTTAGAGAGGAATATTTGCTTTCAGAAGATAGACAGAAACAGCTGGTAGGTATTAGGGTTTCTAATACGCTCTATTCTCTGGCTATTGAGACGGCCAATATACATTTACAGGATAAAAATTATAATAAGTCTCTTTATTGTCATCAGATTTTGGCAGAACTTCAACCTAAAGGCAGCTACCCCATTTTTTTAATTGCCAAGGATTATGCGAAGTTGAATATGGAAGACGAGACTTTCGAGTATTTGGAAAGAGCTATTTCTATGGGTTTTTCAGAAAAAAAATATATTCTGAATGCCACCGAGTTCTATAAATACAGGAGTTCTGAAAGGTTTAAAAGTCTGATAGAAAAAATGAAAACACCTTAGATAGTCAACATCCAGGTACGTTGTAGTCTCCTGAACTTTTTTATTTCTGAACGCAGCAATGGTAAAAAATCTTTACCGTTACTATTAACACGCTCAAGACGCTCACAATTTTTATATATCAAGTTGGTAAGACGTGTTACTGAAGCTGCAGATTTAAATTTTTCTTCCGCAAAAGGCTGGCTTTCTGCTTTTAGAATTTCCGGCGCAAGAGATACAGATTGCTGTACAATATCGCCGGTAAAGTAGATACTTGGATCTTCTAACCCATTGGGTTGTAAATGAGCCAAGTCTTGAACAAAATAAGCTGAAACGTTTCTAGCAAGTGTAAAGATATCCATTGCCTTTTTATGTAAGGCAGATTGTGGAAAGTGGTTCGGTATTGAAGGTATCATTTGTAAGTTAACGTTTCATTCTTCTTAGCACGTCAAATTTAGTGAGATGGTTGGATATAAAACTATCGATTTTAAAGTTATAATGTATATTTGCTTTAATTATTATGTTTTTATAGCGATATTTAGTTATTATGAAAATAGATTCACTCAATTGGAATATTTTAAACTGTCTTCAGGCAAATGCGAGGATGTCAAACGCAGAGATTGGAAGACGCGTTGGAATTAGTTCTCCGGCCGTCAATGAGCGGGTCAAGAAGATGGAAGATGCGGGTGTTATCAATGGTTATAAAACTATTGTATCTCCTTTTGAGACTGGTTATCAACTTAAGGCGATTATTACATTAAGAGCTTTTATGGGGAAACTAAAGCCTTTCTTAAGTAAGGTCAAGGAATATGATGAAGTTCTTAATTGTTACCGGATTACCGGCAATGAAAATATAGTCATGGAAGTTGTTTTAAAAAACCAAAAACATTTAGAAACGTTCATAGATCAATTAATAACTTATGGAGAGACGAAAACCCAAATCGTTCTATCCCACGTAGTCTCCAACAAAGTCATTAAAAGCGCGAACCATAAGCTTCCTAGTCGATAATAAGAGGTGGGATGTCGTTTAATTCCCAATCGATTACCAATCCACTTGCTAAGGGTTTAGGAACTTTCTTTTGCATATAAATACTTCCGTATTTAATAATTTTTTTAGTTAAACCATCTAGGAATCGGTGTTCACTGAGGTCTTTAAAGATATACACGATATTATTGAAAGCAAGAGTTACATTTACTTTTTCTTCGGAAGCTAAAAATTAGAGGGCTTTTTTAGCTAGATGAATCCTTTATCCGATTAAAATTTACGAGCCAGTTATTAAAAGAAATGTGAGTATAACTCTTGACTCTTTTTTTCAAAAGCAGAAATAAAACTGAGTTACCAATAACTTTCCTACTTTTATCGCGAATACTAACAACCTATGAAATATATACTATTCTTTTCGATCTTTCTTTTCGCATCTTGTGGTGCTAACCAGAACAAGAGATTCATTAAGAAGTTAATTGCGCATCAAACTTCAGAAAATGAACATTTCAGAAATAAAGAAAAGACTATTTTAACGGATAAAGATTTTGAGGTCTTTTCTGGGTTGGAATTTTATCTTATTGATTTAAAATATCGCGTAAAGGCTACATTTATTCGCACTCCTTCCGAATTGCCTTTTCTAATGCCAACAACAACGGATCGATTACCGGAGTACGTGAAATATGGAGAAGCTCATTTTATCATTGATGGCAGAGAATTCGAGCTAGCCTTGTATCAAAGCACTACGCCAATTGAAGAGCCCGGCTATGAAGACTATTTGTTTTTACCTTTTACAGATCTCACGAGTGGTGATGGCTCTTATGGAGGAGGGCGTTTTCTTGATGCACGTATTCCGAAGGGAAATAAAATGATTATCGATTTTAATAAAGCCTATAATCCTTATTGCGCCTACAATCACAAATACTCCTGCCCAATTCCACCAAAGGAAAATGATCTATTAGTTCGCATTGAAGCTGGTGTAAAAGCCTTTGTAGATCACTAAAAAAAGCGTACCAGCCATATTCCAAAGAACACGGCGCCAAAGCCAACAATTAAAGTTCCCAAAGTATAAAGTCCGAAGGAAGCAAGATCACCCGATTTTAAAAATGCTTGATTTTCGAAAGCAAATGCTGAAAAAGTAGTAAAGCCTCCGCAAAAACCAGTTGCAATAAAGAGGATAGTATTGTTAGATAGGGACTGGTTTTTTAAGGCGAATCCCAAAATCACTCCAATTAGTAAACTCCCTAAGATATTTACTAGAAAAGTTCCGTAAGGAATTTCATATTTAGGAGAGTTAAGATATTGACCAATCCAATACCGCAAGGCGCTTCCAATACCACCGCCTAGAAAAACAAGTATAAGCTGCTTCATTGTTTAGTCTTGAATATTTGACAATGGGACAATCGGAATATATATTTCCGTTAGCCAATCTGCAGGATTAGAAACTAGGCTAGGATCATTTCGATAAATTTCAAACATTTTTGCTTTTGGATGTATTTGTAAATTATTGGCTGTGACATATTCATAAGCTTTGTTATATGCCATTTCTAAATGACTATAATTTCCTTTCAAAGTTGTTTTGAGCGCAGTTAACTTTGGCATATAGCCACATAGCACGGTACTTCCGATTGGTGTTATTATCTTGTTTTCTACAGGAATACAGGTCGAATATATGGCAGAAGAATTCATCTCATCAATTTCATTGTAAATCGTAAATGGCATCCCTGTCATTTGCAACTTATTTTTATTCGTAAAGTCGATAACTTCCCCAAATAATGGCCCCATTTTTGACCTGATATCAGCTATTTTAGAAGCGCTTGCAGTATACAAGTAGAAGCCTCCGTCATAATCGGTAATTCCATCAACATTAATGACAAACTTGTTTATTTCTTCAATTATATTCCTGTCGAGATTAGAGAGACCTTCAGGAAAAAGAATTCCAATTCCTGTTACTATATCGTGCTCTCGAAAGGACATTAGAATTTTTTCTAAGAATGCAGGATCTCCTTTAACTCCCCAAGTGACTTTAGTTTGTCCTTGTTTTTCGGTTTCCTCAAATCTCCAATAAATATCGCTTTTGGAATCTCCTAGTCTTGTTTCAGCCGAAATTTCCTGATTTATCTCCTTTAGAGGTATTACTTTTTTAGTTTCTATAGAAACATTACCAAGAGCTTTATGTTTGCTCTTCCATGAATAGGTTGCACCTTCCCCTTCACTTTTTTCAGATTGGGATATTTGGATATTTGGATCAATTTGAAACCAAGGTCCCCAATTTTGCCAATTTTTAAAATCCTTTACTTGGTCATATATCATCTCTGCCGGGGCATTGATGAACTTAGTTTCAGAAACATCAAATTTACCGTCTTTAGTCCCAAAAAATATAGCTCCGCCAATTATAAATAAAAGGATAAGGAATATTACGTATTTAATAAGTTTCATTAAGATTAACAAGTTGATGTATTCGGATAAATATACACAATTTTTAAACGCTATGTCTTTGTATAAATGAACCTAAAATTTATGTTCTTATTTTTCAGATTAAATAAAAAACCAAAGCTCTCAAGTCAAAAAAGAGTCTAATATTTTGCTACATTTGCTGAAACTAAAAATTATTAAAATGAAGAACTTTTTATTTATAGCTATTGCGATTAGTTCTGTCTTGTTATTTTCTTGTAAAGAAGAACCGAAAGGTAATCAAGTAGCAGAAGTAGTATCAGATGACTTTAACTATTTAGTAGAGCAATTTGCCGATATTAAAGTATTGCGCTATCAGATACCTAGTTGGGACGATTTAACTTTGAAGGAACAAAAATTAGTGTATTACCTTACCCAGGCCGGTTTGGAAGGCCGGGATATTATGTGGGATCAGAACTATCGCCACAATCTTACTATAAGAAAAGCTATTGAAAGTGTTTATACCGGATATTCTGGTGATAAAACTACAGATGATTGGAAAAACTTTGAGATTTATATGAAAAGAGTTTGGTTCTCTAATGGGATACATCATCACTATTCTAATGATAAATTTAAACCAGATTTCTCATCAGATTATCTAAAAGGACTATTGGCTGAAACTAGCACGGTGCTTGGAGGAGAAGCTTTTGATGTAATTTTTAATGACAAGGATTCAAAAAAGGTAAATCAGGCGAGAGATGTAGATAATGTTGCGCTTTCAGCGGTGAATTTTTATGGACCAGATGTTACTAGTGCAGATGTTGAAGGTTTTTATAAGGAAAAAAAATCTCCAAATCCGGATAAACCATTGTCGTATGGTTTGAATTCTCGTTTGGTTAAAGAAAATGGACAGTTGAAAGAACTTGTTTATAAATCTGGTGGTCTTTTTGGACCAGCGATTGATAATATTGTTGGATGGTTAGAAAAAGCACAGGAAGTTGCCGAAAACCAAGCACAAGGTGATGCGCTAGGTTTACTAATTAAATATTATAAAACGGGAGATTTACAAACCTGGGACGATTATAACGTAGCATGGACTTCAGCTACCGATGGAAATATTGATTACATCAATAGTTTTATTGAGGTTTATAACGATCCACTCGGTTATAGAGGTTCTTATGAGTCAATAATCCAGATAAAAGATTTTGACATGTCTAAGAAAATGGCTGTATTATCTGAAAATGCACAATGGTTCGAAGATAATTCTCCTTTGATTGAAGAGCATAAAAAAGATACTGTTGTTGGTGTAACCTATAAGGTCGTGAATGTTGCGGGAGAAGCAGGCGATGCGTCTCCAAGTACGCCAATTGGTGTCAATTTGCCTAATGCAAACTGGATTCGTGCTTCTGTAGGTAGTAAATCTGTTTCGCTAGGAAATATTATACATGCATATAACAATGCGGGAAGTTCAGGTCGCTTAAAAGAATTTGTGAATTCGACTGAAGAGTACGATAATCAAAAAGAGTATGGGCAACTTAGCTCTAAACTCCATACAGCTTTGCACGAGGTTATAGGTCACGCATCTGGACAATTAAACCCAGGTGTTGGTGAAACTAAAGAAACCCTTAAAAATTATGCTTCAACTCTAGAAGAAGGACGCGCAGATTTGGTTGGACTATACTATTTATACAATCCGAAAATACAAGAATTAGGATTGGTTGAGGACTGGAAAAAAATAGGAGTTACAGCTTATGACGGATATATCCGAAATGGTTTAATGACCCAATTGATTCGTTTGAAACTAGGTGATGATGTGCAAGAGGCACATATGGTTAACCGACAGTGGGTTTCTGCTTGGGCCTTTGAAAAAGGGAAGGCAGATAATGTGATTGAAAAAGTCACTCGTGATGAGAAGACGTATTTCCAAATTAACGATTACGAGAAATTGCATGGCTTGTTTGGGCAGTTGTTAAGAGAAACTCAGCGTATTAAATCTGAAGGTGATTTTGAAGCTGTTGAAGCTTTGGTAGAAGGATATGGAGTTAAAGTTGATCAGGCTATACATGCTGAGGTTTTAGAGCGTAACAAGCAGTTTACATCGGCGCCTTATAGTGGATTTGTAAATCCGGTGATTGTTCCAAGTATGAACGATGCAGGAGAGATTGAGAGTTTTACAATTGAACAACCCGATTCATTCGAATCTCAAATGCTTGACTACACTAAGAATTATAGTAATTTAATGCATTTGAAATAGTAGAGACTTTATAATATTAAAAACCTCCTTATGAAAATAAGGAGGTTTTTTTATATAAAAAAATGACCTTGTAAATAGACATTTGATGATTATCCTTTTAAGTAGGTTTTAATAGCCATCAGAATTAGAACAAATGCGATAAATCCGATAAGGACCCAAAAACTACCTTTATAGTATTTCTTATGTAAGTTTTTATCTTTTTGGTAGCTAAAGATCATAATAATGACAAAAGCAATTACAAAAAATAAAGCGAAAATCATCTGACCAGTACTAAACATAAATTTGTAGTTTTATAGCGTGTAAAAATACGATACTAATTTAAAATTTAACCGCGTTGGCGGACATAAATATGAAAAACAAAATAGCAGCCGTTCACGAATTTCATTCAGCTTTTGGTCTAGGTATAGAAAAAAGTCCAACTGTAGATTTAGGTATTAAGAAGAACTTATTGCGTTATGAGCTAATGCGCGAAGAAAACGAAGAATATCTGGAAGCGGCTAATAATGGAGATTTAGTAGAGGTTGCTGATGCCTTGGGGGATATGCTTTATATTTTATGTGGGACAATTATAGAGCACGGTATGCAAGATAAAATGGAGGAGGTCTTTAATGAGATTCAACGATCTAATATGAGTAAGTTAGGAGCTGACGGTAAACCAATCTATCGAGAAGATGGAAAGGTCTTAAAAGGGCCCAATTATTTTAAACCGAATATAAAGGAAATATTAGAAAAGTAATCGATTCAGTTTAGTCGTTTATTGCGACAAGTTACTTTGAAACTACTATTACACGCATCAACTATTTAACTTTTTCTTTAGGTTTCAATATTCTAAATCTCGTATCGCCAGCCAAAAGGATCTTCAGCGCGATTATACTGTATATCTGTCAATTCCTTTTTAAACTTAGCTGAATAGCCATCAGCTGTTGACGGTAAATCGTATACTACGTTTTTATATCCGAAAGCACTTACAGGACTTACAACGGCCGCAGTTCCTGCTCCAAATATCTCCTTCAACGAGCCATTTTTAGCGGCTTCAATGAGTTCAGAAACTTCAATAGGTCTAACTTCAATAGCTACGCCATTTCTTTCAGCAAGCGCAATGATACTCTTGCGAGTAACGCCATCAAGGATTCTATCACTCGTTGGCGCTGTAATTAAAGTGTCATTAATCCTGAAGAATACATTCATGGTTCCTGCTTCTTCCAAATACTTATGTTCGTCAGCATCGGTCCAAATCACTTGTTGAAAACCTCTCTCCCTAGCTAAATTGGTAGGGTAAAATTGAGCGCCATAATTCCCTGCTGCTTTCGCGGCACCGACACCACCATTTGCTGATCGACTGAAATGTTCTGCGATTTCAACTTTTACATCGCCTGAATAATAGACGTTAACAGGTGAAAGTATAATCATAAACTTGTATTCGTCCGACGGGGATGCCGAAACACCTGGCTGAGTAGCTATAACAAACGGACGTATATAAAGTGAATTTCCAATTCCCGGCTTTACCCAGGCCTTGTCTAGTTCCAGAAGTTTATTTAATGCCTCGAAAAAAAGATCTTTTGGGAATTCAGGAATGGACATTCTTTTAGACGATTTGTTTATTCTTATCTGATTCTCATCTGGTCTAAAAAGAAATACTTTTCCATTGTCATCCTTGTAAGCTTTCATTCCTTCAAAAACAGCCTGTCCATAATGAAATACTTTTGCCGATGGCGAAATAGTTAAATCACCATAGGGTCTAATGGTTGGATTTTGCCAAGCTCCATTTTTAAAATCGCACTCAAACATATGATCCGAAAAATCTTTACCAAAAACAAGATTCTCAAAATCTATTTCATTTATTTTTGTATTAGTTGTCTTTTGAACGCTAATTTTATCTTGAATTGTCATGTCCATCGAATCTCTTATTTAGGCTACAAAAATAGTCAAAATTTTAGGCACAAAAAATGTAAAAATTTCATAATTTTACGTTATATTTTATGTTTATTAATTTCTGAAATATTTAAGATGAAAAATACGCTTTATATCGTTGCTATGGCTCTTTTAATTGTAAGTTGTAACGATTCTAAGAAAAACGAAACTGCTTCGGCTGAAGCTCAAGTTCAAGAAGTCACCTATCAATCTTTTGGTGATAAAATTGATGATAAAGGAACACTGTCAAGTACAGAAATTCAGGAAAAGTATAAAAACTTAAAACCGGGAGATTCTGTAGCGGTAAAATTCAAATCTGAAGTAAAGGCTGTTTGTCAAAGTAAGGGTTGTTGGATGCGTATGGACATGGGAGGAGAAGAAGCAATGGTTAAATTTAAAGACTATGGATTTTTTATACCAAAGGATATTGCTGGGCAGGAAGTAATTGTAGATGGCGTGGCTTTTATAGAAGAGGTAAGTGTTGAAGATCAACGGCATTTTGCAGAAGATGCAGGAAAGACTACGGAAGAAATTGCCGCAATTACAGAGCCAAAAAGAACGCTTTCATTTACGTCATCTGGAGTTCTTATTCCTGAGAAGCAATAGCTTTTGAAACGTGAACTTCTTACCACTGGAGATGGATCTTTAACAATTCATTTACCAGAGTGGAATGAGCAATATCATTCGAAGCACGGCGCCATTGCTGAAGCGGTTCACGTTTTTATTAAAACTGGACTAACACACTGGATAAGTGAGAATGATAGTTGTGAGGTGTCGGTCTTAGAAATTGGATTTGGAACTGGTCTTAACGCCTTTCTAACTTCTCTTGAAGCTGCAAAAAAGAACCTTCAAATAAACTATTCGGGAATTGAAGCATATCCGGTGTCAGAGACAGAAATTGATCAATTAAACTATGCAAGTTTATTAGATGTTTCGCAGCATGATTTCTTAAAACTACATAAAGCGTGCTGGGAATCTCCTTCAGAAATAAATCAGAATTTTATCCTCACCAAGCGAAAACAATTATTTTCCGAAATAAAAGATATTGAACATTATAATATCGTTTATTTCGATGCTTTTGGAGCACGTGTGCAGCCTGAATTATGGACTGAATCAATATTCGAATTAATGTTCAAAGCGTTAAAGCCCGGAGGTGTACTTGTTACCTATTCAGCTAAGGGGAGTGTGCGAAGAGCGATGCAAGCTGTTGGTTTTTTGGTTGAACGACTGCCTGGCCCTCCTGGCAAGCGTGAAATGCTTCGTGCTACAAAGTTTTAAAATGCTATCATAATCTTGCGTTAATAGATTGAGGGCTTCTACGCTAAACTATTAATTTTGTATAAAAATTTCAATGAAAATTTTAATAACTGGTGCTACGGGATTAATTGGAAGGGAGCTTGTTAAGCAATGCAACAATAATGGCATTTCTGTCCATTATTTTACAACTCGAAAAACAAAGATTGAAGATCGCCTAGAGTATAGAGGGTTTTATTGGAATCCCCTTTTGAATGAAATTGACGTAAGAGCTTTTGAAGGAGTCTCCGCTATTATTAATTTAGCCGGTGCCAACATTGGGAAAAGATGGACGCGAAGTTACAAAGCTGAAATTCTTCAAAGTAGAACACAACCGGCAGACCTTATTTTTAAGACCCTAAAAGGACTAGATCATTCTATATCTCATTTTATTTCTGCTAGTGGCGTTAGTGTCTATCCAAGATCAGAGACAAATTTATATACAGAAGAGAGTAGTGAAGTAGATGACACCTTTTTAGCTGAAGTGGTAAAAGTCTGGGAGGCAAGTGCAAATCAGTTTAAAAGCTTAGGAATGGATGTTTCTATTGCACGCACAGGAATGGTTCTTGCCAAGGATGACGGCGTTTTTGCTAAACTGGCACAAATGGTGAAATTAGGACTTGGAGCTCCACTAGGAACTGGGAATCAATGGCAGTCCTGGGTTCATATAAGTGATGCGGCTGGGATTTACCTCCATATTTTAACAAATAAACTTGAAGGGGTTTATAATGTAGTGGCCCCAAACCCTGTTACCAATAGGAAACTTAATAAGCAAATTGCGGCGTATACGGGCGCACGTCTTTGGCTGCCTAAAGTGCCGCCTTTTATTTTGAAGTTGATGCTTGGTGAGATGGCAATACTAGCATTGGAAGGACAGTTAGTGAGTTCGCGTAAACTAGAATTAAGTGGTTATGTGTTTAGATACCCAAATATTGAACTCGCCTGCGCCGATTTGCTATAGGAGAAGTTATAAATACTCAGTTATATCAACGTAATTGGTCCTTTTATAGAAGGTTTCAGAAATTCACGTTAATGAATTAATAGGAGTATTAAAAAAGGATTTTTTAGCGACAAATTGAAAGATTTATAGGAAACTTATCGCCCTGTTGTGGTATATTTATATCTACTAGGTTTTTATTAAAAATAATTGGGTGACATTTTGACATTTATCAACAATTGGCAGTACTTTTGCACCGTCTAGGAAAACAAAAATGATACTCATTTATGAGCAATAAAGATAAAAACAAGGATGTAGTTGTTGACGAAGAAGTTCAAATCAATGATCAGAACAATTCGGAGAGAACACCTGCTGAAGATAAAGAAGATATAGATCCAATGACCCAGTTACAGTTCGACTTGGAGAAAGAAAAGGATAGGTATTTAAGGTTATTTGCGGAATTTGAAAACTATAAAAAACGTACAGGACGAGAACGAATTGAGTTGTTTAAAACCGCAAGTCAGGACTTGATGGTTTCAATGCTACCAGTTATAGATGATTTTGACCGAGCATTAAAAGAAATTGAAAAGAGTGGAGATTCTAGCGCTCTTTTGGGAGTTGAACTCATTAGCAACAAATTAAGAGAAACTCTTCGCGCCAAAGGATTAGAGCCAATAGGAACTAAGAAGGGAGATGCTTTTGATGCAGAAATACACGAAGCAGTAACTCAAATACCTGCACCAAGTAAAGACTTAAAAGGCAAGGTGATCGATGTATTGGAGACTGGATATACCTTAGGTGAAAAAGTAATTCGCTACCCCAAAGTAGTTATAGGACAATAAGTATGAAAGAAGATTACTATGATATCCTAGGCATCTCTAAAGGGGCTTCAGCGACAGAGATCAAAAAAGCATACCGTAAGAAGGCTATTGAATATCACCCTGATAAAAATCCGGGAGACTCCAATGCTGAAGAATCTTTTAAGAAGGCAGCGGAAGCATATGAAGTTTTAAGTGATTCAGACAAGAAAGCACGTTACGATCAATATGGACATCAGGCATTTGAAGGTGGTGGTGGTTTTGGCGGCGGCGGCGGCATGAACATGGATGATATCTTTAGTCAATTTGGAGATATTTTCGGTGGCGGCGGTGGCGGCGGCGGTTTTGGTGGCTTTGGCGGAGGCGGCGGACGTCGCATGGTTAAAGGTAGCAATCTTCGAATTCGAGTAAAACTTACTCTCGAAGAGATAGCCAATGGCGTTGAGAAAAAAATTAAAGTTAAACGTAAGAAGGTAGCACAAGGTACAACGTATAACACTTGTTCAACTTGTAATGGTAACGGTCAGGTAACTAGGATCCAAAATACAATCTTGGGTCGTATGCAAACCGCAGCAACTTGTGGAACTTGTAGAGGAAGTGGTCAAGTAGTTGATGAAAAACCAATTAATGCGGATGCCGATGGAATGTTGGCTACAGAAGAAACTGTTTCTATTAAAATTCCTGCCGGGGTTGTTGATGGAATGCAATTGAAAGTGTCAGGCAAAGGAAACGATGCTCCTGGTAATGGTATTGCAGGTGACTTGCTCGTGGCTATTGAAGAATTGCCCCATCCTGGATTGCAAAGAGAAGGTGATAACTTGCATTTCGATCTATATATAAGTTTTTCTGAAGCTGCTTTAGGTAGTTCAAAAGAAATTGATACCGTAACAGGAAAGGTTCGAATAAAAGTTGAAGCTGGTACTCAAAGTGGAAAAATACTTCGACTTAGAAATAAAGGAATTCCAAGTATAAATGGTTATGGCACTGGAGATTTGTTAGTTCATATTAATGTATGGACTCCTAAGACATTGTCAAAAGAACAAAAGGAGTTTTTTGAGAGAATGAATGATGATGAGCATTTTCAACCTAAACCAGAAAAGGAAGACAAATCATTTTTTGAGAAAGTAAAGGATATGTTTTCTTAAATAAACGTTAATATATATTTTTTACTTATATTTGAGAATTGCTACTTTTAAGTAGTGATAATTTTTCTTTTTCATAGCAATTTTTTCCCATCCTTTAATTTATTAGAGGGTGGGTTTTGCTTTTAAGGGTTTTACCAATCTATCATTTATTAAATTTCTAAAAATGTTGTAACAATAGCCGTTAATCTTTTACTAATTGGAGCAAATTAGTTTTCTATTTAAGATGGCTTCTTTCACAAATCAATATATTTACAAAACATAAAAGTTATCATGGAAAAACTCTTAGTGGCTGATAATGTTTCCAAATCGTTTGGTGACTATAAGGCGTTAAACGATATCTCAATTGAAGTCCCAAGAGGAAGTATTTTTGGTCTGTTGGGGCCAAATGGGGCGGGTAAAACAACATTTATTCGTATCATTAATCAAATTACAATGCCCGATTCTGGTCAGATACTGCTGGATGGGAAGCCCCTGCAACCTGACGACATTCAATATATTGGTTATTTGCCCGAAGAAAGAGGGCTATATAAATCAATGAAAGTTGGCGAACAAGTTCTTTACCTTGCACAGTTGAAAGGTCTTTCAAAACAAGAAGCTAAGATTAGACTAAAGTATTGGTTTGATAGACTCGAAATTGGCGATTGGTGGAATAAGAAAATACAAGAGCTCTCTAAAGGGATGGCTCAAAAGATTCAATTTGTTGTGACCGTCTTGCATCAACCTAAACTATTAATTTTCGATGAGCCTTTTAGTGGGTTTGATCCAATAAATGCAAATCTTATAAAAGATGAAATTTTAAAACTTCGTGACGATGGGGCCACTGTTATTTTTTCAACCCATAGAATGGAGTCGGTTGAGGAAATGTGTGATCACATAGCCCTAATCCACAAGGCGAATAAGGTTTTAGACGGTAGATTGATTGATATTAAACGAGCCTATAAGTCTAACACCTTTGAAGTTGGTCTGTTGACTGAAAATAAAACAGAAGTGAGTAAAGCAATTGAAGAGCAGTTTGAGGTATTTCCAACCTCTTTCAAAAGCATTAATGACGAATTGCAATATAAAATTAAAATTCCTGCAAATAGTTCGCCAAATGATTTGGTTGGGTATTTAACTTCCAAAGGGCAGTTAAATCATTTTACTGAGGTGATTCCTTCCGCAAATGATATTTTTATAGAGACTGTTCAAAACAATTAATATTATAAAATGAATCATCTTCCACTAATAATAAAGAGAGAATATATTAATAAGGTCCGGAATAAGTCATTCATTATTATGACTTTTTTAAGTCCACTGATTATGGTAGGGATCTTCACTTTGGTTGCCTACCTGTCTCAGTTAAATAACGATAGTATTCGCACAATTTCGGTACTTGACGAAAGTGGTTTGTTTATTGATGAGTTTGAAAATACCGAAGCCTTAAAATTTAACATCCTTGAAAATCTAGATCTTTCAGAAGCGAAAAAACTCAGTGAATTATCTGAAGACTACGGCCTTCTTTTTATTCCGAATGTTGAAAATATAGAGGATATTTCAAAATCGGTTACTTTCTATTCAGAAGATTCAGCCTCGCTGCAGCAAATAGATGATATTGAGGATGCGATTGCCGAAAAAGCAAATGCTTTGAAGCTAAAAGAAGCAGGTATCGATCCTGAGAGTATCAAGAAGCTTCGAATTAGAGTCAATGCGAAACAAGAAACCTATCAAGGTAAAGAGACATCGAAATTAGGATCCATTTTAAAGTTGGCATTTGGTGGAGCCGCGGGTTATCTATTATTTATGTTTATTATTATTTATGGCAATATGATAATGCGGTCTGTGATAGAGGAGAAAACGAGTAGAATAATAGAAGTCATCATATCTTCAGTAAAACCTATTCAGCTCTTATTGGGTAAAATTCTAGGAACTTCTTTGGCTGGAATAACTCAATTCCTTGCCTGGGTTATACTAATTGGAGTCTTTAGCGGTATCATTACATCCATATTTGGTATAGATCCTTCTGCAGTGCAATCACCGCAACAAGAACTGTTAAGTCAGAATGTGGATGGCAGTACACAGCAAATTGTTCAAGACTTGATGCTAGAAATAACTAATTTACCTATCACTAATTTAGTTGTCATGTTCCTTTTCTTTTTTATTGGAGGGTACTTGCTGTATGCGTCACTTTATGCAGCTATTGGGGCGGCTGTTGATAGTGAAACGGATACGCAGCAATTTATGCTTCCAATACTCATGCCCCTGATTATAGGTATTTATGTAGGGTTCTTTACAGTAATTGAAAATCCTCACGGGATGGTTTCTCAAGTGTTTTCATATATACCTTTTACATCTCCCGTCGTTATGCTGATGCGTATTCCATTTGGAGTCCCTATATGGCAACAAATACTTTCCTTGGTAATATTATTTATTACTTTTATGGGTACGGTATGGTTTGCTGCAAAAATTTATAAAGTTGGTATTTTGATGTATGGCAAGAAGGCAAGCTATAAGGAGATATTCAAGTGGCTAAAGTATTAATTGTCTATGCAAGAAAATGTAGCTGATAAAATAAAGGAAGTTGTTGAACAGGATATTTGGGGCTCAATAAAAGAGTTTTTAAATTTTGGTTTTCGTTTTGGCGAGGGAGATCACCGAATAAATATTACAATCGGTTTGCTTCTCTTAGTCTTTGTGTCGTTCATTGTTGCAAATTTCATCCTTAAATCGGTGCGAAAAATATCTACTCGCAATATGGACGAGACCGATCAGTTAAAGTTTGTGAGCGTTTTTAAGTTTATTAAATATATCACGTATATCGTGGTTGTTTTTTCGGTGCTCAGTGTTGTTGGTATAAATATTACTCCTTTCTTAGCAGCATCTGCAGCCCTTTTAGTAGGACTTGGCCTTGCATTACAAGAGCTCTTTCAAGATATTATTGGCGGCATTCTAATAATGGTGGACAAATCTCTTCTGGTTGGAGATATTATTGAAGTAGATGGCAAGGTGGGGCGTATAATAGATGTCAAACTTCGAACCACAAGAGCGATTACGAGAGATGATAAAATTATTATCATTCCAAACCATAAATTCATAACTGATACAATTTTTAATTATACCCAAAATCATAAGACAACAAGAGAGTTTATTACAGTTGGAGTTGCCTACGGGAGTGATACTGAAAAGGTTAAAGAGCTATTGTTAACTAGTGTTGAGGAGCAAAAAGGAGCATTAAAGTCTCCTAATCCCTTTGTTTTGTTTGAAGATTTTGGAGATTCGGCTCTTATATTCAGCGTTAATTTTTATTTAAATGATAGTTTTAGTGACCCAAAAATAAAAAGTGAAATACGGTTTCGCATTGATGCGCTGTTTAGAAAAAATAATATTTCTATCCCGTTTCCGCAGCGAGACGTCCATATTTATCAAAATCCATCAAACCAATAAGTCTATTTTGAAGAATAACCTTCATTCGGTTTCGCTTTTTTGTAAATCTACCTCTAAAGTTAGGCTGGGAAGGATGTTATTTGATTCCTAGATTTGAGTATAGAAATCTTGATTTGGATATTAATGATGTCGTGCCCTTTAAAAAGTATGGTTTGGTAGGGTTTCAAACGTTTAGGGGCTCACTCACGGCTGTATTTAAGACGAAAAATAATTGGATTATTGCTATAAAAGGAGGAAGTGAAGTTGCATCTAATTTTGAAGAGAGTACGATTGGAAATACTGATATTAATTTTACGGGTGCTGTTTATTGATAAGAAACATATTATTCAGGTTTATGCTACCTTAGATGGATTCTTTTCTAACATTCAAAAAAATAGAATTGTTACTTAGCCCGATGGTTCAACAGCAGATGCAGATAATATATCAAGGACCATGGTCTTGGGAGGTTTGAGATATGAATATTACATTTCAAAGTACGTCTTATTCTATCTCTGCGGCGGTAGGTCTTTTTATAATGAAATAAGGTTGAGAGATACCGAACTAAATATCCTCTATAAGCTTAATGATGAAAATACTTTTTATCTTAGAAGCGGAATAAATTTCAAAATATAGCTAGAATGCCCAAAATATTAATTATTGAAGATGAAGCTGCCATTCGCAGAGTACTTGTGAAAATACTTTCCGAAGAGAATGATACCTATCAAATAAAAGAAGCAGAAGATGGACTCCAAGGAATCGACCTTATTAAGAAGGAAGATTTCGATTTGGTTTTATGTGATATTAAAATGCCAAAGATGGATGGGGTTGAAGTTCTTGAGGCCGTTAAGAAAATTAAACCTGAAATACCGATGGTAATGATTTCTGGTCACGGTGATCTGGATACGGCTGTAAATACAATGCGACTTGGAGCGTTTGATTATATCTCCAAGCCACCTGATCTAAATCGATTGTTAAATACTGTTCGAATCGCTTTGGATAGAAAAGAACTCGTCGTGGAAAATACACTTTTAAAGAAAAAAGTGAGTAAGAATTACGAAATGATCGGTGCTTCTAAGGCCATTAATCAGATTAAGGAAATGATCGAAAAGGTAGCTCTTACTGAGGCTCGCGTGTTTATTACGGGGCCTAATGGTACTGGAAAGGAATTAGTGGCGCATTGGATTCATCAAAAAAGTGAACGTGCTAAAGGACCGATGATCGAAGTAAATTGTGCTGCAATTCCTAGTGAACTGATTGAAAGTGAGTTGTTTGGTCATGTTAAAGGAGCCTTTACTTCGGCAATTAAAGAAAGAGCAGGCAAGTTTGAAGCTGCAAACGGTGGAACAATATTTTTGGATGAAGTTGGGGATATGAGTTTACCCGCACAGGCAAAAGTTTTAAGAGCATTACAAGAGAACAAAGTACAAAGAGTGGGTAGTGACAAGGATATTAAGGTAGATGTTCGCGTAGTTGCAGCAACCAATAAAGATCTTAAAAAGGAGATTGCTGAGGGTAATTTTCGAGAAGATTTGTATCATCGTCTCGCTGTAATTCTAATAAATGTCCCAGCTTTAAACGAAAGAAGGGAAGATATTCCGCTTTTAATTGAATATTTTACCAGTAAAATTGCGGAAGAACACGGAACGACGCAGAAGAGTTTTTCTGATAAAGCTATTAAGCTGTTACAGGAATATGATTGGACAGGCAACATTCGTGAGCTTCGAAATGTTGTAGAACGTCTAATTATTCTTGGAGGTGCAGATATAAGCGAGCAAGACGTAAAATTGTTTGCAAGTAAATAACCAGCTATAATTTGGGTCAATTCTAAATACAATGAAAGATATTAAAATTGCAGATTACAAGGTTTCAAAGAGTATTAAGATTTCTGAAGCAAAAACTCGTGAGGATTTTAATGCATCTAAAGATAATCTAGAAGAATCACTGGAGATTACTCGAGTTAAACTAGGAGAGCTACAGGATACGCTCTATGCCCATGGTAAATATGCTGTTTTGGTTTGCCTTCAAGGCATGGATGCTGCTGGAAAGGATAGCTTGATAAGAGAAGTTTTTAAAGATTTTAATGTACGCGGCGTAGTGGTGCATAGCTTTAAAGTGCCAACGGATTTGGAGCGAAAGCATGATTTCCTATGGCGGCATTATATTGCACTTCCCGCACGTGGTAAATTTGGCGTATTTAATCGTACTCATTATGAAAATGTTTTAGTGACAAGGGTCCACCCAAACTACATAATGGGTGAATTACTGCCCGATGTGCGCGGTGCTGAGGATATAAATGACACATTTTGGAACAAAAGATTTGAGCAAATTAACGCGTTTGAAAAAACCATTGCAGAGAATGGCACCATCATTTTTAAGTTCTTCCTATCTCTGTCAAAGGATGAACAAAAAAAGAGACAATTACGCAGATTAAACAAACCTAACAAGAATTGGAAGTTTTCACCAGGTGATTTAGATGAACGTGACCTTTGGGATGATTATATGCGCTGTTACGAAGATGCTATAAATAGGACTTCAAAGCCTCACGCACCTTGGTATATTATACCATCAGATGTTAAACCTGCGGCACGCTTGATAGTTGCTTCAATTTTACTTCAAGAGTTACAGAAATATGGAGATATTAAAGAACCCGAACTGGAACCAAAGTTAAAGGCTCAAATCGAAGATTTCAAAAAACGCCTAGAGAACGATTAGTTCTCCAGAAATATAGTCACTTAAACCTCAATCTGCATAAACATGAAAAAAACTGCTATCATTCTTTTGACTCTTCTTTTCGCTTCGGAAGGATATTCACAACGAGTTAATTCACAGGATTCCCTTACCATTCGTAGTATATACGATATGGCATTATTGAATGGTAAAAGCTACGATTGGCTCGATTATCTTTCGAACAATATTGGAGGGAGGCTTTCAGGAACTTTAAATGCCGAAAAGGCTGTTCAATACACAAAGGAAGAACTGGATAAATTAGGATTGGACAAGGTATGGTTACAGCCAGTGATGGTTCCAAAATGGACCAGAGGATTTCCAGAATACGCCTATGTTGAAACTGGACCAGGAAAGACATCACGTACTAATGTCTGTGCTTTGGGTGGGTCTGTGGCCACTTCAGATATCGGATTAAAAGCAGGGGTGATTGAAGTTCAGGGAACTGAAGATTTGGCGCGCTATGGCAGAGAACAAATAGAAGGAAAGATTGTTTTTTACAATCGGCCAATGCAGGCCGACCTTATTAATACTTTTGAAGCGTATGGAGGTTGCGTCGATCAACGTTACGTGGGGGCTATGGAAGCGGCAAAATATGGAGCTGTTGGTGTTGTAGTGCGATCTATGAATCTGCGTTTAGATGATTTACCCCACACAGGTACGATGACCTATGGTGATACTCCAATAAATGAACGAATTCCGGCCTGTGCCATAAGCACTAGGGGGGCGAATTTATTGAGTAGCACTCTAAAACTATTACCTACACTTCAGTTTTACTTTAAGCAAAGTTGTGAAGTATATAACGATGTCCTGTCACATAATGTAATTGGCGAAATTACGGGAAGTACGTATCCTAATAAATATATGGTAGTAGGAGGTCATCTAGATTCCTGGGATTTGGGTGATGGATCTCACGATGACGGCGCAGGTTGTGTTCAGTCCATGGAGGTGCTGCGTTTGTTTAAAAAAATAAATTACAAGCCTAAACATAGTATTAGGGTTGTTCTATTTATGAATGAAGAGAATGGATTGAGAGGTGGAAAAAAATATGCGGCGGAAGCCAAAAGAAAAGGTGAAAAACACGTTTTTGCTTTAGAGAGCGATTCGGGGGGCTTTACACCTAGAGGATTTTCTTTCGATTGTGATGATTCAAATTTCGCACAGGTTAAAAGCTGGGAACAACTTTTTAAACCGTATTTAATACATTATTTTGAAAAAGGAGGAAGTGGAGCTGATATTGGACCTTTAAAAGAACCGGGGATGGTACTTGCTGGACTTCGCCCTGATTCTCAGCGTTATTTCGATTATCACCATGCTGCCAGTGATACTTTTGATGCTGTTAATAAACGAGAGTTAGAATTGGGTGGAGCGACCATGGCAAGCTTGTTATATTTGTTTGATATGTATGGTGTCCTTTCAAACTAGATCAATATAAAGTGAATGTTTCATCTGATTCATTATCTGTATTTGCGTGAATAGTGGAAGTTTTCTTCGGGACTTGCATTCTAAATTTTAATATTTAGGGGTAAACTATTATCGGGTATTACCTAAATGCTTGATTATTAGCGAACATATTGTATCTTTAAGCTATACTACAAAACACGCGGAATGTTTGTTATCAGTAAATCACTTAATATTTTCTTTTTAGCATTTTGTTTGCTAGCGTTATTTCCCGATAATAGCTTACTATCTCAAGATGTCAAAGAAGCTGTTGTGGAAAATCAAAATAAAAACTCAGGTTCGAACTTACTGATATTTCGAAGGGATAAAGATGAAGTAAAGTTTAATAAAGAGCACCTTCATCTATATAAGGAGCAGGCCATCCTTGCTGCCGAAAATAACAATCCGTTAGTTGCTAGTATTTATGCAGAATATTATATGAAATATTCTTCGGAAGTTGGTTTCATCGATTCTGGACATTTTACACAATTTAAAGATAGTGAAGAGTTTGCTCCTCTTTTTGAGAAATACAGTGTTAACTTTTCTTGGTTGTACTTTTTCTATCTTTTTTCATCGCTTATTGGTTTTTTCATCTTCATATTACTTCTTGTAAAAAAGCAAAAGGATAAGGTTGCCGCTTTCTTAATTGCAGGATTTGTATTTATAAATGCAGTCTTTATATTTCAGATATTTCTCTTTTTAACTAATTTAAAATTTAGAACGCCCCACGTTTTATATTTGGCATCTATATCAATCTATTTATATGGGCCACTTATATATTTCTATTTTAAGAGAATTACACTAAACTACAAGTTTAAGAAAAGGGATTTAATTCACTTTTTACCTACTGTCCTTATCCTAATGGTATTTATTCCGATTTTTCTGCTTCCAGCTCAAGAAAAATTGAATATAATGTTGGACGTTGGTTCTTTTGATGCAAGACCATATAAATTATTTACAGTTTCAACGAAAATACTTTCTTTGGTTATATATGGAAGTCTATTACTTCGGTTATATTTAAAGACTAAGGAGAAAATACAATTATTCACGCCTGTAGTTCGAGGTTGGTTGCGAAGTATGGTGATATTTGTGGAATTCTATGTTGTTTCTTACTTAGTATATGGAATACTAATCATGCAAGTCAATCCAGTTTATAACTTCTTATTTCACATTCAAGTTGGCGCAATTGCAACCATGGTTCTTTACATAGGTTATAATTCATACTTAAGACCGAATATGTTTGCAAAGGATCAAAAGGTTTTGAAGCTGGCAAAGAATAAATATAAAAAATCCAGTCTAACACCTAGTTTTTCTCAAGAATTGAAAGAGAAACTCATCTACCTTCTAGAGACGGAAAAAGTATACAAGAAAAGTAATATTAATTTGGATTATTTGGCCGAGAAGTTAGATACCACAAGACATAATACTTCTCAAGTAATAAATGAAAACTTTAATGTGAGCTTTTTCGAATTAATAAATACCTACCGCATCGAAGAAACTTTGAAGATTCTAAAGAACGATACAGAAAAAGGCATGAACATTATTGAAGTCGCCTATGAAGTTGGGTTTAATAATAAGGTGTCGTTTAATAAATCCTTTAAGAAACACCTCTCGCAAACTCCTTCTCAATATATTGGTACATTACGCTCTGTATAGCGGATTTTGGAATACTTTTTTAGGTTAACTATTATCGGGATTATCTCTTATAATCCTAATTATTTGCATCTTTGTTTAGAGTATTTAACGCGATCAACAATTTGAGAGCAGAATAGATATATTAAGCCCATTACAAAAATATTTTTAATATAACACGTTTCAGGACTGTTTGCAGTAATGTTACTCCTTGTTTTAAGCCAATTTCGAAACGTTCGATAAAGGAAGGTTCTGGAGCGTGTTTAATTTTTACAGGATTGTACTAACGGCAGTTTAAAGAAGAGAGGGGGTCGCTTTAAAGTCTTGGATCTTTGATTAACAAATAAAGACCGAAACATTAGCTTTTGATCAAGATCGCCATCTACTTATCGGAGAATTTGCCGAATTAACTTTGCCAAGCACGTTTTAAATTGAATCTGAATTTCGAGAGCTAAAAAGTTTGTTCAGAAGAACCTCTTTTTTCACCACCAAACAACGAAAAAACGTATTATCTGAGAGCCTAATTTCTTATATACCAAAACACTTTGATTATTCTCTATTTGGGTGTTTAGCATAGATTTCACTTTATAAAAACTCAACCACTCCACTGTGTTTTCAACAGGAAGCAGCCATTTTTTTTTCTTCGGAACAGCGTACATAGCAGTTTTCTCTTCAGAAATAAATTCAGTAAATGGAAGCCAATATCCCACAATACACACTTGATAGTTTTCTGAAAATTTATTAGCCTGTGAGCCCTTCCGAAGAAAGAGAAAAGCCTTTAAACATAACTGCTGCTTTAGAGTATTGATATCAATTTGGAGCTCCTTCAAAGTAACTTGAGTTTCCTTCCGCCTAATTAATGGGAATTGCTTTAGTTTCAGTTTGTCTAATTTTGTCTTCAAACTATCCTTTCGGTTAGGGCCAATCCACTTGCTCATTTCAGACTGTTTTAAATCCGAATCGAATAAGTAAAATTTACAAGCTAGTTCTACATGAAGTGTTGCCTGTGTTTTAAAATCAAAAACCAAATAATCAATTTCTCCCACGGTTTCAGTTTCCCCATTGATTTGGATATTCGAAGCAATCAATTTATAGCGCTGAGAATGCTCTAGATAATAAGCGAAGCAGATCTCTGCTTGCTTTCCAATTATAATGTCATAAGGAAAAATAAATGCTTCTTCATCAATTGTTTCGTTTAGAGAAAATTGAAAAGGTGTGAAGCTATGCTCTTCCGAAGAAATAGCAAGGTCGGGAGCATTCAAAAAATTATTAAGTAATTTAATAGTAGAAGTATTCACCTTTTTATTAAACGTTCATAGGGTTCAATCCAGTCTTTCACCGAAACTTTTGAAACCAATTCACCTATAAGGTCAAAAGGAGTTTTTTGTAAATATTTAAATAGCATACGGCTTTGACCCATATCAAATTTTTTAGGAACATCCTTCAGAAGCCCTGTGGGAGGGGA
The DNA here is from genome assembly GCA_047614245.1 of Flavobacteriaceae bacterium. Taxonomy (GTDB): domain Bacteria; phylum Bacteroidota; class Bacteroidia; order Flavobacteriales; family Flavobacteriaceae; genus Ulvibacter. Next base: position 29,828 of record JBLHIC010000010.1, read on the forward strand.
TTGAAGTGGCTTTGGATTAAAATGATAACCATCTGGATAGACTGAATGGGATTCCATATATCCTAGCATCTCATAATTCATACATTCTTCAAATCCATTTGGAAGATTATCCAGGATTATCTTACGAAGCCTTGTAATAACCGCCTTTCGATCCTCTGGTAAATCATTAATATATTGCTTGGGAGTAGTGGCCTTAGATTGCATATTTCAAATAAATTAGCTTTTAAATATACAAAAGATTTAACTTCTTTGATTGATTGGTTTTTTACCTTCGCATTCTAAATTTGAGATTTTGTTTTCCGATTATACCAAAGAATTTAAGGCCAATTTTGCTCTAGCAACTCCAGTGATGTTAGGATTATTAGGGCATACTTTGGTTGCCTTAGTGGATAACATCATGGTGGGTCAATTAGGAACAGCCCAATTGGCAGCCGTTTCATTAGGTAATAGTTTCATGTTTATCGCTATGTCCCTGGGCATTGGCTTTTCAACAGCTATAACACCTCTAGTTGCAGAGGCTGACAGCGAAGGAAATTTTGAGGCTGGAAAATCTTCGTTTAAGCATGGGTTGTTTTTATGCATCGTTTTGGGTATTGCACTTTTTGTATTGGTTCTTTTTGCTAAACCGCTTATGTATGCTATGAAACAACCCATAGAGGTTGTAGAATTGGCCATGCCATATTTGACTCTGGTGGCGGCGTCTTTAGTTCCTCTAATCATCTTTCAAGCATTCAAACAATTTAGTGATGGCTTGTCTATGACGCGATATCCTATGTATGCGACCATTGCAGCTAATGTTATCAATGTTATACTTAATTATATATTTATCTTCGGAAAATTTGGAGCACCTGAATTAGGCGTCGTTGGAGCCGCAATTGGTACGCTGGCTTCGCGCATCGTGATGGTGATATATTTATGGTTTATGCTTGCCAGACATCAAAAATCTAGACCCTATGTATTGCACATTAAAATCTTTACACTAACCAAATCTATGTTGATGAAGCTAGTCAATTTAGGTTTTCCTTCGGCCATGCAAATGTTTTTTGAAGTGGCAGTGTTCACAGCGGCCATTTGGCTGTCCGGAATTTTGGGAAAAAACCCTCAAGCTGCTAATCAAATCGCTTTAAACCTATCGTCAATGACTTTTATGGTTGCGATGGGTTTTGGTGTTGTTGCTATGATTAGAGTTGGAAATCAGAAAGGGTTACAGCAATTTGCAGAATTAAGAAGAATTGCGTTCTCAATTATTATACAAACTAGCATGTTGGGAGCTGTTTTTGCGTTGCTATTTGTTCTATTTAATAGCGTTTTGCCGAAGTTGTATCTAGATTTAGATGATACTGCGAACCTCGCAGACAATCTTGAGGTGATTTCAATAGCATCGAAATTATTAATTATTGCCGCTGTATTTCAAATTTCTGATTCTATACAAGTCGTGACCTTAGCGGCTTTGCGTGGAATGCAAGACGTAAAAATCCCAATGTTCATAACGTTCGTTGCATATTGGATTATTGGCCTTCCTGTTTCGTACTACCTAAGTATGTATAGCGATTATGGTAGTTCTGGTATCTGGATTGGTCTGCTGGCTGGGCTTACAGCTTCTGCAATTATGTGTTTTATACGTTTTAATAGTCTTTCTAAAAAATTAGTTTTAACAAAGGATAGCTAGCTATAGCTTTTTTTTAGAACAATATTTTAAATACTAGTCATTTGTGGGAGCCGAAATAAAGCCATACTAGTCTTCAACGGTAAAGTATTATCGGGAGTTACTAGAACACAAAGTATAAGTAGTAAGTTTATGCACAGCAATTAAATAAGCTAATTAAATTGTGTGAAAAGTCTCCGAAATAATATTTATGAAAAAGAAAAATTAAATTGGAGCATTGTGTTGTTTGTTAATTAAAATCTCGGGTTCTAAGCCCGAGATTTTTTTTATTGTAGTTTTGCGTGGTTACAAATAACTCTTAAAACTAGAAAATGGATTTTCCAAAATATTTACTCGGTGACAATAGTGATTATCCAACAGCGATATTTGTCATACACACAGAGTTCCCTCGTTTTATTATTAATCTTGAAGATGACGAGGTAGAGTGGCTTGAGGATTTTGATAACCACGATCAAAAAGAACTCGAAACTGAAACCGAAAATTATATCAAGGAAGCTTCCGCTTTTTATGATCGCGAAATAGCTCTTTACGAAGATGATTGAAGAATTATTAAAATATGATACTGAGCTTTTTTTATTTCTGAATAACTTAGGAAATGAATCTTGGGATGAGATGTGGCGTATTATTACTGCAAAATGGTCTTCAATTCCGTTATATGCTTTGCTGCTTTATTTGGTTTACAAAAATCTAGGATTGAAGGGAACATTGATTGTTATGGTTAGCGCGGCCCTTCTTATAACAGCGACAGATCAACTCGCAAATCTTTTTAAGTATGGAATTCAACGTCCGCGTCCTTGTAAAGTAGAAAGCTTACAGGCCAGTATGAGGTTTGTAGCAGACGGCTGTGGTAGGTTTGGGTACTTTTCAGCACATGCGGCCAGTTCAATGGGAGCTGCTGTCTTCATAGGGTTATTGTTAAAATCTAGCTATAAGTATTTGCCATTCCTCTTACTTTTTTGGGCAGTAATTCTTGGTTATAGTCGTATTTACCTCGGGGTTCACTATCCTTTGGATGTAATTACAGGAATGTTCTTCGGTGGTATTTTAGGATGGTTAACTTTTAGATTACAAGGTTTGCTTCAGGCGAAATTCAATACTTAATTCGCCACCTTTTTCTTTGTAATTAAAAATAGATCTCGAAAGAGCCGATTTGTATGGGCTCGATGCCCTTCAGCCCTTATATTCATATCGTATCGACGTATTTTCTCTACTTTGTAATCTACAAATGCCTTTGTGAAAGCCGGTAATTCCTCCTCTCCAACTAGAATAGCGAAGCGATCTTCCGAAGGAATTTTTAGTTCATTGTTCTGCGTTAGAACTTCAATTGGTTCTCCATAATCCCAAATAAGTTCTGGTGAGAAGTAGGTGTATTCATAAACTTCAACCTTTTTATTTTGTTGCCATTCTTTCATTTCAGAAACACCACTATACGCCGTGTTGTCCTTAAAAACATTGGCTAACGGAAGTCCGAAGCAAATAATGGCAGCTATAAAAGCGATTGTTAAATAGAAAACAGTTTGTATTTTTTTTCGAATAAGATTCCGAAGCATAAAAAAACTAATACAGAATAAAACAATAGAGAGTAAAAGAAACCAAATCCATTTTCCTTCTAGAGAATCCTTCAGAAATAGATATCCTCCGATTGGAAAAATAAGCCCGATAGACGCTATCAGTCCAAAATTAAAATAGACGGGAAAGGTTTCTCGTTTGTCTTTAATTTCAGCAAACTTCAACACCAAATATTCGATGTAAAACCCTGTGTTTAGAGCTAAAGGTATCAATACTGGCAGTAGATATCGGGATTTTTTTTCAGGAATTATAGATAGAAATACTAACGAGATTATCGTCCACAAAAGCGTGAATTGGTATGCCTTCTTATTTGACACTCTGTTTTTGAGATAGGGGTAGAGTAAGCCAATAAATGCTAGAATCGTCCAAACCCCACTTTGAATAAAGAAACTCCAATAATAGTAAAATGGCCGAACATTATTGTCTGCCCAATTTTTGGCTTCTCCTTTAATAATTTCAGCCACAATAGGGTCGTAGGTATATGTATACCAATACCACCAACCGGAAAATACTAAAGAAAGTATGAGGAATAGTACCAATGGCAAAATTCGAGATTTAATATTCTTGTATCTGTAAACAATTCCGAAGGCAAAAATAAAAGGCAACAATAAGGCATACATAGATACAGGTCCTTTACTCATAAAGGAACATCCAAAAAAGACGGCAGCTATAAGAACATGTTGGTACTTTTTTTCGTCTTTTGTGAAAAATAGATACAATTGATAGATGCATACCATCATAAAACCGTGGGTAAAAATATCCCATTGACCGTCTCTTCCAGAAGCTACAATATAAAACGAAGTTGCAAGTACCAGCGCACTAATAAAAGCGTAGGTTTTGTTTTCGGTTAGTTTAATTGAAACTTTATAACTAAAAAGAACAGTAATTAGAGCTAGAGTCGCGGCCGGAAGTCTTAAAGCAGCAATGCTCTTTAGTCCGAAAATTGCTCCTGAAAATGCCGTGAGCCAAGTTGGTAAGGGTGGCTTTTGGTAGCGGGGTTCGGCATTAAGTGTTGTAAGAAACCAATTTCCATCCTGCAGCATCTCCCTCGCCGAAATAAAGTTGCGGGCTTCCATAATATTAACAATCAAAGCATCTAAATTTACAAAGAAAATAGCGATACAAGTTAAAATTAGAAGAAGGAAGTTATTGTTTTTAAGCGCGTTCATTTTGTTTTCTTAACAGGTAAATGTTCCTTATGTATACAAACATTCCAACGGAATGGGCTATGAATAAAACTTTGTCGACTCTAAAAATAGAGTAGGTTAGAATTAGCAAAGAGCCAGTGAGGCTTATAATCCAAAAACCAAGAGGTAAATGAGACGACTTTTTCTTTTCGGAACATAACCACTGATACACAAATCTAAAAATAAAAACTAACTGAGCAACGATTCCTAACATTAGTAGCCAAAAAGGAATATTTTCATTTCGCAATAATTGGTCTAGGTCATAAACACCGTTGTTATACGCATATATTACAATAAATGCTGGAAAAGCAAATATGAACAGTTGAATTACTTTGTTCATTTTTTGCCATTCTTTTTTAAGTTGTAGATTTCTAATGTAAATGAAATAAGTAATTGATTGCCCTAGCATTATTGAAAAATCTTCTCTTAAATATCCATAGACAAAGAAAATGATAGATGCCAATAAACTTAGTTTCCAAAAAACAGAAGGGGTTACCACCTTTTTATACTTTTCTGAAAGAAGTAATTGAACAAGAAACCGAGAAAAGAATAGGCCTTGACCAACAAAACCAACTGCATCAATATACGTTAAGTCAAGATTCATCCTTTATTTTTTACCTCATAATTGATGTACTTTTTTTTCATCCAGAGATATGCAAAGCAGTCCATTAAAGGACCAAGCAAGCGGTTCCATAATCCATATTTGGCCGTACCGGCAATCCGAGGGAAATGCTGGACTGGAACTTGTAAAATTTTTCCATTTTGAAGCAAGATCATAGCTGGTAAAAAACGGTGCAGGCCATTGAACATTGGTATTCGTTTGGCAAAATCTGTTTTAATTACTTTTAATGGACATCCTGTGTCATCCATCCCGTCGTGCGTAAAGGCCCGTCTAATAGCATTAGCTATAGTAGAAGACATATTCTTTACAAAAGAATCTTTGCGATTTGCACGAACTCCCGTAACAAAATCATATTCACCGATATGGGCTAATAATAGGTTGAAATCTTCCGGAGCCGTTTGTAAATCTGAATCAATATAACCAACAAGTTCAGTTTCAACAGCATCAAAGCCAGCTTTTATTGCAGCACTCAAACCGCGATTTTCGGTAAAATTTATAAAATGGAAAGATTCATTTCGCGCGCAGAGTACGTCGATTAGTTCCTGACTTTTGTCCTTAGACCCATCATTTACAAATAAAACCGCAGTTTTTTTGGTCGCTATTTTAGTATAAGCAAGTAATTCAGTTTCAACTCGCTCGAGATTATCTTCTTCATTATAAACCGGAACTATTATGGTAAACCCGTACATTGATTCTTCGTGATAATTTTTACAAAAGTATTTCTTTTTTGAAGAATCTTCTGTTTTTAAAAAAGAACTATAAAAAAGATAGTATTTTGCGGTGTTAAATTAGCTTATGAGGATTTTAGTTACCGGTGCGGCAGGTTTTATTGGCTCTCATACTTCGGAAAGACTTTCGGAGTTGGGACATGAGGTGTTGGCGATTGATAATTTCTCGTCATATTATGACATTTCTTTAAAAGAACTAAACTCTGACGAATTAGAAAAAAGAGGAATAGAGGTTCAAAGACTTGATCTTAGAACTGATGATTTAAGTGGTTTAATTACCGAGAATATTGATTATATATTTCACTTTGCAGCACAACCAGGAATTGCGATAACCAATACGTTTGAAGATTATTTTAGCAATAATATTTTAGGGACACAAAGACTTCTCACCGCTATTGAATCACTTAAGTCTAAGCCTTTCTTTGTCAACATCTCGACATCATCTGTTTACGGCCTCAGTGCTACTTTAATTGAAGATCAAGAACCTTTACCAGCATCTTGGTATGGTGTCACCAAATTGGCTGCAGAACAGCTAGTATTGGCATATTCCAGAAGAAATTTATTGCAAAGTTGCTCTTTACGATTATATTCAGTTTATGGTCCAAGGGAACGTCCCGATAAATTATATGCAAGACTCATTGATAGCGGTTTGAACGATAAGTACTTTCCTTTGTATAATGGAAGCTTAGAGCATCTAAGAAGTTTCACATATATTCAAGATATTGTAGACGGAATAGTGAGTGTGATAGGCAGAGAAGAGGTTTGTAATTCCGAAATATTTAACTTAGGTACCGAAGAGGAAAATTCTACGGCAACGGGGATTGCAGTTGTTGAAGAAATCCTACAGATGAAAATAAAGATCCGGCACTTGGCTGCGCGTCCAGGGGATCAATCTCGCACTAGAGCCAATATTGACAAAGCTCGAAAATTATTGGGATACAATCCGAAGACCGGTTTGAAAGAAGGTTTGGAGGCCCAGGTAAGGTGGTTTCGAGAGAAATAAATTTGGTTACTGAGAAACTATAATTATGATTTCTAACTCCTTTAAAGGATACTGATTTCTCGTATTTGGATTATTAGTTTATATTTATCCATAAATTTGCTACAAGCGTATGAATCGAATTCACTATTATGTTCTTACCATTTTTCTTATAATTAGTTTTAATGCAAAATCTCAAAACACGACCGCAGTAGATGCTGGGGATATATTAATCTTGGCTTTACCAGTAGCGAGCCTAACTAGCACTTTTATTATTGGAGATGCTAAGGGAAGGTGGCAGTTTACAAAGGGATTTCTTTTATCTGGAGGGGTCACGTTTGGTATAAAAATGCTGGTGGATAAATCCAGACCAGATAAAAGCAATAAAAATTCCTTCCCGAGTGGACATACTTCTATTAGCTTTCACAGTGCCGCTTTTATTCATCATAGATACGGTATTACGTACGCAATTCCTGCCTACGCGCTGGCAAGTTTCACTGGGCTCACTCGCATTTATGGGGAAAAGCACGATGGTTTCGACGTTTTAATTGGAGCTGTTATTGGAATTGGTAGCGCCTATTTATTTACATCGCCTTATCAACAGGAACATATGCAGCTCACATTCAGTAGTGATAATGAGAATTACCTAATGGGCTTTAGATTTAAATTTTAAATAGTAACTGTTTATTTTGAAAGCACTTGTAAAATTAACTTCATTAACTTTAATAATATCAATATTTCGTTGAACAAGATGAGAATAATGAGCCGAGAATGATTAGAATGTTTATTTTTACGCCAAATAAAAAAAACTGTAAGTATAAATATGGCATTGTTTAAAATATTTCCTTCTAGGTTCAGCTTACTTTGGTATTTTATGTCTTCGTTTATAATGCTTTCCACTATTGTTAGGCTTGCTCTATTTGTCTGGAGTTTTGGTGAAGTGGATATTTCATTTTTTAAACTATGTAATACCTTCATAATTGGCTTTTTGTTCGATGTTGGAACTGTCTCCTTTTTTGCAGTTCCTTATATATTGTATCTACTGGCTATTCCGAAGAAATGGTACGGTTCTATTGTTGACAAGGCGATAACTTATTTTGCCTATCCATTGGGTCTAATAATTTTCTTATTTTCCTTTTTTGCTGAATTTACTTTTTGGGAGGAATTTCAGCGGAGATTCAATTTTATAGCTGTGGATTATTTAATCTACACTTACGAAGTGGTCCAAAACATCAACGAGTCATATCCTATACCCGTACTTGTTGGAATCATTGTTATCTTGCTAGTGATTTTAATTTATGTAACAGTCCGAAAGGGTATATTTAAAAAAACATTTTCAAGTGAGACTAGGTTTAAAGAAAAGATTACACCTTCGATATTTATTCTATGTATTGCTTTATTCTTCGGATTCTTTGTAACCAATAAGGCGGCTGAATTTTCAAAAAACAGATATAACAACGAATTGGCTAAGACAGGAATTCACTCTTTTTTTGCAGCCTTTCGGAATAATGAATTGTCATACACCGAATTTTACAATACCATCGATCCTTCCGAAGCATTTGAAGGGATTAACAATAAGTTTATTGCTCAAGGAGATCAATTAAAACAACAAGATGGAAAATCAATCTTTAGAAAGGTGTTGGCAAATGACACGCTGCCAGCGCAAAAACCAAATGTCATCTTTATTTGTATTGAAAGCCTTAGTGCTAAATATTTAAATTCATTTGGTAGCACATTAAATATTACTCCAACTTTAGACTCATTGGCAAATGAAAGTTTGTTTTTTACCAATCTTTTTGCCACGGGAACAAGAACCGTGAGAGGTATGGAAGCCATAAATTTATCGATCCCGCCAACTCCAGGAAGGAGCATTGTGAAACGAAAGGATAATATGGAGTTATTTACTATCGGGGAAGTTTTCAAACAGCAAGGTTATAGTCGGAATTTTTTTTATGGGGGAGATGGTTATTTTGATAATATGAATACTTTTTTCGGTGGAAATGGTTTCAATATTATAGATAGAGGACGGGGATTTTTGTTAGATGCTGGCGTGAAAACCGAGCGAACGAATATAGAGGATGATGAGGTTACTTTTGAAAATGCATGGGGTGTTGCAGATGTAGACATCTATAACAAAGTTATAAAAGAAGCCGATAAGGCCCATGAATTAGGGAAACCGTTCTTCGATTTTGTAATGACAACTTCGAATCACAGACCTTATACCTACCCTGAAGGAAAAGTTGAAATAGCTTCGGGTACTAATCGGGAAGGTGCAATACAATATACAGATTACGCTATTGGAGAATTTTTAAAAACAGCTAGAACAAAACCTTGGTTTCAGAATACAGTTTTTGTGATTATGTCAGATCATTGTGCCTCTAGTGCAGGAAGACAAGAATTGGATGTTGAAAATTATCATATTCCGGCATTAATATATAATGCAAAAGGTGTCACTTCTCAGAAAATAGGGCATTTGTCTTCTCAAATTGACTTGTTTCCAACTTTATTTTCAGTCTTAAATTGGGAATATGATTCCAATCTGTTCGGGGTTGATATTCTTTCCATGAAACCTTCGGAAGAGCGTGCTTTTATTGGTAATTATAGAAAGCTAGGTCTATTGAAAGGGAATAAGGTAATGGTTTTGGGAGATCATAAGAAAACGCACTTTTATAGTTGGGAACGTTCAACAAATGAGCTAACATCCTTACCAGAAGATGAGAAGTTTTTGAAAGAAACTATTTCATATTATCAGGTGGCAGATTATCTTTTTTCACAGGGTGGATTAAAATTAAATACGCTAGGGCTTGATAACTAAAATTCATTTCATTGTCAATCCAATAGCTGGTTCAGGAAAGAATAGACTTTCTGAGGATGAGCTAAATAGTCTTTTCAGAAGTGATCTCTATGAGGTTGTAATAAAGGAGTCCCAGTTCTCAAAGCATGCAATTGTCTTAGCCAAAGAGTCCATTGCCGAAAAAGCCGATGTGATCGTCGCTTGTGGAGGTGATGGCACTATTAATGAAGTTGCTTCCTGTCTAATAAATACTAACGTGACATTAGGGATTATTCCTATGGGATCAGGCAACGGCCTTGCATCAAATTTAAAAATTCCGAAAAAAATTGAGGAGGCTCTAAAGACTATTAAAAAAGCTAGTGTCTTAGAAATTGATGCTGGTCTAATTAATGATGAATTTTTCTTTAGTAATATGGGTATTGGTTTTGACGCTCATGTAATATCGGATTTTGAAAAAGACAGCAAACGAAAGTTATGGGGTTATGTGAATTCGGCAATAAAATCTCTCCGCAATTATAAATACCAAGAGGTTGAATTGACCTATTCAAATCAAACTAGAAAAATTAATCCCTTTTTACTTTTTATATCTAACTCTAATGAGATGGGTTATAAGATGAGTTTAACACCAAAGGCATCTTTACAAGATGGACTTTTTGATATTATCATTGTTCCGAAACTATCTGCTTTCAAGATGATCTGTTTTACATTACTGTTTTTACTGAAAAAGCATTATTGGTTACGAGATGTGAAAATTGAAAAAGCAGAATCTTTTACCATAAAAAACAATGGACAAACGTCTCTTAAAGTACAAAAGGATGGGGAGAGTTTAGATCTCTCTGCTAAAACTATTGAAATAAAAGTATTGCCAAAAGCTTTAAAAATTTGTGCTTCTTGAGTCACGCTAAAGTTAGAATATGAAGAGTATAATTGTTATTTTGTTCTTATTTGTTTCAAGTTTTTGTTGGGCTCAATCAGAAGGGCAGAACCTGACTAAAAATGAAGAGTCAATTAGAAGTATTGGAGATGTTGTTCAAATTTCACTCCCGTTTGCAGCTGGTCTAAGCACAGTAATCTTATGGGATAAGGAAGGAGCCTGGCAATTTGTAAAATCTCTTGGCACCACCTTAGCTTTGACCTATGGGTTGAAATATTTAATTAATAAACCAAGACCGAACGGGGCAACTGATGGGCACGCACTTCCATCTGGGCATACGGCAGCGGCGTTTTCTGGCGCTGCGTTTATTCAAAAAAGATATGGCTGGGGATATGGGGTGCCAGCGTACGCTTTGGCTGGGTTTTGCGCTTATTCCCGAATACAAGGTAATGACCCCAGACACGATGGCTGGGATGCAGCAGCGGGCATTGTAGTGGGTGTTGGAAGTACTTATTTATTCACCACGCCTTATCAAAAAGAACATTACGAGCTTAGTTTTTCGAGTGGTAGTGATACTTACTTGCTAGGACTTAAATACAAATTTTAATAAAAGAAAATGTTTCAGACACTTAATAATCGATCTTTTGGTCTTCTGCTTAGTTTGCTATGTTGTTTTTTCTTCTCTGGTAGCGGGTATTCTCAAGCGGCCGATTCATTGGATACTGAAATTCAATATTATAAAGTGAGTGATGAGTATTCTTATGGATATACCAAACCGAAACTCTTTGATATAATTAAGTATGTGCCAAGTGATTTGGTTGGATTTGGCGAATTTATAATTCAAAAAGAAAATACGGCTTGGGTCGCTGGAGCTGTTGGAGCGACCTTGGCATTAATCCCGTTTGATCAAAAGTTATTAGATAACGCGCAGGAACTTGGAGAGCCCATAGGATTATCGAAAGATGTAAGGTACATTAGAGTTGCAGGAGTCGAATTATTGCCTCAGGACATTAATGGGGCCATCTATTATCTTGGCAATGGTCTAACTCCTATTTTAATTGGTATTGGGTTATATACAGCTGGACTAATAAATAACGATTACAGAGCAATGAATACTGCCAGCGAATTGGGAGAAGTTATGATATCCTCTGGGATACCAATTCAACTAATTAAAAGAATCACCGGTCGGCAAAGTCCGAGTGCAGCAATAACAAGTGGAATCGATGGTGGTCATTGGACACCCTTTCCTAGTTTTAGTGCATATCAATCAAATACCCCGGAATATGATGCGATTCCTTCTGGTCATTTATCAACCCTTATGGCTACAGTTACGGTTATAGCTACTAATTATCCTGAAGTAAAATGGATCAAGCCAGTTGGTTATTCTATTATGGCAGTAATGGGTTTTCAAATGATGAGTACAAGAGTTCATTGGGCATCCGACTATCCGATTGCCCTATTAATAGGGTACGCTATTGGCAAGAAAGCAGCGTCTAGACGGATTACTAAGAAACTGAATAAAGAAGTTTCAAAAAGGAAAACCAATTATCGAACTAACTTCACGTATGCAAGCATTGACGGAATTAGAACAGTTGGTTTTAATATCACTTTTTAACAGCTTCAACTTCCTGTAAATCAGAATACTGTTTCATTAGTATTATTCTATAAATTAAGAGTGAGATAATCAGAAAATTGATTATCGAATAATTACATTCTAAAATCCAGAAGGATGGCTGCCGCTTCAAAAGGGGTTGTTTTCCCTGAGTCGAGAAGCTTCAGTTGATTCTCTAATTCGTTTGCTACGGAAATATTTCCGAAGAAATCACTTTTCAATCGCTGTTCGATAGTTTGGATAAGCCAGAATTTGTTTTGTTCTTTTCTTTTTTGCTGAAAGTATCCGTTATCTGATGTTTCAGAAATATAATCAGAAATAATAGACCATATAGTATCAATTCCTTCATTTTTCGTCGCGGAGCAGGTTAGGGTCTTTGGACTCCAGCCGCTATCTTTTGGCGGGTACAAATGCAAGGCTCGATTGAATTCTGTTTTAGCAAGCTTGGCCGCTTTTACATTTTCACCATCAGCTTTATTGATTACAATAGCGTCTGCCATTTCCATAATTCCTCTTTTAATCCCTTGTAATTCATCACCAGCACCAGCTAATTTCATTAATAAGAAGAAATCGGTCATCGAATGTACGGCAGTTTCGCTTTGACCAACGCCAACGGTTTCAATTATTATGGTGTCAAATCCGGCAGCTTCGCATAGAATAATTGTTTCACGGGTTTTACGAGCAACACCGCCTAAAGAGCTTCCGCTGGCCGAAGGACGTATAAACACATTTGGTTCCTTGACCAGTTCTTCCATCCTAGTTTTATCGCCTAAGATGCTCCCTTTACTCAATGAGCTACTAGGATCAACAGCTAAGACTGCAACTTTTCGATTTTGAGTCACTAAGAGTTTCCCGAATTGCTCAATAAAAGTGCTTTTACCTACTCCTGGAACACCAGTAATTCCTATTCGAATCGATTTATTTACCTGAGGGAGGCAAGCTTCAATAATTTCTTTCGCCTGCTGTTGATGTTTTTTCGCGCTACTCTCAACTAAGGTTATAGCTCTGCTCAATGCAGTTTTATCGTTGTTTACAAGGTCTTTAATGAGCTGTTGAATCGATGGTTTCCGCTTACGATTACTTTTAAGCTGTTCTGCCGATTTTTTGCTCACCGAGTCAGGTTGTAAAACACCTTCTTTTTCAGTTAAGGAATTATTATGTTTGGTCGTTTTTGCCACGTAGTGAATTTATAACAATTTTATCAATATAGTTTGAAAATGCCAGTTTTCGGTGGTATATTGAGGAAACAATAATTTAAAATTAAGAACCAATGAAAACTTTATACGAAGCAACGTCTACGGCAGTAGGTGGAAGAGGTGGCCACGTCAATACAGAAGATAATAAAATTGATTTAAATCTTTCGGTTCCAGAATCGATGGGAGGAGATGGTGGAGCAGGTGTTAATCCGGAACAATTATTTGGCTGTGCCTATGCTGCTTGTTTTGGAGGAGCCATCGCGGTGATTGCTAAAAAGAAACGAGTCGATATTGGAAATGATTATAGTGTGTCGGCTACAATTGCCTTCTGTGAAGATGAAGATGGTGCATTTCTGGAAGCAACCTTAGATTGCTATATTCCTGGAGTTGATGTCAAGACGGGTGAGGATATAATTAACTTGGCTCATGAGATATGTCCCTTTTCAAAGGCTACACAGGATAATATAACGGTAACGCTTAATTTATTACTTGACGAGTAAAAATTGAAGCTAAAATAAGAGAACCCTTAAATTTAAGGGTTCTCTTATTTTTATTGCTGTCGAATCTCCAAAGGGACAACTACTTTGTCCCATGCAAACATCAGTACAGTAGTGTCTGGATAGGATACGGTTAGAGTAATAGAGAAGTCTTCAACAACATTTAAACTTTTTGATACTTTTCCTTCCACAACCAATACATCGTGCGCAGGATTCCTGGAGGCTTTCTGATCGGTAAACCTTACACCCCATTTGTACATTTTGTCATTAAAGATTACTTTCCAACTAGTTTCATTAGGAATAGTCCATAGCGTATATGCACCAGCAGGTAGTGGCTGTCCAGCGATCATAAGGTCTTTGTTGGTTGTAAAAGTGCTGGGCTCATTGGCTCCAGTTCTCCAGACTTCGTTATAAGGAACTAAGGCTCCAAATATTTCTCTATCCTTTTTGGAAGGACTGCAATAGAAAAGATCTAGTTTCATTTCACCTCTTGAGTACGTTACATTCTTTTCAGGACTACTCTTTTTTGTTTGTTTTTGTAGAATTGGCCATAGAATGAAATTAAAGACAAGTAACAAGACGCCCAGAACTCCAACGATCCACAACAATATTTTCACAATTTTTTTCATAAGGTATATATTACTTAAATTAAAGATACTAAATTTAAATACGCTATTTTGAAACATTCAATTTAATGTGTCGTCTTTAGACCGAACAGCAACTCAAAAAACCATCAAAAGTGTCTAACCAACTACTTGTTGAAAAATGCAAAGAGAATAATCAAAGGGCGCAAATGCGGCTTTATAAGCAGTATTGCGATGGAATGATTATTGTCGCGCAACGTTATGTAACAGACAGGGCATTGGCAGAAGATGCGATGCAGGAAGCGTTTATTAAGGCGTTTCAAAAAATAAACCAGTTTAAAGGGGACGTCACCTTTGGAGCCTGGTTGAAAAGAATAGTTATTAATACTTGTCTTGATGCAATTAAGGCAAAAAAAATCGAGGTTGAGCCTATTCGAGAAGAGGTCATTGGTATAGCCGAAGAAGACGATGACTGGAGCGTTTCAGATGAGACGACAGTTGCCGAGATTACTTCAGCGATTGCAGAACTTCCTGAGAGTTACGCGGTCGTAGTACGACTTTTTTTACTGGAAGGTTTTGATCATAAGGAAATTTCAGAAATACTTGGAATCACCGAAAGTGCTTCGAGAACAAATTTGCATCGAGGAAAATTGAAATTAAAGGAATCATTAAAACATTTACGTTATGGCACAGGACATTAGAAAAATGCTGAAAGAACATACAGATAAATCGCCAAAATTATCTAAGGATCACGAGGCTCGCTTTAAAGCTAGATTGAGTGAGGCTTTCCCTCAAGAGAAACCAAATACGGCTTTCTTTTGGATGAAAATTGCCGCGGTAGGAATCTTACTTCTGAGTATTGGGTTTTTTGGGTATCAACAATTATCTAATCAAAGTGAAGTCGATACTATTGTTGCAGATACAACAGAAAATACTGAAAAAAATGCAAATCAATTTACCCTAGGAGATATTTCACCAGACCTTAAAAAGGTTGAGGATTTTTATATAAATGGGATCAATGTCCAATTAGCTTCGCTTCAAATTGATGGTGAGAATAAGGAGCTAATAGATGGATATTTGGAGAGATTAAGTGAGCTTAGTACCGAGTATTCAATGCTAAATAATGAAATGAATAAAAATGGGCCTTCAGAGGAGACGGTGACTGCTTTGATTGATAATTTGAAATTTCGTTTGGAATTGCTGTTCAAACTAAAAAACAAATTAAAAGAACTTAAAAATTTAAACAATGAAGAGTTTAGTAGTATTCAGTCATAGATTAGCCGCAGTAATATTATTGTTGCTAACAACAATAGCGATTGGTCAAGATCGCTATAAGGAGAGTTTTAAAATAGGAAAGGATGCATTCGTTCAAGTCAATGTTTCTTATGCTGATGTAGTTTTCGAAACGTGGAACAAAAACTACGTAGAAGTAGAAGCTTATATTGAAGCCAAAGGCCTTTCAGGTAAAGAGAAGAAAGAGATTTTTGAAGCTTGGAACTTAGATGTTATGGGTAATAGTAAAAAAGTCGTGATCTCATCAAATTCAGGAAATAATTGGAACAACTTTGATCCGTCCTATAAATTTAAAAATTTAGAATCACTCGAATCACTAGAGTCTTTGGAATCGCTTTCTGGATTGGAAGCTCTGAAGAGTTTGGGAGACATTGATTGGAATATCGTTGTCCCGGATGTTCCAAATTATGATAAATTTCCTAAATGGCCTTTTTCAGATAATACACCAAGTATTCATGATAATGGTCACTATAATTTCAATTCGAAAAACGGAAAATCATTTTCTTTCGATACTGAT
This sequence comes from Flavobacteriaceae bacterium, assembly GCA_047614245.1. Taxonomy (GTDB): domain Bacteria; phylum Bacteroidota; class Bacteroidia; order Flavobacteriales; family Flavobacteriaceae; genus Ulvibacter. Next base: position 45,946 of record JBLHIC010000010.1, read on the forward strand.
GATTATGAAAAAGATAAGAAAGGTTATGTCAATAAATTAAATAAAAAGTACAATACCAAAGTGACCATTAAGGAAGTTGATAAATGGTTAGAAGATTTAGAAGAATGGAGTGAGGGATTTGAAGTGGTTATGGAGGAATGGGGTGAAGATTTTGGGAGAGAATTTGAACTAAAATTTGGACCTGAGTTCGAGAAGAAAATGGAGAAATGGGGCGAAGCCTTTGGAAAAGATATGGAAAAATGGGGTGAAGCCTTCGGAAAAGATATGGAAGAATGGGGCGAAAACTTTGGAAAGGAGATTGAAAAATGGGCAGAGCAATTCGACGATAATGATGGGGATAACTCAAAAACGGTAACTTCAGATAAAAACGAAAAAAAGAATATATCCATACATAGGTCGAAAAATGTTAAAAGTTCTTCGAGTAAGGCAAAAAATAAAATTATAATTCGAATGCCTAAAGGAACCAAGACAGATATAAATGTCCGTCACGGCGAAGTAAAAATGGCCGATGTATATAATATTAATGCGACACTTAATTATGCATCTTTTAAAGCAAATAGTATTGATGGGGGTAAATCCCTCATCAATGCTTCATATGCTCCGGTTTCAGTAAATAACTGGATCGAAGGTAATCTGAATGTGAAATATGTCGATGATTGTAAATTGAATACGATACACAATATTAATTTAGAAGCGAATTCTAGTAATGTAAATATCAATACTATTAATAAGAAAGCCTTTTTGTCGGGGTCTTTTGGGGAATTAGCGATATACAACGTCTCCAATAATTTTGAAATGATTGACATCGTATTGGAAAATGCAGACGCTAAAATTAGAATGCCCGATACTGCGTTTTCATTTTATTTTAATGGTAAAAAGTCACCTTTCTCAGCTCCTGCTTCCCTAGAAATTAACAAGAATGTGAACGGTGGTCGCGTAGTTCTTAATGGGTATAATAAAGCCAAGAGCACGAAGTCTATTAATATAAATGCTTCTTATAGCAACGTAAATCTTCAAAATTAAAAAATCATTTTGAGGCAGTAGTCAACCAACTCAAAATGATTTCTTCACTAATAACAATTTTTCTAAGCGTCTTCGTTTAATTTCTTCGTGAAATAATATCCGCTAAAAAGCCCAATTCCGGCCATTAAGAAAATTGTACCAGGATAGGCAACGTCTTCATCTAAATTAAGTGCCTGACTTAAAAGAGCGGCAATAAATATTCCAACTCCAATTCCCATGCTTAGCAGTGCAAGATTGATAACAATAACTTTCCACATGGGAGTTACTCGTTTATTTTTCCCATAGAAAATTGTTGCATCGGCTCCTTTTTCTATAAGCGCTAAACGCTCTTTGTTTCGTGCTGAGATAAATAGGTAATAAATTCCGAAGATAACACCGAAGATAACTGGTATAATAACTAATTCTGAATGCATATTGTTTGATTTAAGATTGATTACTAATTTGTTTGATAGTATGACGACAGGTTTTTGAATTTGGTTACAAGTTTTTTGTAGATTCTATTTTTTCTTTAAATAATCACTTCAATTTATAGATCCAAACAATATTCTCAGTAAAAATTATACAGTCTTTTATGTTATATTGGTATGATAAGCATCTTGCTTATTTCGATTAATTGGTATCGTTTGATTTTTTTATTACATTTATGTAACCGAATCTTAAGCTTATACGTCTTATGATATAATGAGCCTAACCACCGACCAACAATTAATCGAAAAAACGTTGAGGGGAGATACATCTTCCTTTGGGAAATTGGTCGAACGATATCAGGATTTTGTATTTACGATCGCTTTCAGAATAATGAAAGTTCGTGAAGAAGCAGAGGAGGTAGCGCAGGACTCATTTATTAAGGCATATGAGTCTTTGAATAGTTTTAGAGGGGAATCGAAATTTTCTAGCTGGTTGTATAGCATTGCTTATAGAAAAGCTTTGGATGCGCTTCGGAAAAATAAAAAGTATAAGGCTTCCGAAATAATTGACGATATTACCGAGGGAGAAGTAAGTGGGATTGAAGACGCACTACACTATTTGGAAGACGAAGAACGAAAGAAAGCGATTCAGGATTGTATTTTGAAATTAGCTGAAGACGAAGCAACAATTATTACATTATATTATTTTCAGGATCAATCTGTAAGGGAGATATCTACGATTACAGGGCTTTCAGAAGATAATATAAAAGTGAAATTATACCGCAGTAGAAAAAAGTTGTTTGGATTCTTAAAACACTTTATACTGCCTGAAATAACAAATACCAATGGAAGAGCAATTTAAAAATATTGATAGGCTTACCGAGAAATTAGTAAAAGACGCTGGGATACATAAACCGTCTGCGAACTTTTTAAGCGATGTGATGTCGGCTGTAAATCAAACAGCTATAAAGCAAGAGTATAAGCCTCTCATTTCTAGAGCTACCTGGTTCATTATTGGAGCCTTATTTGCCGCATCATTCGTAGGGCTCTACTTTTACTCGTCTCCCGAGTTATCAGTACTTCAAGACTTAAATATTTTTGAGAAAATATCATTTAAAATGCCAGTTTCAGAATTTCAATTTCCAAAAACTGTGGTATACGCAATCGGATGTTTAGGATTGTTTTTATTTCAAATACCTTTTCTTAAGAACTATCTGAAAACGAACTATTAGTTTGAAATTATTTTCTTAAAATAAAGGCAGCTATAGCCGATATTACTGTACCTCCAACAAGTATGCCAATGGCAGACTGCATGATATAATTGGTGATGTTGAAATACTCATTTGCCGCACCGAGGGTCATTAATTCATTGGTGACCGAATATTCGATAATATTTGGAAAATACTCTGGTGTGATATAATGGTGGGTAAGATATTGCGCCAAGGGTGAAAGTGCAGCAGCAAAAACAGTCACCATGAGTCCACATAAAAAACCTTGCCGCCAAGTCAGTTGTTTGCTATAAAACCGACGTCTTTTTTCGCGAAGCGCTAGGATATAAATAAAAGTGGCTATAGGCATATAAAGCATGCTAAGCCAATAATGATCCGCTATCTTTTCGTCGTGCCATCCTAATGTTTTTTCAAGAAACATCCAAGCAAGGGTGGTAATAGTGAAGATAATGGCCCATTTGAATTCTATTTTCAAGTTTTTCATTTAGGAAGCCGTTTAGTTACTTTCGAAGATACTAAAAAATAAAAACCTCGAAATAGTTAAATTTCGAGGTTTAATATAATTTCCAATAATCCAATAATCCAATAATCCAATAATCGAACTATTTAAAAATCTAGTGATTCACCAAAACCCATTCCCCTTTATCAAGTAATGGAATAGCTTGTTTGTATTTCACCTCCTTATTTTCTCCACTCATCACATGCTTGATAGTAACTCTATCATTACGTCCAATTTTTGGCTGCTCGCGTACAATAGTTTCCGTTACTTGTGGACGCTGTGTCTGTCCTGCGGCACGTGAATCAGCAGCTCTTTCATCCATATTTTGGATTTCATCCTTTTGTTCATTCAATTTTTCTTTTGGACGAACATTGCGTGCCTCTTGAATATGCTGTTGTGTTTCTTGTGGTAATTCCCCTTTGAATAAAAACGAAAGTACGTCCTTATTTACCTGTTCAATCATTGCTTTAAACAACTCAAAAGACTCAAATTTATAGATTAACAAAGGATCTTTTTGCTCGTGAACAGCCAATTGAACAGATTGTTTTAATTCATCCATCTTTCGAAGGTGAGTTTTCCAAGAATCATCAATAATCGCAAGAGTAATGTTCTTTTCAAAGTCCTTTACAAGTTGCTTACCTTCTGTTTCATATGCTTTTACAAGATCTGTAGCAACATTTAGAGTTTTAACACCATCGGTAAACGGAACTAATATTCGCTGGTATTTTTCTCTTTGTGTTTCGTAGACATTCTTGATTACAGGATAAGCCATATCAGCATTGCGATCCATTTTATCATTGTAATGTTTATATGCCTGCTTATAGGTAGTTCCAGCGATTTGCAGCGCCTCTGTTTTTTCAAACTCAGCTTCAGAAAGAGAAGAATTCATCGTAAAGTAGCGAAACAATTCAAATTCAAAATTCTTGTAATCCTGAGCTCCTTTATTTGTTTCAGCAATTATTTCCGCAGTGTCATAGATCATATTTGCGATATCAACACGAAGTCGCTCCCCAAACAATGCGTGATATCTACGTTTGTAAACAACTTCACGCTGTGCATTCATTACATCATCATACTCTAGCAATCGCTTACGAATTCCGAAGTTATTCTCTTCTACTTTTTTCTGAGCCCGTTCAATAGATTTTGAGATCATAGAATGCTGAATCACTTCACCTTCCTCTAATCCCATTCTATCCATCATTTTGGCAATACGCTCACTACCAAACAATCGCATTAGATTGTCTTCAAGAGATACATAGAACTGTGAACTTCCCGGATCTCCTTGACGTCCACTACGACCTCGTAACTGCCTGTCGACACGTCTCGAATCGTGACGCTCTGTCCCTACGATTGCAAGTCCACCAGCCGCTTTAACTTCATCACTTAATTTAATATCCGTACCACGACCTGCCATATTAGTAGCAATCGTAACGATCCCAGCATTACCGGCTTCAGCAACAATGTCTGCTTCTTTTTTGTGCATTTTCGCATTCAATACATTGTGATTAATGTTTCGAATACTCAACATCCTACTTAGTAATTCTGAAATTTCTACTGAAGTCGTACCAATCAAAACAGGTCTTCCTGCATTTGAAAGATCAACAACTTCATCAATTACAGCGTTGTATTTTTCGCGTTTGGTTTTATAAATTTTATCTTCTCTGTCATCACGTGCAATGGGTCTGTTCGTTGGAATTTCAACAACATCCAATTTGTAGATCTCCCAAAGCTCACCGGCTTCAGTTACGGCAGTACCTGTCATTCCGGACAGTTTATTGTACATTCTGAAGTAATTCTGAAGTGTGATGGTTGCAAAGGTTTGTGTCATCGCTTCGATCTTCACATTTTCTTTTGCCTCGATCGCCTGGTGTAAACCGTCACTATAGCGACGTCCATCCATAATCCGTCCCGTTTGCTCATCCACGATCATCACCTTATTCTCCATCACCACATATTGGGTGTCTTTTTCAAATAATGAGTACGCTTTAAGCAATTGATTCATTGTATGAATACGTTCACTCTTTATTCCATAATCCCGGAATAAAACTTCTTTTAACTCAGCCTCCTTTTCTGTAGATAATTCTTGATTCTCAATTTTGGCGATTTCAAGACCAATTTCTGGCATAACGAAAAAATCGGGATCGTCTACCCCAGAGAGAAAATTCACCCCTTTATCTGATAGTTCGATCTGATTATTTTTCTCGTCTATAACATAGTAGAGTTCTTCATCAATTTTTGGCATTTCCCGATTGTTATCGGCCATATATTGATTTTCAGTTTTCTGAAGGATTTGTTTTACACCTTCTTCAGAAAGAAATTTTATCAATGCTTTATTCTTCGGAATACCTCTATATACTCGCAAAAGTTGAAAACCACCTTCTTTGGTGTCTCCTTCTTTTATCAATCTTTTTGCTTCTGCTAAAACACCTGTAAGGTACTTTTTTTGAACATCAACAATATCCTGAATCTTTGGTTTCAATTCATTAAACTCGTGACGATCTCCCTCTGGTACAGGACCAGATATAATTAAAGGTGTACGTGCATCATCAATTAAAACTGAATCGACCTCATCGACAATAGCATAATGATGTGGTCGCTGCACTAAATCTCCAGGGGCATGAGCCATATTATCTCTCAGGTAATCGAAGCCAAATTCGTTATTGGTACCGTAAGTGATATCTGCATTATAGGCTTTTTTCCTTGCATCTGAATTGGGTTGGTGATAATCAATACAATCGACGCTAATTCCATGGAACTCAAAAATTGGAGCCATCCAAGCGCTATCACGTTTTGCCAGGTAATCATTAACCGTTACAAGGTGTACACCATTTCCCGCCAAAGCGTTCAAATACATAGGAAGCGTTGCAACCAAAGTTTTACCTTCTCCAGTGTGCATTTCGGCAGCCTTCCCTTGATGTAACGCTACACCACCAACAAGCTGTACATCATAGTGAACCATGTCCCAGGTTACCTCTTTTCCTGCTGCATCCCAAGAGTTTTTCCAAGTTGCCTTGTCACCTTCAAGTGTTACATATGCTTTAGTCCCCGAAATATCACGGTCAAAAGCACTAGCAGTTACGGTAAGGTTTTCGTTATCTTTAAATCGTTTGGCAGTCTCCTTAACTACAGCAAAGGCTTCCGGAAGAATTTTGTTAAGTGTTTCCTTTTCGATTTCGTATTGATCTGTCTTTAAAGTGTCAATCTTATTATAGATGTCTTCTTTTTTATCAATGTCTTCCATCAAATCGGCTTCTTTTTGAAGCTTATCAATTTCAGTCTGAATTTCCTTTTGGTCCTCTTTAATGATCTCTCTAAATCGGTATGACTTTGACCTTAATTCGTCTAAAGAAAGCTTTTCCAACGCAGCTTCATGTTGCTTAATTTCATCAACTAAAGGTTGTAGCTCGCCAATATCTTTTTTGGATTTATCTCCAACAAAAACTTTTAATACACTATCTAAAAATCCCATTATAATTTATTTATGTTGAAATGTTGCTTTACAACATTCTTACTTTAATAGCCAAGACCAAGCACGCTCGGTCCATACTTAATTTGTTATACAAAAAAACTGCAAAAAAACCAGATTGCCAAAAGCTTAACGGCTTTTTAATAGTTCTTTTTTGAGCATAAAAAAAGCCTCATTAATTGAGACTTTTTATTTTTTTTATTGTAAAAATGTTGAGGTCAACATCTTTACTTTAGTATTCATCTTCATTCCAAAGATAGTCTTCATCTGAAGGATAATCCGGCCAGATCTCGTCGATCGAGTCATAAGAATCACCTTCATCTTCAATTGCTTGAAGGTTTTCTACTACTTCTAGAGGAGCTCCGGTTCTAATCGCATAATCGATTAATTCATCTTTCGTTGCCGGCCAAGGTGCATCACTTAAATAAGATGCTAATTCTAACGTCCAATACATTGCGTTTAGGGTTTTAATTTTGTGCAAAAATAATTTTTTTGGTGAGAAAGTCAAGGAAAATCACAATTATTTATGCAATAATATAAAGAACGTATATAATATACTGATAATCAGAATTTTATATTTTAAAATTTATCGAAGATTATAGCTTCTTCGGAATCCAAAGAATTTCTTCAGCTTGGAGGTGGTAGGTCAATTTCCGTGCCAGCACAAATAGGTAGTCAGATAGTCTATTGAGGTACTTTAAAACCTGTTCATCTGTCGGTTCTTGCTCATTTAATAGTGTAGCCAAACGTTCAGCACGGCGGCAAACACAGCGTGCTATGTGACAATATGACACCGTTGTGTGCCCTCCTGGTAAAACAAAATGCGTCATAGGAGGGAGGCTTTCGTTCATAACGTCCATTTCTCTTTCAAGAAGTAAAATGTCATCTTCAATTATCTTCGGAATGTTTAATCGCTCTTTTCCACTTTTAAGAAGTGTTTTCTCCGGGTCGGTTGCTAATATGGCTCCAAGCGTAAACAATCTATCCTGAATATGGATTAAGGTTTCTTTCGATCTAGCATCAATTTCCTGATCCCGAATTAATCCAATGTGAGAATTCAACTCATCCACAGTACCATAACTCTCAATTCGAATATGGTGCTTTGCGACACGCGTGCCTCCAAAGAGTGCCGTGGTGCCTTTATCGCCCGTTTTGGTGTATATTTTCATGCTACATTTTTTTAAAGCCTAAAGGTACGTAAGAACTTTAGAAAGTTTAATTCCTTGTGTTAATAATACGTGAGTTTTTTTCGTTATCGTTAAAATACATCCCCAGTTAATATTGAGGATTTTATTATTCTATTCTTGACAAGTTCAATTTTACACTGCCTAATACAATGAAATTAAAAATATTATTTATTGTTCTTTGCTTAATTGGATTTGAGGCTATTGCTCAATTCGGACCGAGACAATTAATCTATGAGCACCCAATTAGTGGAGGACGTATGATTCGTGCCGCAGACCTCAATAATGATTGAGATTTAGATGTTTTAACAAGTACCTTACATCCACTTGAAATAGGATCATATTGGTTCGAAAACCAAACCATTTTAATTGTAGATGAACACAGCCAAGTGAACATTGTACTTTATCCCAATCCTGCGAAAAATAGTGTAGCACTTAAACAGCAAGGTAATATAGAAATTAAAGCAATTAGAATCTATGATGTATTAGATAGGATTGGTGCTTACAAAAGATGCAGACTTTGAATTCATCGATGTTTCAAAACTGGCTTCTGGGGTGTTTTTTGTGAATATTTTAAGTGAAAACGGGACGATAATCCAACAGTTGGTTTTTTTTTTTCACTATTCACTATTCACTATTCACTATTCACTATTCACTATTCACTATTCACTACCTTCTTTTTTTTCTTGATACCGCTTCCTGAAATTTCGATTCCTTCGTTGCCGCTGTTTATTTGTATTGC
>JBLHIC010000011.1:0-50247 GCA_047614245.1 Flavobacteriaceae bacterium
ACGACTATGTTTAGCACCACGCTAACCACCCTAGATTCATCTCCGAGAGTCATGAGTTTAACCACCGAACTCATACAAGAAAAACCACTTACAAATGGATATTTGCGTTGGCTTATACTACTAGTCATTGGAACGCTAGCAATCTTTTTCTTTTTTGTTTCTGAAATGGGCTTACTTATTAAAATTGCAACGATCTTATCATTTTTAACTGCCCCTTTTTATGCCATTATTAATTTCAAACTAATTACAGGTAAGAATACACCAATAAGTGCGAGGCCTTCTAAGCCTCTTCAAATATATAGTGTGATTTGCATAGCAATTTTATTAGCTTTTAGTATTTGGTTTTTAACTACTTTATAATTCTTATTAAATCGACATTCGTAAACTCTTATTCCTGATTAGGTTTTGAATTTTGGATTTAATTAATTGTATCTTTGTATCCAACAATGAGCATAGAAACTTTAGATTTTCAGAAACCAATACCCAAGCCAAAATGGCTTCGCGTAAAACTTCCTACCGGTAAAAAGTATACCGAACTAAGAGGGCTCGTTGAAAAGTATAACTTACATACGATATGCACTTCCGGGAGTTGCCCAAACATGGGCGAATGTTGGGGCGAAGGGACTGCAACATTTATGATTTTAGGAAATACCTGTACTCGTTCCTGTGGTTTTTGTGGTGTAAAAACCGGACGTCCTGAAAGCTTAGACTGGGAGGAACCAGAAAAAGTCGCCCGCTCTATTAAAATCATGAAAATCAAACACGCTGTAATAACCTCTGTAGATCGTGATGATTTGAAGGATATGGGGTCTATTATGTGGGTTGAAACTGTAAAGGCTATTCGTAGAATGAATCCCGAAACTACGCTGGAAACACTTATTCCAGATTTTCAGGGTGTAACTCGACATATAGATCGCATTATTGATGTAAATCCAGAAATCGTTTCGCATAACATGGAAACTGTAAAACGGCTTACAAGAGAAGTACGCATCCAAGCAAAGTACGATCGAAGTCTTGAAGTGTTGAGATACCTTAAAGAGCAAGGTATAAAAAGGACAAAAAGTGGAATCATGCTTGGCTTGGGAGAGACAGAAGAAGAGGTACTACAAACTATGAAGGACCTTCGCTCTATTGATCTCGATGTGGTTACGATTGGACAATACTTGCAACCTTCTAAGAAACATCTGCCGGTTAAGGAGTTTATCACACCCGAGCAATTTAAAAAATATGAAACGATAGGTCTTGAAATGGGTTTCCGTCATGTTGAAAGTGGTGCACTAGTGCGTTCATCCTATAAAGCTCAAAAGCATCTTACCTAAGACCCTCTCGAAGAATGGCAAACACTATTAAAATAGGCATTAACGGGTTTGGCCGAATTGGTAGAAACCTATTCAGAATCCTATTACACCATCCTGAAATACAAGTTGTAGCAATTAATGATCTAGCTGACGCAAAAACTTTATGCCATTTGTTGAAGTATGACAGCATTCATGGAGTTCTAAATGAAAAAATCTCCTTTTCTGAAGATCAGATTATCGTGGCAAATACTCCTGTTCAGTTCTCCTCCGAAAAGGCTATAGAAAATATTATTTGGCCTAATGTAGATATTGTTGTTGAAGCCAGTGGAAAATTCAAAACTCATATTCAGCTTGAAAACCACCTTACTAATGGAGCAAAAAAGGTAATATTATCGGCACCTCCAATTGATGACGACATTAAAACAGTTGTTTTCGGTGTTAATGAAACTATCTTAGATTCAGATGACAGAATTATTTCGAATGCATCTTGCACCACGAACAATGCAGCTCCAATGCTCAAAGTTGTGGAAGAATTATGTGGCATCGAGCAGGCTTATATAACAACAATTCATTCGTACACTACCGATCAAAGTTTACATGACCAACCACATAGAGACTTAAGGCGCGCGCGTGCTGCAAGCCAGTCTATCGTTCCAACGACCACCGGCGCCGCGAAAGCGTTAACCAAAATCTTCCCGAATTTAGCCGATGTAATAGGCGGTTGTGGTATCCGAGTTCCAGTTCCAAATGGTTCTTTAACTGATATAACCTTAAATGTAAAGGAGACAGTAACTATTGAAGATATTAACGAGGCCTTTAAGCGAGCTTCAGAAACTAATTTAAATGGTATTATTCAATATACCGAAGACCCTATTGTCTCTGTTGACATTATAGGGAATAGGCATTCTTGCATTTTTGACTCAGAAATGACTTCCGTAATCGGAAAAATGGTAAAAATCATTGGCTGGTATGATAATGAAATTGGATATTCGGCGAGAATTGTTGATTTAATCGCACACATATCGAGGAAATGACTATATTTATCGCTAAACTACACTCATTTGATGAGTAGACCGTACAACACATACACATTTATTGTGTCATTTTTATTGCTTTTTTTTGTGTCACTCCCCGTATTCGGAACACAAGATAAACCGATAGACACCTTGATTCAAATTGAAAAATACCGACAGGATGCCACAAATGCCATTACGTCGCAGGATTTTGATGTGGCCGTAATTAATCTTAATAAAGCAAATAAACTAGTTGCCCAGATTAAAGATACAATTTCGCAAAGCAAGGTACTACTTACTTCGATTGACTTACATTATCAAATTCACAATTACGAAAAAGCATCCTCGGATAGCGAGAAAGTAATTTCTCTTTTACAAAAAAGAACTAATCAGCAGGATTTAGCTAGGGCATATAATTTATATGCCTTAGTGCTTACTCGAACTGAAAAATTTAACAAGGCCAGCATATTTTTTAAAAAAGCTGATGAAATGTTTACGCTACTCAATGATGATGAAAATCAATCTAGAGTATTATTAGGGCTTGGAATCCTTGAGCTTAGACGAGGAAACCCAAAGAGTGCTTTGAATTATTTTGATGCCGGAATTCCATTGTTCAAATCTTTCAACCTCTCATATGAAGAGGCGACAGCTCAATTAAACAAAGCCGAGGCACTTCTTAAATTAGAAGAGAAAACTAGTAGCGATAAATTAATCTTAGCAAAGAATGCACTTGAAATTGCGAATAATATAATTGAATCCAACAATTATTCGAATTTAAAAATTGATAGTTTTAAAATCACTTCTATTATTGCATTCGACGAGAAAGATTATGACACGGGAGAACGTAATTTAATTCTGTATTTATCAGAGAAAGACGCAATCCAACAGGTCTATATTGCCGCCATTTCTAGGGGACTGGACTTGGAATTAAACCTTGGAGGGCTAAATGAAATCAATGCTAATCTGCAAAACGACCTTGACAAAAGCAAGAGGTCAATAAACTTTAGTAAGCTAACGAATGGTCTTAGTATAGCACTAATCATTATCCTTTCTCTCCTAACTTTATCCTTATATAAAAACAATAATTTAAGAGCTAAAGCAAATGAATTGCTCCAGGATAAGAACAATGAACTAATGCTTGCAAAGGAAAAAGCAGAAAAAGCATCTCTTGCTAAAGCACAATTTCTTTCTACGATTACTCATGAATTGCGGACTCCTCTTTATGCAGTTACAGGCCTTACCCACTTACTTTTAGAGGAAAACCCAAAAGAGAACCAGAAAGAAAATTTAAATTCATTGAAATTTTCGGGGGAATATTTATTATCTCTGATTAATAATATCCTCGATTTAAATAAGCTGGAAGCAAATAAAGTGGAGGTAGAAAAAACGACTTTCAACCTTAAGAAGCGAATGAAGGACGTCATAATTGCGTTAAAAAAATCTGGAGATGACCGGAAAACTAAAATTCATCTTGAATTTGATGAAAGCATTCCAAATTCTTTGTCTGGAGACCCTTTAAAACTGTCTCAGATTCTTATAAATTTAATTGGTAATTCTGTTAAATTTACACAGAATGGAGATGTATTTGTTCGTGTTCAGAATATAGATCGAACCAATGATAAAATATCATTGCACTTTGAAATTGAAGATAACGGCGTTGGCATTTCTAAAAAGAAACAAAAAAGCATATTCGAAACCTTTTCTCAAGGATCACTCCAAATTAATAGAAACTTTGGAGGAACTGGCTTGGGCCTTTCAATTGTGAAAAATTTGCTTGAATTAATGAATAGTAAAATTCAACTTGAAAGTCAGCTAGGTAAAGGTTCTAAATTTTGGTTTAATATTAATTTTCAAATTTCAGAGGAAATCGGCGATGAGTCAAGTCCTAAAAATATCACTTACGACATAGACTATCTAGCTCTAGAAAACAAGAATGTACTTGTTGTAGAGGATAATAAAATTAATCAAATGATTACCAAGAAAATCTTGGAGAAAAATAAGATGAATTGTTTGGTCGCAGATAACGGCATGGACGCAATTAAAATGGTAAAAGAAAATACTTTTGACATTGTTTTAATGGATATTCATATGCCCGGGATAAGTGGAATTGAAGCAACTCAAAAGATAAGAGAATTTGACACCCAACTGCCAATTATTGCCCTGACTGCCGTAACCATAGATGAAAATTTAGACGATTTTTACAGGGCTGGTTTTAATGAAATTATTCCGAAGCCATTTAAACCTGAAGATTTTTTCGAAAAAATATACCGAACTATAAACACTAAAACTGAAACAACAGCCTCTAGCTAAAACGCTTTTTATCAATACTATCAAGTATTGTTTTCCTGAAAAAACTTTCCTGTTCCCTTAAAATTATAGTTTTAATTGGCAGGTAATAAATCGCAAATTTTCCAAGTTTTGGCTGAAGCCTCATATAGTCTTTCTCGGTGGTTAGGATAATTTCATTCTTCTTTAGTCTTTCTACCTCAGCCATTGAAAAATTATGATGATCAGGATATTTTTTATGATTAAAAGTAAATTGTTCTCGTTCCAAGAAATCGACCAATGGTTTCGGTTTAGCTATTCCCGTAACTAATGTGAATTTTTTATCTCGAAGATAATTTAACGGAAGTTTTTCGGTTGGTCCATAAATTGACTCTTCATAACCAATTTTAGAAAAATAAATTTTTTGGTGTTCTTTTAGTTTTATCTTTAGTTGAATCTTTTGTAAATTAGAATATGCAACTCCTTCAGGACATTTAGTTACTACAATAACATCTGCACGTTTAGAACCCGATCTAAACTCCCTTAAATTACCGGCCGGGACCACCAAATCATTAATATACAAATCGTTAAATGGTGTCAATAATATATTCGTCGATGCACGTACTCTTCTATGCTGGAAAGCATCATCCAACAAAATGATATCTGCTCTGTCTTGAAGTTTTTCAATTCCTTCTTGCCTATTCGCACAAACCGCTATTGCTACCTTCGGAAAGTTTTGCTTAAACTGTAATGGTTCATCACCAACCTCTTGTACGGTGCTATCTACTAGGACTTCTCTAAAGCCAGTAGACCGTCTCTTGTATCCTCTACTAAGGACAGCAACCCTAAAGTCCTTAACTAAAAATTCTATTAAATATTCGATCATTGGGGATTTACCAGTTCCACCTACCGAAAGATTTCCAACACAAATAACAGGTTTATCAAAAGTTTTACTTTTAAACCAGCCTCTATCATAAAAATAATTTCTAAGCGCAACAATACCTCCGTATAACAGAGAAAAAGGAAAAAGGATTTTTCGAAACGACTTCATAGCACGAAAATACTAATTCCCATGATAATAGAGTTAATCAAATAGAATTTGAAAATCTTAAAGAATTCTACCTCATAAATTATTATTTTTTAACAATCGCTCTCCCTTGAATGCTCATTGATCACCTCGTGATAGTGAAATTTATGTCCTAGCTTTTAAATCTGCCGCATGAATTTTAGCAATGTCCTCTGCGGTTATGCGCTCGGCGATATCGTGGCGATCCATGCTTGTTGCGATAGTTACCGTTTTAATGCAAGCGATTAATCTTTACAAAATTAATCGCTTGCAAACAAAAAACAGAAATTGTTATCTTTACCTTAAAATAAAAACGATGAAGGTTAAAGACGTCGCATCCATTCTTGAAGAACTAGCTCCCTTATCTTATGCCGAAGACTTTGACAATGCTGGATTACTAATTGGTGATATGAATGCTGCAATAACAGGGATTCTAGTTACCCTAGATACTATTGAAACTGTAATTGATGAAGCTATATCGAGCAATTGCAATTTGATTGTTAGTTTTCACCCTATTATCTTTTCAGGATTAAAAAAAATAACTGGCGCGACTTACGTAGAGCGTGTCGTAGCAAAGGCCATAAAGTATGACATAGCTATTTATGCAATTCATACGGCCTTAGACAACGCTTGGAATGGCGTGAATGCTATGATTTGTGAGACACTTCAATTAAAAAATAAACAGGTTTTAATACCTCAGAGTGGAACAATAAAAAAATTAATCACCTATGTTCCAGTTAAAAAAGTCTCGCAAGTTCGCCTCGCACTTTTTACAGCAGGGGCAGGAGAAATTGGTAATTACACCAACTGTAGTTTCACATCGACAGGAACAGGAAGTTTTAACGCAAATGAAAAATCCAATCCTACGCTAGGTGAAAAAGGAGAGCTTCATTTTGAAGATGAATCAAAGATTTCCGTAACGTATCAAAAACATTTAGAATCGCACCTTATAGCCGCATTACATAAGGCGCACCCTTATGAAGAAGTGGCATACGAAATTACTACACTAGAAAATAGAAATCAGCATATTGGTATGGGTATGGTAGGTGAGTTAGCTTCTGCAATGAATGAAACAGAATTTTTAAAATTTCTAAAAGCTACAATGAAGACCGACTGTATTCGGCATTCAAAATTAAATAGTAGTACGATTAAAAAAATTGCCGTTTTAGGTGGCAGCGGTAGCTTCGCCATTGAGGCGGCCAAAGCCGCTGGTGCTGACGCTTTTGTAACTTCAGATCTAAAGTATCACGATTTTTTCAAGGCGGAAAATACTATTATCCTAGCAGATATTGGGCATTATGAAAGCGAACAGTTCACAAAAGACCTTCTACATTCTTTCCTTAGCAAAAAAATCACTAATTTTGCAGTCGTTTTAGCGCAAACAAACACCAATCCTATTAGCTATTATTAAAATATGGCAACAAAAACCGAAATTACAGTAGAAGAGAAATTAAGAGCATTGTATGATCTTCAATTGATTGACTCCAGAATTGATGAGATTAGAAATGTGAGAGGGGAACTTCCTTTAGAAGTTGAAGACCTTGAAGATGAAGTAGCGGGAATGAATACCCGGCTCGAAAAGTTAAAAACTGACCTCGAAGTTATTGAAGAAGGAATTAAATCCAAAAAGAACCTTATCGAAGAAGCTAAGACGTTGATAAAAAAATATACGACTCAGCAAGATAATGTTCGAAATAATCGTGAGTATAATTCTTTGAGCAAGGAAATTGAATTTCAAGAATTGGAAATTCAATTGGCCGATAAGCACATCAATGAATTCAGGGCTCAAATTGAACAAAAAACTTTGGTAATTGAAGAAACGGCAATTCGAGTTAATGCCCGTGAAGATCATTTGAAACACAAACAAGGCGAATTAAATGAAATACTTTCAGAAACTGAAAAAGAAGAAAAATCTTTAATCAAGGAATCTGAAAAATTTGAAGGAAAAATTGAAGAGCGCCTCGTAAAGGCTTATAAACGTATTCGTAAAAACGTAAAAAATGGTTTAGCAGTTGTGGCTGTAGAAAGAGGTGCATCTGGAGGTTCATTCTTTACTATCCCACCGCAGGTTCAAATGGAAATAGCTTCACGTAAAAAGATTATCACCGATGAGCATAGTGGAAGAATTTTGGTAGATCCAGAATTAGCTGTTCAAGAACGTGAAAAAATGGAAGTTATCTTTGGCAAGATATAATGACCAAATTTATTATACATAAAAAAAACCTCACTTCCAGTGAGGTTTTTTTTTGTAATTTTCTGAAAGGTTAAATAAATTAAACGACCGATTCCAAAAAATTATACACTTATGAAAAAGTTCACTTTACTGTTTGCCGTCCTCACACTATTTACACAGACATCTTGCCTTTCATCCAATAATAAAGACAAAGAATCTGAAACAATAGCGCAGTCTGAGCTTACGCCAATACAAGTTCCTTTACAAAACGGTTTAGCCAGAGCTTACTTTGCCAGTGGATGTTTTTGGTGTGTTGAAGCTATTTACGAAAGTGTCAAGGGAGTAAAAGAATCTATCTCCGGCTACAGCGGCGGTCATACGAAAAACCCAAGCTACGAAGCAAGTAATACAGGCCGTACAGGTCATGCAGAGGCAGTTGAAATTATTTACGACCCAAAGGTTATTAGCTTCGAAAAATTGGTGATTATATATTTTGGTTCTCAAAATATTACACAGGTAAATGGACAAGGCCCTGATCGAGGATCGCAATATCGATCTATTATTTTTTATCAAAATGATGATGAAAAAAAAATAATAGATAAAATAATAGCTGGCTTAAACACACAACTCGAAGGACAAACAGTTGCGGCAGAAGTACTACCATTTCAAAAATTTTGGATTGGGGAAGAGTACCATCAAAACTATGAAAAAAACAACCCTTACAATAGTTACATTATAGGAGTCTCATTACCCAGACTCCTTAAATTTCAACAAAAATTTCCTGAGTTACTAAAAGAAGATATGGGCCATTAATTACTCAACATAGGCTTATAACAGGTAAGTCAACGTATACCAATTTGATTATGTAACGTCTCGCTTAGCGGCCTTTATTTCGTAGATAAGTGGATATAACCCTCCATCTAATTCGAACAACTCCTCTTTATTTTTTATTAAGCCTGGGAAAATATCATAGGGTGATGTTTCATGTTCTTTCAAATATGCTATATCAAGTCCAGCTTCACATAACGATGTTATAACTTCTCCTAATCCGTGGTTCCAAGAGTATTCCTTGCTAGTTATTTTTGATTTTTCATCAGCATAAGTGCCTTCATACTCTTCGTATATTACTTCGTTTTGTTGGTAACGGTACTTAAATTTTAATGGCGTTATTGTATAATCATACATCCACGCAATAGGATGAAATTCTACTATATAAAAGACACCTCCAGGCTTTAATCTTTCTGAAATCATCTTTGCCCATGGTTTCAAATCGGGTAGCCAGCCAATGGTCCCGTAACTCGTGAATACAATATCAAATTTTTCAGCAATATATTGTGAAGTATCCAATACATTGCAGCACACAAATTTGGCGTCTAATTTCATTTCTTTGTTCAGATCTCTTGCAAGCTTAACAGCCTCATCCGAAATATCTACTCCAGTACACCTTGCTCCCATGCGTTGAAAACTCAATGTATCTTGCCCGAAGTGACATTGCAAATGCAAAATATCCTTCCCTTTAACATCCCCAAGTGCCAGAGTTTCAAATGGTGTCAATGAAGATTTTCCTTTCTTAAAATTCTCTAAATCATAAAACTCACTTGCTGCATGAATAGCAACTTTTTTATTCCAAGTTTCACGATTTGTAGTAAAAGCTTTCTCTAAATCCATTATTTATTATGTGACCCATCGCAAAATGGATTGTTAGATGTTTTTCCACACCTGCAAAAGGCTGTAGCGCGTTTTTTCAATTCTTCACTCCCATCGACATGTTTCACATTGAGTCTTCCATAAACCATTAATGGACCAGCATCAATAACCTCAACTTTTGTAGCTTCCATATGGACTTCCTTTTGCTCTTCTGGTTTACCATCAGCATTCATATAATAACTCAAAGCCCCACTTGGACATCCCTTTACAGCATTTACAATCGCATCAGTAGTGGAATTTTCCATTTGAATCCAGCGCTTCTCATTTGGCTTAAAAACTTCAGGTAAACCATGAACGCACTTTGCCGAATGAATACAGGTCTCTGGCTTCCATACAACAGTCACTTCATTATTCGTGTACGTTAATACTTTTTCCATACATAAAAGTACAAAAATTATTGCTTGACTTTTAGTTTGGCTATTTTTATCGAAAATTATTCAGAATAATGAAAAAAATCTTAATTCTACTTTGTTTTATAGTTATTACGATAAGTTGCAATGAGGTAAAAAAATCTTCTGAAGACATTCAGTCGCAGGAGAATATTTCAGAAAAAAAACGAACTACCGCCGAGGGTATCGCATTTAAAAATGGTTTCGAAAACTGGGAAAAGGTTTCAGAAATAAGTTTTACTTTTAATGTAGATCGAAGTGAAAATCACTTTGAACGTTCCTGGAGCTGGAAACCAAAATCCCAAGACATTTTAATGATTGCGGGAAAAGACACCGTTTCATATAATAGAATGAAAATGGACTCAATAATCAAGAAAACTGATGCTTCCTTTATCAATGACAAATATTGGCTCTTGGCACCTTTTAATCTTATTTGGGATGAAGGCACTGCCTTTACAGAAACACAAGATGTTCCTGCTCCGATTTCAAAAGAAATCCTTAATAAATTAACTGTTGTTTATGGCCATGATGGCGGTTACACCCCCGGGGACGCATATGACTTTTACTTCGGAAAAGATTTTATAATTAAAGAATGGACCTATCGGCACGCAAATGATAGTACGCCAACGATGACTAATACTTGGGAAGATTACGAGGAATTTAATGGTCTTCAAATTGCAAAAATGCACAAGGACAGTCTGGGCGATTTCAAATTGTATTTCACAAACATATCGGTAAAGTAAGGTGCTGGGTTTTTATTGTCAATGAATTAATGAGTCAATTCAGTTGAATCGTTTAATTGTTCAGTCGTTGAGATGTTTCGATTTTTCTTTGAACTTCCGTCTTCCGTCTTCCGTCTCACGCAGTCACTTCGAGTGAAATTCAAATTACGCCAGTAAATTTGAATTTAGTATCGAGAAGTCACATCTAGCTTCTGGATTCATGGATTGTTCGATTCTTGGATTGTTCGATTCTTGGATTCTTGGATTGTTGGATTCTTGTTTTTCGCACTACTCACTTCTCATTACTCAATTCTCAAATCCCACACAGTCACTTCGAGTGAAATTCAAATTACGTCAGTAAATTTGAATTTAGTATCGAGAAGTCACATCTATCTTCTGGATTGTTAGATTGTTAGATTGTTAGAGCAAAATGTTACTTTTAAACTACGATTTCATGAATCAATGATTAAACAGATCAACTTTTCACTTTTAACTTTTAACTTTCTTTCTTCTTTCTTCATACAGTGCAACGGTCTTTCTTCTTTCAGTAAAGCGGTCTTTCTTCTTTCTTCTCACTCTTCACCCTTCACTTCTTAATCAACTTCTCATTGAAGACTAACTTTTCATTGCTATCCCTCAGTATCACAAAATAGATTCCTTGACGTAATTGACTGGTGCTTAAATTACATTGATTATAAGCATCAAACTCGGCAGGAGTCGATATTACTTCCCTTCCCAAGATATCATAAACACTCACGCTGAGTTCTATATTCGATTCGAATAGTATAGTTGTACTTTCTACCGTTGGATTTGGAAATAAGGCACCACTCTCGGCTAACTTTTTTATAAAATACTTCTCACCAAATGCAAAGGCCTTTTTCCCAATTTTTTCACCAATAATTCGCCCGGAAACATCATCTATCGGTGGGTGTATCCCTCCCCATATTCGGCTTAAACTTGTCTGATCACTGGCATCACGATAGGTAGCCCATTGTAATTTTATTGTCGTAGAAGGTCCTTTTTCAAATTTTAAAAAGCTATTCGCTGGAGCTTCAAAAACCCCTAAACCTCCTGGAAAGAAAGGATCGCCGGTTAGCATTGTAAGAAATTCAGCCGCTGCTCTTGAAAATGTAGAATGGCCCGACACGAATCCCGCGAAAGGTGGTGACACAAAAGAAGGCCTTTGATAAGGAAACCACTCCTCAGCTAAAATCCAATCCACCCCAGCAATATCGTTATTAGGGTCAATAATAAAGCTAGGGCCTTTCCAACAATACATTTTAATCCTACCCACATTTTCATTGAACGCACCTGCCAAAGGACCTCCAAGATTTATAACCTCAATCAATCCTGGCACCAATGGCAGACCATTTGGATGATAACTAGGTAAGTCACTATCGCTAGATTGCCCTCTATCGGCCATATATCGTATAGCACTTATAGGTCTTACATAATCATAATACCCTTTCAATCCCCAGGCGGTAACGGCTGCATCATGCATTGTTCCGCCAAGTATAAAATAGGATTTAACATCCCACTCCAAATCACTTAGTTCATCTCCTTCGCCTTTAAATCTTTTAACCAAATCAGGCTGATCACTTACATAATTAAGCAAAGTAAACCAATGTCCGGGAGGAGTTTCACTATCGGGACCATCGGCCCAATATTCAGCTAAAACCCTTGTATAATCTCCCCTTAAAACCATTTCCGGCTCATATGGCAAATTAGTTTTCGGATTAATACTATGACCAGTACTTGGGTCACTGCCATCTGCGTAGTTGTAAAATGACTTATACTCTTCGAATGTGATCGGAAAACCAGAAGAATCGAAATTACCTTTGCTAGCGGGTGAAATATCAATTAGAACTCCATCCGCTGGATCTAAATGAGCACTCCATGCGGCAACTAATGAAAAACCCCATTTATAGGGATCTTCAATTCCGAGACCGTTTTGGAGATATGACGGTGCCCCAGGATCACTATAGACAGTATAATCAAAACCCGATACAGAGTGAATAGTCTTATCCTCGTCCTGAAGTGAGAAAGGTGTAACACTGCCCCATTCCGGACTTAAAAAAGCAGGTTGCCCTCCAGGAATTACGTTCCCGCTCTGATCAACATAGTTTTCAACTTTCAGCGGTTGCCAATGATTAGGATGGGTCATATCCCCGTTACCAGTAATATCAGTATTAAGGGGTTCGTTTAAAGGCTCATAAAGTTGATTTCCATAATCCAATGCTTCATTCGAACCATCCTGTAATCCGAAGGCAATAATCTGTTGTGCAATATAATTCCCAAGGGCAGCGGCATCACCGTTTTCATAATTGGTGGATGTAATAGAAATATCGTACTGCAAATCTGCCATAAGGCTATTCACTGCCTCTAAGATTTCAACTTGTCTAGGGGCATTTTCAAAACGGTGTAAGATGATTCGATAAACGGCGTAGCTTATTGCCTTGTTTCTCGCTTCGGAAAGATTTTCCGAAGTTGAAAATCCGTTAAAAGAACAGGTATAATCCCCTACTGTTTTTCCTAAGAAAAAAGTATCTGCATAAGGTGCGAAAACTGCCCAGACATCGTACATAGCCACTGAAGTATGAAACAGATTTCGCGCGTGCACAGTAGGCCGTGCAAAATCATTCCGAATACCATTTAGCACTTCTTCGTTCCATTGTCGTGCAACAGATTGTGCTGTCGTACTACCAACTAGGAAACATAGAAAAACTAAAACAGTGTATTTTCTCATTTATCAGTTTTGTACAAAGATACATCGGACAAAGTAATATTAGCAACCCCAATTTTGCCGTCACTTAAAATATTAATCCCTATTTTTGTTAGACGCTCAAAATTGATAGATTAATATGTTCGAAAACACTTTGAAATTCGCTAAAAAATGTGATACTTTGGATACATTAGCTAGCTTTAGAAATAAATTTCATATTCCTAAAAACGTCGATGGTCAAGAGTTGGTTTACCTTTGCGGAAACTCTCTGGGACTTCAACCTAAAACAGTTTCTAACTACATTGAGCAAGAACTTAATGATTGGGCCACATTAGGAGTAGAAGGTCATACAGATGCCAAGCATCCTTGGTTGCCTTACCACGAATTTCTGACCGAAAATATGGCGAAAATAGTTGGCGCTAAGCCTTCCGAAGTTGTTGTTATGAATGGTCTTACTACTAATCTTCATTTAATGATGGTTTCCTTTTATAGGCCTACAGCAACTAAGTATAAAATTATTATTGAGAGTGATGCATTCCCAAGTGACAAGTATGCTGTGGAAAGTCAGTTGAAATTTCATGGTTTTGATCCGAGCGACGCCCTAATTCTGTGGAAACCTCGAAAAGGTGAAGAACTTTGTCGCTTTGAAGATCTGGAAGAAATCATGGATCACCAGGGTGGTGAAATTGCTTTATTGATGATTGGAAGTACTAATTACTATTCCGGGCAAGCCTTCCCTTTGAAAAAAATCACAGATTTAGGACATAGTCATGGATGTATGGTTGGATTTGATCTCGCTCATGGCGCAGGCAACATTCAACCCAATTTACATGAAACTGGAGCCGACTTTGCGGTGTGGTGTACTTATAAATATCTCAACAGTGGTCCTGGTAGCCTAGGTGGCTGTTTTGTTCACGAACGTCATGCAAGTAACAAAGATTTGAATCGTTTTACTGGCTGGTGGGGACATAATAAGGAAACGCGTTTTAATATGCGTCACGAATTTGATGCTTTAAGTGGAGCTGAAGGTTGGCAATTAAGCAATCCGCCAATTCTTTCAATGGCAGCTATAAGAGCCTCTTTGGATATTTTTTCCGAAGCTGGTTTTGAAAATATTCGCAAAAAGTCTTTAAAGCTGACCGGTTTTCTAGAGTATTTAATTGATAACCTAAAGGATAATAGAATAAGCATTATTACCCCCCGAAACCCTGAGGAAAGAGGTTGCCAATTATCAATTCAGGTAAAAAGTGCTGATAAAAATTTGCACACAAGACTTACAGAGGCTGGTGTTATAAGTGATTGGAGAGAACCGGATGTTATCCGTGTTGCTCCTATCCCACTCTATAACAGTTTTGAAGATATTTATCATTTTGCTGAACGATTAAAAAAAGTATTGAATTAATAATTTTATTAGGGAAGATCCCTCCTCATATTTCGGGATGTTTGAGAGAGTTTCGGAACCAAAAAATACATTCCTTTTAGGAAATTTCATATGAGTAAAAAAGACAACATACTTATTATTGGAGCAGGGCTTTGCGGAAGTCTACTTGCACTTCGAATGGCACAGCGTGGCTACAAAGTTACCCTAGTTGAAAAACGGCCCGATTTGCGTAAAATCGAGCAAGATGCAGGGAGATCAATAAATTTATCACTCTCGGATAGAGGGCTAAGAGGCCTGCGCATAGCTGGTGTTGAAGCTGAAGCCAAAGAACAGTGTATTCCAATGCACGGGCGCATGATTCATGATAAAGAGGGGAATACATTCTTAAGCAAATACAGTGGTCGAAAAAACGAATTCATCAATTCTATCTCTCGTCCCGGATTGAACATGATGCTACTGGACGCTGCAGAAAAAATGCCGAATGTTAACCTAGTTTTCGATCACGCCTGTGAAGATATTGATTTAAAAAATGCTTCTGCAACTTTTAAAAATTACAATACAGGGGCATTAGTTACTTTTAAAGGTGATATTCTTTTAGGAACGGATGGAGCTGGCTCTGTAGTTAGAAAAAGCATGTTTAATAACAGAAACTTTTTATTTAGTTTTTCTATAGGCTGGCTTACTCACGGCTATAAAGAACTAACAATTCCGCCCGCCGAGAATGGTGGATACAGAACCGATAAAAATGCCTTGCACATCTGGCCTCGAGGGGAGGATATGCTCATTGCACTTCCAAATATGGATGGTAGTTTTACCGTTACTTTATTTCTTCCATATGCAGATAGCAATTACTGTTTCGAAAATTTAACCACACCTGAAAAAGTGCAGGAATATTTTCAACAGGAGTTCCCCGACGCCCTGGCTTTAATGCCGAATTTAACCGAAGTGTTTTTCGAAAACCCTACAGGGCCTTTGGGAACTATTAAATGTTCCCCTTGGAATTCCTTCGGAAAGTCATTAATTTTAGGAGATGCCGCTCACGCCATTGTGCCATTTTACGGACAAGGAATGAACGCCTCTTTTGAAGATGTTGTAGTCTTTGATGAAGTATTGGAGAAATTTGAAGATAAACTATTCACCGGAGAAATAGATTGGGAAAAAATATTCGAAGAATATGAAAAAGCGCGTAAAAAAGACACCGATGCTATAGCTGATCTTGCAGTAGATAATTTTCACGAAATGAAAGAGCATACGGCAAGTGAATTGTTTCAGCAGAAGAGAAAACTTGAAACTGCTTTTGAAGCGGAGTTTCCAGACGAATATTACTCTAAATACTCAATGGTAACTTTCAATGAAAATATATCTTATGACGAGGCGATGACAAGGGGTCGAGCTCAAGATAAAGCCATTCTTAATTTGATTGATGACGGCAAACTTCCTGAAACAATGCCATTGAATGAGAAACTTATTTTAGTGAAAAGAACAACGGAAGAAATTCTAGATGACAATGCCGTACTCGGAAAATTAAAATAAATTTTTTCTTTGAATAGCTTCTTCATAATTAGAGGAGGTATACATCACATAAGGTTTTACAAGTCCTAAACCTCTTCAAGAGGCCACTAATTGAAATACTGTTACACTATGAAAAACAAAAGTAGACTTATTGAAGGAAAGGCTACTCCAAGAGGAGCGTATCCACACGTAAAACGTGTCGGAGATTTTATATTTGTTTCTGGAGCAAGTTCCCGATTACCTGACAATACATTTGCTGGGGTACATCAAATAGATGATATGGGAACCATGCGATTGGATGTACGAGAACAAACGAAGGCAGTTTTAGAAAATATAAAAGATTATCTTGCAGCTGAAGGTGCTACTATGGCCGATGTTGTTGACGTCACTTCATTTCTGGTGAATATGAATGATTTTGCAGGTTATAACGAGGTCTATGCAACCTATTTTGACAAAGAAACGGGACCTACAAGAACGACAGTTGCTGTTCATCAATTACCTCACCCACATTTAGTAGTGGAAATTAAAGCAATGGCATATAAAAAGCTCAGTTAAGCATCACGAATCTAGAGAGATGAAAAAAATATTAAACTACATAAACGGTCAATATTTGCCTCCCATCGCTGATGGGTGGTTAGATAATTACAATCCGAGTAATGGTGAAATCTATTCTCAAATAGCAAATTCAAAAGAAGAGGATATTTCTTTAGCATACGAAGCTGCCAGAGATGCTTTTCCAACTTGGTCTAACACTAGTATTGACGAACGTAGTGCTATTATGCTTAAAATTGCATCTCTCATTGATGATAATTTAGACCGTTTTGCTTTAGCCGAATCGATGGATAACGGTAAACCTTTAAGTCTAGCTACTGCAATTGATATCCCGAGGGCGTCCAGTAATTTTCGGTTTTTTGGAAATGCTATAACCCAGTTTTCTAGTGAAGCACACGAAAGTATTGGTTTGAATACGATGAATTTTACACTTCGACAACCCATTGGAGTTGTGGGTTGCATTTCTCCTTGGAATTTACCCTTGTATTTATTTTCTTGGAAAATAGCTCCGGCCATAGCCGCTGGAAATACGGTAGTCGCAAAACCCAGCGAAGTGACTCCAATGACAGCCTTTCTTTTAGGGGAAATTTGTACTGAAGCAGGCTTGCCCAAAGGCGTTTTAAATATTGTTCATGGCTTAGGACCTTCCGCAGGACAGGCGATCGTTGCACATCCAAATATTAAAGCCATTTCATTTACGGGAGGAACAAAAACTGGGGAACATATTGCACGTACCGCCGCACCAATGTTCAAAAAACTATCATTAGAATTGGGAGGTAAAAATCCAAATATCATTTTTGCTGACTGCGACTACGATAAAATGTTAGCGGTATCCGTTAAATCATCCTTTACAAATCAGGGACAAATATGTCTCTGCGGAAGTAGGATCTTTGTAGAGAGCTCTATTTACGAGCAATTTAAAACAGATTTTATAGCAAAGGTTAGTGAGCTGAAAGTTGGAAACCCTTTTGAAACAGAAACAGATATTGGGGCACTAGTCTCGAAACCACATCTCGAAAAAGTCCAATCATATATTAAGATAGCGGAAGAAGAAGGAGGTAAGGTTTTATTTGGAGGAAAAACGATACAAGTATCTGGATCTGAAAATGGTTATTATTTAGAGCCAACTATTATTGAAGTGTACGATGATCAATGTCGCGTGAACCAAGAAGAAATCTTTGGACCTGTTGTGACTCTTATGCCATTTGAAACAGAAGACCAAGCATTACAATTTGCCAACGGTGTAAAGTATGGGCTCTCTTCAACGCTATGGACAAGCGACCTTAACAGAACAATGCGGATGAGCAAAAAATTAGAAGCTGGAATTGTATGGGTAAATACCTGGATGAGCCGTGATCTGCGAACTCCTTTCGGGGGAGTTAAAAATAGCGGAGTAGGCCGTGAAGGAGGATTTGAAGCCTTGCGTTTTTTCACGGAAGCCAAAAATGTATGTATTAAATATGATTGAAATAGATCGCTGTGCTTTTAGATTATTAGACGAAGAACAATTATAAAATTATTAAAAACACAACACTGAGCTTGTTGAAATGCTCAACAGGTCTTCAACAGGCTCAGACTAACAATAAAATCATAAAATGTCTCCCCGAGCGCAGTCGAGGGGTTGTTAAATAATAAATATAGGTCTCGACTGCGCTCGACCTGACAGAAAAATGAATTTAAATTTTAAAGATAAAAACGCACTTGTATGTGGAAGCACAGCAGGAATAGGAAAATCTACCGCGATGCTATTAGCCAAACTCGGAGCTACAGTGACTTTATTGGCAAGAGACGAGGAGAAGTTGAAGAACACGCTTTTAGAATTACCATTTCAAGACGGTCAGAAACATAATTATATAGTTGCCGATTTTAGCAATCCTGAATTACTTAAGGAAAGAGTGAATGTGGTGACAGAGAACAAAATTTTTCATATTTTGCTAAATAACACAGGAGGCCCGAAAGGTGGACCTATATTTTCAGCAGAACCCTCAGAATTTACAAATGCTTTTACACAGCATTTAATTTGTAATCAAATATTAGTTCAAGCCTTAGTTCCGGGAATGAAAAAAGCAGATTACGGTAGGATAATTAATATTATTTCTACCTCTGTAAAGCAACCTATTGATGGCTTAGGTGTGAGTAACACGATTAGAGGAGCTGTTGCCAGTTGGAGTAAAACTCTGGCCAATGAACTTGGACAATATGGGATTACTGTCAATAATGTTCTTCCAGGATTCACGGCTACGGACAGATTGGACGATATTGTTGCCAATGCCGCAAAGAAATTAAACAAAACAGAAGGGGAAGCCAGTGCCTTCATGATGGGACTTGTGCCCGCGAATCGTTTTGCTCAGCCAGGAGAAATTGCAAATGCTGTGGTTTTCTTGGCAAGTGAGGCCGCGAGCTATATCAATGGAATTAATCTCCCGGTGGATGGAGGACGGACTAAAAGTTTGTAACTTTAGCAATATCCTGTACTTGATAGATTCTTAAAAAAGAAATCTCGGAAATAGAAAAATCAAAAATAGATTCAATTAATATGATCCCTGCCTTCGCCGGGAATAGATATGAAACGAAAACTGCGAATTAACGGCCACTCTCATTTACTTCCTTATCCGGAGGATATCCCTCAATTTATGAAGGACAAAGAAATATTCTGGGTAGATAAGGATCGAAAGTTCATGCTTCAAAAAGATTGGAGCCGACCTGTTACCGACTCTAGTTTTTTTCTAGATGAAAAACTAGCGTGGATGGAAGGATTTAATATCGATCACGCGGTTGTCTTAAACCTATCTCAACTTTATGGAAATGGGCTGCGCGTGGAAGAGATGAAAAAGGCTCTGCGATTTCAGAACGATTTCAATGCAAAAGTTCAACGAGATCATCCTTCAAAATTTACTTGTGGTTTTGTAGTGCATCCGGGTTTTGTTCAGGGAGCAATGTGGGAAATTCAGCGTTGTGTTGAGGAACTTGGGATGCAATTACTTTGTCTTCCAACTCATTATATGGATACTATTGGGACTTGGCGATGTATCTTTGACGAGGAAAATGAACCGATTTTTGAAATGGCAAGCAAATACAATCTTGCTTTAGAGGTTCACCCTTATGACGGCGAAAAATTCATAAAGCTTGAGAATACTTCCTGGCGCTTTCATCTTATTTGGATGCTAGCACAATGCGCCGATGCCTATCACTTTTTAACGTTGAATGGCTATGCAGATAAATTCCCAAATATGCGAACTTGTTTTGCACATGGCGGACAGTTAGCACAAATGAATCTTGGAAGAAGGATACAGGGCTTTGACGGGCGTCCGGATTTATTTGAAGGGAAATCACATCCTAGAAAAGCAGTTGGACATAAGAATATCTTCTTTGACACCTTGGTACACGACACAGGCTCATTAAAGTTAGTTGTTGAAAATCAGACTTCTAAGCAGATCGTAATGGGTCTAGATGATCCTTATCCTTTAGGTGAAATGGATAGCGAAGTACAATCATCATATCCTGGGAAAATTTTAGATTTAGCTAAAGAACGCAATATACTTACCGAAGAAGAATGCGATTCCATTTGGGATGAAAATGTCATTCGATGGCTTTGTGGAGATGATGAAATTGCGAAACAAAAATTAATAAATCGGATCATAGGTTAATGGACTTTCTTCCTGAAAAAATTGAAGATTATGTCTTGGATCACTCTCAACAAGAGCCAGAATTATTACAAAAACTCAACCGAGAGACCTGGCAAAAGGTATTACAGCCACGAATGTTAAGCGGGCATTTTCAAGGCAGAGTATTAAGTATGATTTCTAAATTAATTGCACCAAAGCATATTTTAGAAATCGGAACTTATACTGGCTATTCTGCATTATGTTTAGCTGAAGGAATGCAATCTGGGGGTACACTTCATACAATTGACATCAATGAAGAGTTACATGAGCTACAACGAAAGTACTTTGATGCTTCAGGCTTCGGATCTAATATTTTTCAGCATACTGGAAACGCTTTAGAAGTTATTCCAGAATTGGACCAAGTTTTTGACTTGGTATTCATTGATGCCGATAAAAAAAACTACCAAAAATATTTAGAGTTAATCCTTCCGAAGTTAAAAAAAGGAGGTGTTATTCTAAGTGACAATGTACTGTGGAGCGGAAAGGTTGTTGAAACTATCAAGAAAGAGGATACTGATACCCAGGCATTAGTGACTTATAACAAATTATTGAATGAGCACGCTGATTTGGAAACCGTTTTACTCCCAATTAGGGATGGCTTAACAATTTCACGTAAAAAATAAACCAAAGTTAGAAATGGTTTGTTAGTGACCGAGCCGATTTTGAATTAAAACTTCCTCTTTATAGAACCGGCAGTATCTTCAACATCGTCTCTTATCCCTTCAATTTCTTTCTTAATATCCTTGGTTATATCCAAGTTAATATCATTCTTTTTTGCGCTTTTAGTGATTTCGCTTTTAATATCATTTGTTGCATCTTTAATTTGACGCATCCCTTTTCCAAGCCCTCTTGCAATCTCTGGCACTTTATCTGCACCAAACACCAATAGGACAACAAAGAGGATAAAACCTATCTCTGCACCGCTAATAAATAAGAAATAAGCTTGCGATATCATAACACAAATATACTTATGACTTCCGAATTATATGTTAAGTGTTGTATTTTTTTTGACATTCTAAATAGAAAAGCCCCTTCGATTAAACCGAAGGGGCTTTTAATCTGTTATAAATGGAACTATTGCCCCTTTACATTTTCTTTAAACTTATTAAAATCACCTAATTTTTTTCGCTTAGGCCAGCTGTTATTGCTAGTATCTATATCTGCGGTTTCCTCGTCAGGATCCACAATAATCTTCGTTATTTCCATTTCCGAAGCAATAACTTTACCAACTGAAGCATCATTCTTTCTCCATATCTCAGCAGGATAGGTTACTCTTTTTGTAGAACCATCACTATACGTAAATTCGGCAATGATTGGCATTGGAATACCTCCTGGTTTTTCAAAAGTTACTTCATAGAAAAACTTAGGGTTTTTCAAGCTTGCTCTCTCATTAGCCGGCACATTATCCATTATATAAGCTTGTAGGGTTGGCACATCGGCCAATGTTGAAGTACGCATACTTTCTTCGAAATCTTCACTATCCTCATCTATTAAATAAACCAATGCCGGAAGATCGCTTTCTTTCATTCCTCGCTGCTCCATCATTTCCCTAACCTCTTTACTCATTTTCGAAGTAACATAAAAGGTTTTTACCTCTTTCACCCCAATATCAGTATAATCTGTGGAATAGAACCATGATCTCCAGAACCAATCTAAATCAACCGCAGATGCATCCTCCATCGTTCTAAAGAAATCTTCTGGAGTTGGATGTTTAAACATCCAACGCTGAGAATAGGTTCTAAAAGCATAGTCGAATAAATCACGCCCCATAATTGTTTCACGTAAAATATTGAGCCCTGTCGCTGGTTTCGAATATGCATTTGCTCCAAAATTATAAGTATTTAATCCCTTTGTCATTATGGGAGCCATTCGGTCCTGGTCGCCTGCCATATAGCTTACAATCTTGTTGGCCGGTCCTCTACGTGAGGGATAAGCCTTGTTTGGTGCTATAGCATCTGGATACCACTCTCCGAAATCCTGTTCTGCAACATATTGCACAAATGTATTTAAGCCTTCGTCCATCCAAGTCCATTGACGTTCGTCACTATTTACAATCATAGGGAAATAGTTGTGTCCAACTTCATGAATAATAACACTCATCATTCCGTATTTTGTCCGATCACTATATGTTCCGTCTTTATCTGGCCTTCCATAATTCCAGCAAATCATTGGGTATTCCATCCCTTGATTCTTTGCATGCACAGAAATTGCTTTATGGTAAGGGTAATCAAAGGACATTCTTGAGTAAGACTTCAAAGTACTTGCAACCACTACGGTCGAATAATCTTCCCATAAAGGGTTTCCTTCTGGTGGATACATTGAAACTGCCATTACATCTTTATCTCCTATCTTTACTGACATCATATCCCAAATATATCTTCGGGAAGTTGCGAAACCAAAGTCACGCACATTTTCTGCTTTTAGCTTCCAAGTCTTTGTTGACCTTCGAAATCCTTTTGATGCCACTTCTGCTTCAGCCTGTGTAACGATAATAACGGGCTTCTCGTAAGCCTTTTTTGCCTGATTATAGCGATCCATCATCTCTTTAGTAAAAACATCTTTTCTATTCACAAGTACTCCTGTTCCGTCTAGGACGTGATCGGAGGGAACAGTAATATTCACTTCGTAATCACCAAATGGCAAGGCAAATTCGTCTCGACCCCAAAACTGACTATTCTGCCATCCTTCTACATCACTATATACGGCCATACGCGGAAAGAATTGTGCAATTACATAGCCTCTATTTCCATCTTCAAAAGTCTCAAAACCACTTCTAGCACGATCTACTGTATGTTCTGGAATGTTGTACCACCATCTCACAGAAAATGAAAACTTCCCTCCTGGCTTCAAGTTCTGAGGCATTTCAACACGCATCATCGTTTGATTGATTGTGTATTCCAAATCAGCTCCTTTAGAAGATTTAACCGCTTGAATTTTGAATCCTCCATCAAACGCAGTACCCATATGTTCTCCAACAAAACTACTCGCCATAGTAGCAGGTTGCGTTCCACTGCCTTCTATCAATGGAGATTTTGAATCTTTTTCTCGTACATTTTGATCTAACTGTACCCATAAATATTCAAGAACGTCGGGAGAGTTATTTGTATACGTTATGGTTTCAAAACCGCTAATCTTCGCTTGCTGATCGTCTAGTACAATATCCATTACATAATCCGCCTGCTGTTGATAATACTGTGGCCCGGGAGCTCCATTTGCACTTCTGTAAACATTTGGTGTTGAGAACTCTTCATACAATTGCTTGAACCGATTCACGTTAGAATGGCCAGGCTTTCGCTCTGTTGACTCCTCTTCTTGCGCGTAAGTAAAGCCAGTTACAAGCAGCAAAGCTACAAGAGATAAGTATTTAAGTAATTTCATGTTAAAATATTTTGTTAATTAATGAAGAATTAAAATCCCGACCAACTTGGTTCGTTAATTTCAAATTTACCGATAAGTATTGCATTTTAATATTGTGAATAAAACTAAAAAGTCGTTAAAAATAGTTTTTCTCTAGCGTTATAAGAAGTAATTAATTGAAGTTTAACACTCCTTTAGGATTATCAACATCAAGAATTAAACTTTTTCTATTTTCTGTTGTTTTAAAATGAATAATATTCTGCTGTTCTGAAAAAACATCTGTTAAGGCTTTAAACTCAACTTCTAAACTTTTAAGCTCCTTGACTCCAGTGACTTCAATATATGATTTTACCATATCGACATCATATTCTATTCCGAGATAATCCAAGGTCACAGGGGTTCCATTGACTAAAATATTTAATTTCTGAAGAATATATTTCTTCAATAGAGCCACATCTTCTGTTGTTTCTTTTGCTGTTCCCAAGGAAACATCTGGCCGATATCTTTTCCGAAGGACCTCCTCAATATCATCAATAAAAAACTGTGTGATAATCTGAAGCGACTCACTTTCTGCAACATATTCAATTTTCGTGATACTTACGTAAAATTTATGCTCGGCAGATCCTGTAATTAATGAAAAAAGAAAAACTAAGAAGGTTATTTTTAAAAACTTCATAAAGCAATTTAGGGTTAAATTTATATATGACGAAAATTAAAAAATTATGTAAAACAAAAATCATTCCTCATTCTCCATAAGTCTTGCAACATACTCTTCACTTTTTGTCTTGAAAAGATTAAGGACTTCCGAAAAATTTTCCTTTTTAAAATCGTCTTGCAAAGTAGAAGTTTCAATGCAAAAAAGAACAAAATCATAGACCCTATTTTCAGGGATTCCATATGCCTCTTTAAAGAACTCCTCAGAATAATGATGAATAACAAGCGCTACTGAATTATTTTGCCCTTCCCATTCTCGTTTTATTTTAAGTTTTCTGTAATACCCAGTCCAATGTTTATAAATAGCTTCCAAATTCACATTTAATGGAAAAAAAGCAATCGCAACGGGTACAATCTTTTCTTCTCCTTCTTCCTTAAAACCTGGGATACCAACGTCGTCAAAGTTTAATTTTTTTTGCGTTTTAATATTTTGAATATCGATAGCAATATTTCCAGATAAATTGGGGCCAAGAATAACTTCGTCTAGTTGATTTACTAGTTCAGACAATCTAATGGTTAAGATACCTTTCTCATTTATTTCTTCTGAAATGATTACCTTCTCGGTCACATAAGTCACGGAAGAAAACACTAGGGTATCTTCCCTATTTACTCGTATTGAAAAGTTGCCATTTTCATTAGTAATCGCGTTAAATCTAGAGGTGGTATTTAGTATATGAATTCCCTCTTTATCTCTTTCATTCGTAACCTTACCGTGAAGTACTTGTGATTGCGCGATTCCTTTTAAAGAGAAAAGCAAAATGGTGACAAACATGAAGTAAAAAGATCTATTCACGAAGGTTTTTAAAATCTTTGCTCTTTTGATACATAAAATCCAATAAACGAATTTCATTTTCCTCTTTCAACCAACTAAATTGCATTCCGTTTTCCTCTAAGTAGTAGATGAATTCATTTGCTTGTTCCTCTTGAATTCCAAAAATTGATGTCAAATAACTATTACTAAATCGTTGCCTCAAACTCCTGACGAGATAATTCTGATCTTTATTTATTTCTTTAACTGTTTTTTTCTTTTTCTTCGGAAACAGAAGACCGGCTAATCCAACAAAATCGGCCCCAGCAAATCGCGGACCATTAAAATAAGCCTCCTCAGCTTTATTGCCCTTAATAGAGGTGTATCGGTCTGCAGAAAACTCGTAATCGAATTCGAGTGCTTCATAAGATAAGTCCCATTGAGGAACAACATTTGCGGTTTGAATTTGGTTAACATCAGCCCTGACGTTTCCGAGTAGATCATAAGGTCGAATAATTACCTCCTCCAATTGATTCACTACAGGATTAAGATAAATGCCCATCTTTTTATTGTCAATAACACCCTCATCAACAATTACGATAAAAGATGAAAACTGCAAGGCTGTAACTGAAATCCGATCGTTTTCAGCAACCAATAAATCAAAAAGTCCTTCGGAAGATGTAACAGTTCCTTTTTGAGACGAGATATTGTATATGGTGACTCCTTCGACATCTAAACCGATTGGCGCAGTAACTTTTCCTGAAATAATAACTCTTACTATATCCTGAGATAAAAGGCATAAAGGGAGCAGCAGAAGGATGGCTAAGAGTCGGTGTCTTCTCATTATATAAATTTACACTTTGTTTTCTTATTAATATCTTAAAGTATTGTTTTAGTATTGTTAAATTTATGCCTCTCAATAAATCTAAATGAAAAACCTTATCGTTGCCAGCACATCAACCATTTTTAATGGAAACTATTTAGACTATCTTTTAGAAGCCACTCTTGTTGATTTTTATTCCGAAGCTAATGAAATCATCTTTATACCTTACGCTAGACCAGGTGGAATTTCACACGATGCGTATACGCTAAATGCTTCTGAAGCATTTAAAAAAATTGGTAAAAAAGTTATTGGCATTCATACATTCGAAAACCCGATTGAGGCATTAAAAAGTGCAAAAGGTGTTTTTACCGGAGGAGGCAACACCTTTGTGCTAGTTTCTCAGCTGTACCAGAAAGCGCTAATGCAGCCTCTTCGAGAAGCGATTTTCAATGGCCTCTCCTATTTAGGCACTAGTGCTGGTAGTAATATTTGTGGCGTGAGCATGCAAACCACCAATGACATGCCGATTGTATACCCACCTTCCTTTAAAACACTGGGGGTAGTCCCTTTCAACATAAATCCGCACTATTTAGATCCAGTCCCAGATAGCACACATATGGGAGAAACTCGCGAGACTCGCATACGAGAATATCACACCCAAAATACCGTACCTGTCATCGGATTAAGAGAAGGGAGTTGGCTGGAGGTACATGGAGATTCCATAATATTAAAAGGACCTCATAGCGCTCGAGTTTTTGAGCAAAATAAAAAAGCATACGAAGTAGAGGCATCTAGCCTTTTGGATATTTAACATTCAAATGTCTTAATAAACTACCTATCGGCAGATCCATCGGGATATCAGAGCTAAGGATTTTTCTGATCCTGGGTGATTATTTATTGTTTATTTCTTATTCTTTATTTCCTATTAATCATTTGAACTTCACCGTTTTAATTTTTCACTTTTCACTTTTCACTTTCCACTTTCCACTGGTTATTCCTAAAGCTCTTTTACAAAATGATAGCCTTTTGCCACAAACCCCTGATTATAATAAAATTTATGGGACGGGAAATTATGAACGTAGGTATTTAGCTCAACCCATTTACAGGATTTTTTTTTCGCGTAATCATAGACAAACTCCATGAGCAATCCGCCAACTCCATTATTTCGATATGCATCATCAATTATAACGTGATCGATTTCCATACTTTTTCCGGCATAATGTCTCGTTTGAAACCACATTCCGCAAATACCCATTAGTTTCTCTTCATCGTATAAACCAATGCATTCATAATTCTGTTCTGCCATTTCAAGCACTCTTTCTCTTAAAAGAGCGTCACTAACATTTTCGCTCCCAAGTTTCCTCAACAATGGTAGAATTATTAAAATATCATTCGAGGGTATTATACGAAAGTCAATATTCATTTTTATGGATTTTTCTTTAGTTCAAATTTAAAATAAAAACGGATACTAAATCATTGATTCATTTCATCAAATTATAGTACCTTATTTGCATAATTTTTTTAATAAAATTAAATGAATCGAAATAAATTTATCAAAGTTACAGGACTCACATTAGCGGGTTTAAGTGTCCTTCCGCATTTATCATATACAACTTTGCAAAACCAGTTTACCCAGGATCAATTAATCGGGAAGGATGAATCCGACATTGTAGGTGCCTCATATACTACAAAGATGCAGCGAGAAACAGCGATTGCTTTTAAAAAAATGAAGCTGGAAGCTGCAAAAGTAAATATTGACATTGAACTAGTTTCAGCCTATAGAAGTTTCCAAAGACAGAAGGAGATTTTTGAAGCGAAATATAAAAAATATACTTCTCAAGGCCTTACTCCCATTGATACAATTAACAAGATTATTGAATACTCGACTATTCCAGGAACCTCTCGCCATCATTGGGGAACCGACATTGACATCATTGATGGTAGTGCCAAACCAAGACCAAAAAGCGTCTTACAACCGGAACTATTTCATGGGGAAGGACCATTTTGTAAAATAAAAGATTGGCTCACAGAAAATGCAAACTCATTCGGTTTCTATGAAGTTTATACAAATGACGCCAATCGAAAAGGCTTCAAGTATGAGCCCTGGCATTTTAGCTACGCTCCAATTTCTAAACCTATGCTAATCGAATATAAGAAGTTGGATGTTAAGAAAATTCTTCAACAAGAAAAAATCCTGGGAAGTGAGCATTTTACCGATGCTTTCATAGCGCAATATCGAAAACAGAATATTTTAGATATCAATACTGAATTACTTTAGTAAATTTAGATTTCATTTAGCACATCATGAATGAGAGGTAGTTGGAAAATTAGAATCCTTATTGGACTAGCAATCGTAGTATTCGCCTTTTTCAAAAAATGTGCAAACACCAAAGAAAATCTATACACTGGGAAGCAGCAAGTCATCTCTTTGAGTACAGAGGAAGAAATTGCTATTGGCCCTCAAAGTGCGCCTCAAATGGCACAAGAATATGGCGGCCTATATCAGGATGAACGGATGCAGTCTTATGTGGATATGGTGGGTAAAAAGTTGGTCGATAATAGTGTAGCAAGGAACACGCCCTATCAATACGATTTTCATCTATTGGCAGATCCAAATTCAATAAACGCCTTTGCGCTTCCTGGCGGACAAATATTTATTACCTACTCCCTGTTTTCAAGGTTGGAAAATGAAAATCAGCTAGCGGGTGTGCTAGGTCACGAAGTTGGACACGTATTGGGTCGACATTCCGCAGAACGAATTACAAATAGCGAGTTTTGGCAAACACTTAGTCAAGGCGCATCAGTAGGGGCCGATGCAGGTGGTTTGGTGGCAGGAATAGGACAAAATATATTATTAGGAAACGGGCGCGGAGACGAGTTAGAAAGTGATGATCTTGGTGTTCGATTTATGATCAAGGCAGGTTACGAGCCCCGAAAAATGATGGGGGTAATGAAAATACTGAAAGATGCCACGGGTCCAAGTCGTCTTACTGAATTCCAAAGTACACATCCCGACCCAGATAATCGAATCGGACATATTGAAGAATCTATTAAGAAATATGGAGGTTAAAAAATCAACTACCCAGAGGCAGAACCATCGAGTCAGATTCAAGATCACTTCGCTACAAGAATCACGGGAGATTCTAACAATTATAATTATTTAAATACCCAAGTTAAGATCTGCTAACTTCATCTCGGCCCGTGCAGGATTTTGTAATTATATTTGCGCTATGAATAAGAAAGTTATTTTATTAATTCTCGATGGCTGGGGCGTCACTCAAGACACGTCAGTTTCTGCTGTTTCGCAGGCAAACACCCCTTTTGTCGATTCATTATACACCAAATATCCAAACTCTCAACTACTTACTCATGGAATGAATGTTGGTCTTCCAAATGGGCAGATGGGAAATAGTGAGGTGGGACATATGAACCTTGGTGCAGGACGAATTGTTTATCAGGATCTTGCCAAAATAAATTTAGCGGTTAAGAATAATACCTTAAAGACTGAACCCGTTTTAAAAGATGCATTCGACTATGCGAAGAAAAATAACAAGAAAATTCATTTTCTTGGTTTAGTCTCTAATGGGGGGGTTCATTCACATATAAATCACTTAAAAGGGCTTTTGTCTGCAGCACATAATGAAGGCTTGAGCGAGGTTTTTGTCCACGCTTTTACCGACGGTCGTGATGTCGACCCAAAATCGGGAGCAGGTCATATTTTGGACTTACAGAATCATATGACTAAAACCACCGGGAAATTAGCTTCGGTAATTGGTCGATATTTCGCAATGGACAGGGATAAGCGATGGGAACGTGTTAAAAAAGCATATGATTTGCTTGTCTCCGGAAAGGGTAGTGCCTCGTCAGATGCTGTAAAAAGTATTAAAGCGAGTTATGCTGAAGGTATCACCGATGAGTTTATTGAACCCATAGTACTAACTGAAAACAATCAAGCTGTCGGAAATATTTCGGAAGATGATGTCATAATATTTTTTAATTTCAGAACAGACCGCGGAAGACAACTTACCGAGGTTTTGACTCAAGAAGCACATCCAGATCAAAACATGAATCCAATGCCTCTCTATTATGTAACGCTAACAAACTATGCCGACCATTACAAAGGGATTCATGTTGTTTACAATAAAGATAACATCCAAGACACCCTAGGAGAAGTACTGGAAAGAAACCACAAGAAGCAGATAAGAATCGCTGAAACCGAAAAATACCCGCATGTTACTTTCTTTTTTAATGGCGGAAGAGAGCTTCCTTTTAAAGACGAAATTCGAATCCTTTGTCCTTCTCCAAAAGTCGCGACTTATGATCTTCAACCAGAAATGAGCGCCCTGGAAATTAGAGATAAAATAATTCCTGAAATCAAATCGAGATCTGCCGATTTTATCTGCCTTAATTTTGCCAATCCAGATATGGTAGGACATACTGGAGTTTTTGAAGCAGCCATAAAAGCTTGTGAAACAGTAGATTCCTGCACTAAAAGTATTGTTGAAGCAGCATTAGAAAACGAGTACACAACGATCATTATTGCAGATCATGGTAATAGCGAAACTATGCGAAATCCTGACGGCTCTCCAAATACCGCTCATACAACCAATCCTGTTCCAATAATTGTTGTAGATCCAGATTTAAAGTCTGTGAAAGACGGCGGAATTCTTGGAGATATTGCACCTACCATATTACACCTTATGGGTGTAGATAAACCAACTGCAATGAACAGAGAGTCCTTAGTATAAAAAAGTCTTGAGGATATTGGCTCCGTTATTTTAACCAACCAAAGAGGTTGGTGAGCAGGAGAAGTGTTGATAACGATATTTCTTTGTAATTTTGTTTTTTATTTTTAATTAATGATTGTTCAGAGCTATACCATAGCAGTAGATTTTGACGGGACCCTTGTAGAGGACGAATACCCAGCAATTGGCAAACCAATTCTTTTTGCTTTTGATACTTTAAAAAAGCTTCAGGAAAATGGTCATAGACTAATTCTTTGGACTTACAGAAAAGGAAGCGCGCTGGATGAAGCAGTTCAATTTTCTGAAGATCAAGGAATCGTATTCTATGCAGTCAATAAGAGTTTCCCAGACGAAATATATGATCCAAAATACAGTCGTAAAATAAATGCCGATTTCTTTATTGATGATAGAAACATAGGCGGGTTAAAAAGCTGGGGGGAAATATACCAGCAGCTTATCGGGGAACCGCAATCTATATCGACATCTAAACCAAAAAAGAGATGGTTCTTTTTTTAATTTAAACTATGATTATCACTAAGACTAAGGAAGAAATTGAGTTAATGAGGGAAAGCGCTTTGGTGGTTTCTAAAACACTAGGAATAATCGCAAAGGAAGTGAAACCTGGTGTTACTACATTATACCTCGATAAATTAGCCGAAGAATATATTAGAGATCAAGGGGCAATTCCAGGGTTTTTAGGCCTATACGATTTCCCAAATACGCTTTGTATGAGTCCAAATGCTCAGGTCGTGCACGGAATTCCGAATGACACACCCCTAGAGGAAGGAGATATTATATCCATAGATTGCGGTGCGATAAAAAATGGTTTTTATGGTGACCACGCCTACACTTTTGCCGTTGGTGAGATAGCACCTGAAATTGAAAAACTGCTCAAAATAACAAAGGAGTCTTTGTATGTTGGTATTCGTGAATTAAAACTAGGAAAGCGATCTGGAGATGTAGGATATGCCATTCAGTCATATTGTGAAGCTCAAGGTTAT
The DNA here is from genome assembly GCA_047614245.1 of Flavobacteriaceae bacterium. Classification (GTDB taxonomy): domain Bacteria; phylum Bacteroidota; class Bacteroidia; order Flavobacteriales; family Flavobacteriaceae; genus Ulvibacter. The sequence continues at coordinate 31,854 of JBLHIC010000011.1, forward strand.
GGTGTGGTAAGAGAGTTAGTAGGACACGGTCTAGGACGTACCATGCATGAAGATCCCGAAATGCCAAACTACGGTAATCGCGGGCGTGGCAAGAAATTTCTTGAAGGAATGACTGTGGCAATTGAGCCGATGATTAATCTAGGAACACGGCGTATTGAGCAACTCAATGACGGTTGGACTATCCTTACGGAAGATCGTAAAGCCAGTGCGCATTTCGAGCATGATGTTGCTATTGTTGATGGGAAACCAGAATTACTTTCAACCTTCGCCTATATCTATGAAGCCCTGGGAATTCAGAGTGATGAAGAGAATGAATTTAGAAAAGAGAAATTAGTTCTTTAAATCTTGCTAGATGCAAAAAATCTTTAAATTTTTTCTTAATTTATTTCCGAGGACTGTTTTAATCAGACTGAGTTATCTAGTAAGGCCATTCGTCGCGTTTTTTCTGAGAGGAGAAAAATATACAGATCCGATTGACGGAAATTCATTTCGGAAATTTTTACCCTATGGCTATGAAAAAATTCGGGAAAACGTGCTCTCCCCTAGTACACTTTCATTAGAAAGACATCGTCTATTTTGGCTTTATTTGACAAATGAAACTGAATTCTTCACTAAGAAATTAAAAGTCCTTCATTTTGCACCTGAGCAAGCATTTTTTAAGCGCTTCAGGAAAATGAAGAATCTTGAATATACAACCACAGATCTTAATTCTCCCATAGCCACAGTGAAGGCAGATATTTGCGACCTCCCCTTTGATGATAACGCGTACGATTTTATTATTTGCAACCATGTCCTAGAGCATATACCAGATGACACAAAAGCTATGCAGGAATTATATCGTGTTCTTGCTCCGGGTGGTATAGCGATTCTTCAAGTGCCTTATGAGGCTGATAGAAACACAACTTTTGAAGACGACACTATCACCGATCCAAAAGAACGTGCTAAAATATTTGGACAGTACGATCACGTTAGAGTTTACGGGATGGATTATTTCGAAAAACTTGCGGAGATTGGATTTAAGGTGCTAGCCCTAAATTATTCAGCAAATCTTTCCGAAGAAGAAATCAATAAATACCGCCTAGCAAAGGGAGAGTTACTTCCAGTTTGTAAAAAATTAATTGATTAATAATTTCGTAAACCCTTCGGTCTTAAAAACTTGTTGAACATTGAAGGAATCATTATACGTTAGATAAGCTTCAATACCTGCCGTTACTTTAAGTAAATCTCTAGATTTTTCTAATCCAAGCGCCATAAATGCTGTTGCGTAGGCATCCGCAACACCACAGCTAGATGCTACAACAGTTGCACTGGTCACGTCACTCTGCTCGGCAGATCCGGTTAATGGATTAAGTGTGTGAACATATTTTTTTCCGGAAAGAGAGTCTATTCTAAATTTACGATAGTTTCCAGACGACGCTAACCCCTTATCTTGTAACTTTATCGTGGTTGCATACTCCCTATTCTCCAAACTAGAATCGACATTTTCAATTCCAACTACCCATAATTTCCCTTTAGCGCTATTTGTACCTTTCGCTAAAATTTCTCCTCCTAATTCAATGAGGTAGTTTGAAACACCTTGTGATTCTAGATAAACTCCTATACAATCAATTCCGTAGCCTTTTGCAACAGCATTAAAGTCGAAGTAGATTTCCGGTCGCTCTTTCATAACGGTTCCATCTCCTGAAATAGCAACTTTATTAAATCCAACAAACTGCATTAGAGAATCCAGAACATGAGTGTTGATAGTTTTTATTGGCTTCACATCTCCAAAGCCATAAGCATTTCTCAGAACTCCAATAGTAGGATCAAAATAGCCGCGCGAATTGGTGTAAACAGTTTTAGAAATCCGAAACACTTCTTCAAAAATAGCGTCAACCACCACCGTCTTGTCCCCGCCGTTAATTTTTGAAATATCACTTTTCGGCATATACGTACTCACCGATTTATTCACTGCTTGTATTACAGAATCGACTCCCTTGGCAATTGCAGTATTTTCCGAATTTGCATCTCGAGCCGCTGAAGGGAGATATTGAATCGTAAAGGTCGTACCAAAAGCATCCCCCTGCAAAACCTCTAGCTGGGTTCCTTTTTCTTCACAAGAGATAAGCAATACTATCGCTGAAATAAAATATATTAACCTCATGCTATCTCTTGAATTCCTTTATAAACCATTGTATAATCTTCATCCTTAATAACCGGTTGGGCATAGTCTGTCCCGTGACCTAAACCTACCCCAGCATAATACGTTTTAGCTTCAAACTTCTCAGCATGCATTTTTATGGTTTGCATAAAAACCGGATCATAAATATTTGCATCCTTTGGATACGAAGTGGCGCGAACAATTACAAAATGTAGGTCTTTATTCTTGAGTACAACGAACTGAGGATCCTTCTTTAATTTTGAATTCACTCCCATAAATTCATACCCCTGATCTTCAAGGTCTTTACCCACTATATTCATAGCGAGATTATGCAATTCTTGTTCTGTGAGTTCTTTTTCCATATTGAATGCAAATATACAGCAATGCTAGGTTGACACCAATTAAACATCAAAATGGTATTGTAAGAAAATGATTCATAAAAAAACCGCGTCCAGTTTTTATACTGAAAGCGGTTTTAGACTTTAATTTATTTTGAACACTTACTTTTTCATCACTCGCTTCATCACCGTTCCATTCTCGGTAGCGATATCTATAAAATAAAGTGCAGATTCAAGTTTCGTCAAATCAATTTGATAAGTCGTCTGATTTCTGAAATCTACTTCGGAAACTTTTCTGCCTCGAATATCAAAGACCGTGGCTGAAGTAACTCTCGTCTGTGGTGAAACAATAGTAACTATGTTTTGCGCCGGATTAGGATAAAGAGCAACTGAATCTAAATTCGAATCGTTGATTCCCAAAGCCCCATCGCGAGTAAACTGAAGAGTAAATCGATTGTCGAAAATTCCTTTCTCACTTACAAAAGTGTAATTCGTCTCATTAAGGTTTGTGACCGTGTTGAGTTGATTATCTACTAAGTACGCTGTTTGGTCTCCCAAGTTCAAACCTTCTATGTTTTGAATAGAGACCTTGTACTCAATCGTTTCATCAATTAGTGTTGCAAAGCCCATGGGAATCTTTACATTTTCATCGAAGGCACTTCTTGCCTGAATCGCCAATTGATCACTTCCATCAACCAAGTGAGAATACAAAGAAACATTGGTTGCCAATCGCTTGGTGTCATAGCCAATGTCAATAGCATTGGTAGCCTCTTCCATAAAGCCTATTAAAGCTCTACTGTTTAGATCATAGTCAGCACTCTTTACATTTAGCCAAATACGATCCAGATCTTGGTTACGAAGGGTTGTATTACCAATAGTTCTTCTCATAGCATTGTTAAAAGTAATAGCTCCTAATGAAGTCACTTTCACTCCAAACCCTTGCCCGGTGGAGATAACTCCATTAGGTGTAGTTGCAGGGCCATTTCCTGCAGCCGTTCCTCCTGTTAAGTTATAGATAGAGATATCTTCCATAGTATAATCCAGTCCGTAAGGTCCTGGAGTACCAGCAGTAGGAGCAGTTATGTGTTCCCAAAAGTACACAGCACCCACATTGGCATTACCATTAATAAAATCATCTGCTGAAATCGCAGAAGCATAGGGGTTGGCAATAACGTTTGGACTCGCATTTTGGTCGTCAGCAGCTGATCCGCCTGTTACGTTGTAACCAGCCGTATAGGTAATGACGCCATTATTCAAGGTTCCTGTATTATAATTTAAGTTTAAGACTGTAGAAGGTCCAACAAAATCACGGAAGACAAAATATCCTTCTCCTGGATTGATCGCTCCAGTGTGAACCGGCCAATCATCACCTTCTTGATCAAGCCAGTTTCCTGCGCCTGGGGAAGTTAATGCAACGGCTGCATTCGGACTAAAGTTTCCGGTTAGGTGATTACGAACTACAGTAGCACCAGTAAATACGTCTGCCCTAGTTTCCAAAGACATTGGACTTCCAAGAAGCATAAAGTCAAGACCATCCAATGCTGGTGTATCTAAACGTACGCTGATCGTTCCATTATTAGTTACTGAAGCTGCATCATTTACTTGAACCACGCTCCCTTGGTGATTTACAACCAAACTTCCCGTGGCAGCAACAGTGATATCTCCCTTGACTTTGAGATAATCACCTGCAGATATAGTAAGCGTAACACCTGCATTTACCACAACCGTACATGCATCAATACTCGCGCCAACGACAGAAGAGTCATAATTTGAAGCGATAATAACTGAGTTATTGCTGCCTGGAACCGCTGGTGCAATATCCCAAGTCCCTGTCCAAGTTGCAGTTGAACAGGCAACTGCTGTTATGGTTACTGCAACACTATTAGTACTAAGGTCACCACAAAGGGTTGAGTTCCCTATATCGGTTTGCAAGGTAGTGAGTGGGTTGCCAGTATAAGCAGCTAGACTTGAACCTGCCAAATACGACAAACCATGTACAGCATAACTTCCTGCAGGAAAAGTCCAAGAATCTGTAAGATCAGAATTTACATCAAAGGCAACGATATTACCGGTGCCTGTGTTGACGATTGCATAGGTATATATATAGCCAATACCTGGCACTCCTGCTTTATTATAAATAGACCCTGTACCTGTAAACGTATTTGTATAAGTACCCAGTGTGTTGGCAGCACTAAACCCTGAAGATACTAATACATAGGTGATCCCGGGCACCAATGTCTGTGTAAAACTGGGAGACGATCCTACGCCATCAGTATAACTAGAGTTAAGCCAATTGGTACAAGCTCCGAATGGAGTATAACTCGTTTGAAACAAATTAAGCACGTCAGTATATCCATTGCCAACATGGGTAAAAGTATAACCTGTGTTATCACTGACTACAAATTCAATTGATTCATATTTAGGAACATTACCTCCAAAATAGGCACAAACTCCAGCTGTGGCAGATTCAATGTTTAGACCAGTATCAGGATCCCCTGCATCTAAAGTTCCAGCATTCATCGTTATGAGATTCCCCGCGACCAAATTTAAATTTAGAGAAGGATCTCCTTCAGGCGCAGTAACTCCCGCACTATTTGCTATTGTTCCCGCTTCGGCTGTACAGCCTGCAACAACAGCAATATCTACATTGTTAATATCGAAGAAAATATTTGTTGCTCCAGAACAAACTATTTTTATTCTTCCCATTGTTGTCGCAACACCTGGAACGGTAATGGCCTGAGAACCGTCATTTGCCACACCCATTGCAAGGGTTGTCCCGAAAGTATTACCTCCGTCTGAAGAGTACAATATATCTACTGAAGCACAAGTATAGGCTGCCAAATTTGTATTCGCGACATCCCAGGTTACCGTTTGAGCACTTCCTACAAGCCAGGCTGAAGTTGTATTCTGAGACGTTATTTGAAATGGTCCATCGGCTCCTACATTCAATGAAATTTGATCACAGGCAATACCACCAGCTCCGGCATTATTATCTCTAACCACTAATCGCCAAGTAAGGGTTCTGGCTACTGTAGGTAAGATCTCTCCTGTTCCTGTAGTTACATTTCCAGCAAGTACCGAAGACAACTGTGGGCAAGTTCTTTCATTACTCATGGATGGCGGAAAACTTCTAAATATTGGCGCTACTGTACTAGCTCCGGTATCGTCTGGTGCAGCAGAACCCGCATAATCGGTGTCGTATTGCTCCCAGTTATAAGTTAAGCTCCCTAACCCATCGGCATCTGAACCAGTTCCAGACAAAGTAAAAGGAGTACTATGGGGTATTGTTAATCCATTTATGGTATTAGCATTGGCGTTAGCACTAGGCATAGCATTACCTGAAGCTGTAGAAGTAGAACAATCGGTCCAACCACCAGAGACACCTGAAGAGCAGGTTGGATCTCCAAAGGGTACCGTTCCAGTAGCAGTGAAATTCATCATGGACTGAAGACTCCCAATCCCAAAATAATCTGTACGACTGGCAAATAAGTCACCGGCATCACAATTTGCGCCTGTACTCATAATACTTGTTCCCTGTCCAGGTTCGTATCGCTCGCAGCTATTTTCACTATCACATCCATAATTAGTATGATATGAACTAAACATATGTCCTATTTCGTGCAATAAAACAGTTACAGAAGTAGGAATGTCATTTGGTAGATATGTGTATCCATTTGCTTTACTCGCAGTACAAACTACACCAACTCCAGCTCTTCCAGCCCAGCCACAACCTCCACCACAAGTGATTTCATGAAAACCATGACCAATATCAAAAGGGACGCTAGCATTTGATGTTATATATGTATTCGCTTGGCTAATAGATGTGCTCGTATTTGTAGGATCGGTAAATGGATCGGTTGCTGGATTACTATTGAGTAGATACTCTACAATGCTAAAAGTTACCGCCAGTTCCGGCTCATAGATAGCATTAATTTGAGCAACCCTCGCTAACAGTGCTGCTTGTACGGCACCAATTGTTCCTCCATTTAATGCATAGAACTCACCCGAACAGGTTACTATCATGTCATATGACCTTAGACTGGCGCCATTCTGAAAACAAGAGTTTGTCCTAGACCCTTGTTGAGACATATTAGTTTCATCTATTCGTTGATCAGATTCACAAAAAATATTTTGATTGGTACTAGTTATGTCATGATCATAATATGTAATATACCGATTATCTCTACTAGTTTTATCGACCTGTTCTATAATGGAAATCCCGTTTATTCCTTTTATCAGTCCATAAAAGCCAATTGGAGTTATATTAAATCGAGCAGATGCTGTAGGATCGTCGATTCCCTGTGCAACGTAACTTTTAAAATCGGGCATCTGAGCCGATAATTCTGGCGACATCATTGGCGCTTCTACCACTCTAAATTGTTGCGTTCCACCAGTAGGCACTGGTAGATTTATAATTACAGTAGAGCTTCTCATATCGGAAACCAATCCCTTTAGAGGAGCATCTTGCAATACACCTCTCACATCCTCAACGTCGATATTGACCTCAAGATAGTTCGATATATTTTGTTGATATCCTTCAGAAACCTGTGCGTTACTATACATAAAGCATACAAATAAGAGGCTAGTGAGTAGGTGGTATTTTTTTTTCATGACTACTGTTTTTATTGTTAGAGTTGGTTTAGTTAGATTGAGTTTTTATTTTAGTAAATCCCAATTGTAAATGCGACTTAAAAATAGTTGTATTCATCAATCAAATGAACATACATTTATTCTAAGGCATTCACTATTCAAATGAACCGATAAGATAGTTGATTTTACAGACAAAAAAGGTACGTATAAATACGTATATAATAATTACCCAATTTTTTACCTCAATAATGAATTGGTAAAAGAGATTTGTAAAATAAAAAAACTTGTCTCCTAGTAGATTTAAAAATGACGAAACCGCTTTCAGTTTACAACTAAAAGCGGTTTCGTCTAAATAAACATTTCACGTTACTTTTTTACAACAAGCTTCGTAACAACTTGCCTCCTCCGCTAAAGCTTCTGCGGCTATCGGAAAGCCCTCGGCCATGGCCTATGGGGTCGGACGAGGAGTAAGCGGTCTTAAGTCTTAGTTGTGCACAACTAATTTTAATATTGAATTCCTCGTCCTAGATTAGGACGGATATGTAAATTTATGTCTGTATTCTGTACTTCGCCATTCATATCTATATCAAGATTAGAATAACCAGACGTTCCTACTTGTGGCCTTACCTCAATAACATCTGTATTCTGTATTTGACCATTAGTAAATGCATCTCCAGAGACCATAGAGAAAATACCACCTACATCTATAACTGCACTATTACCTCCAAATACATCGAGTGGATCTGAACTAAGGTCAGTAGTTGTTGAACCATTCATCGCCACTGCTGTTGCGCTTAGAATTGACAAATGATTTCGATGCTGAATAAGCAAGTAATAATTGCCTGCAGTTGCAGTAAAATCAACTGCAGAAGTACCATCAATATCTACAATATCTCCATCTCTTTGCAATAATGCAGAGCGTGATTCAATAATGATAGTCATATCTGCTGAATCACGCAGTTCTAACCAAATCCAATCCACGATAGCATTGACTCCTGTAGTACTAAATACAGAAATATCACAAAGTAATCCATCAGCATACGGACTTGTAGTTGGCAATAGATTTGCCAAACGTAAATCATCACGCATTAAAGTTTCTTCTCCCGTATTTGGGTTTGATAAAGGTCCTTGTAAATATACTTTTGGGCTTAAGGCTATAGGGCTACACGGAGTAGGTGTTGGCGCAACAATGGTAACGGTTAAATCACAATTACCTATCCCGATACCGTTATCTGCGCTTATGGTTACTATAGTATCGCCAATATCATTGCAGGTAAAAACAGTCTGACTAGCACTTACAACGCTAGGGCTGCCACATTCACCCGTTATTGTCGTCGAAGAAATGTTTCCGCTAAAATTTGTTGATCCATCTGAGTTTGTATGTACTTCTGTCCAATTGGCCTCTGCAAATTGCCCATGAAATCCTGGTAAAAAATTAGTAATCGTGCTTGTTGCGCTTCCAAAACCGTTATCATCGGTCTTAACAGTAAAACCAAATACATCACCATTGCTCAATGAAAGACTAGAATTTGCACTTGCCGGGTAAGCAGCATCATTACTTAAGTTAGTGAATGTTCCATTTAAAGTATAACCAAAATCATCAAAGCCTGGATTGTCAGTTGATTCAAACAACCAATCAAATGATATATTAACTGATTGTGATATTGACACTTGCATAGTAGTTGTTCCAGGACTATTAGAACCAATATTGCTACCTACAACAGCTAGAGTACCTGGAATAATCAAAGCTAGAGGGTCGTAAATTGCCATCCCTGCACCATCTAAGGTGAGCGTGACGTTCATACAAGAAACAACCGGAACACCATCTGTGACATTAATGGTTGCCATTGCCATTGTAGCAGTACAAGGATCTGTATAGGTAATCGTATTCATACCTACACTAGCCGCACTCGCATCAAAAGAAAAGGTAAGTCCGTCTCCTCCATCCGTAACATTAGGACCGCTATATATTCCGCCAATAAGAGTACCCCCGGTTAACCCAGCTACAACTCCTTCACTCATACAGATTAGTGTTCTGCTTGGAGCGAATGCAGCCACGGGAATATCAAAAGCTTCTACCCCATCAGTTCTGTTATCCGATGATCCCTGTGAGGCGCCAAAACCTAAACCACGTTTGGCAAAGGCTGTCCAAATTAGACACTGATTTACACCTCCGTTCAATGCCAAGTCCGCAGCTAATATTGCATCGCGACCATCAACAAAACCAGGGCTTGTCGGAGTTAACTTCAATCCTTCAGTCACCAATTTAATTGCGGTATTATTCCCTCCTGTACCGGTATATAAATTTGCATCAAAACCGTCTCGTATTATAAGGGCCTGAGCCATTTCATATAACATAGTAGCCCAGATAAATCCTATTCCGTGAGGCCGTGATATCTGGCCAGTATTTGCAACTCCAGAATACGTCCAAGGATTGGTAGTTAAATTTGTACTATAAGGCGCATTACGAATTCCGCCTCCCGTAGGACCTAAATCAAACAAAAAGTTTCCTATTGCTCTATCACTAGAGGCATTTGTTGCATTCATAGTAAGCATATAGCCATAAAAATCGCTCCATCCTTCTCCCATTTGTTCCATGTTTGATAATCCATTAGCGACTCCAGGGCCTCCAACTAATCTGTTCGAAATACCGTGCGCATATTCGTGAATAATAACATTGCTGTCAAAATCTCCGTCATTATGATCCGGAGTAGGACCGGCGTCACAAATGTACATTTGCATTCTTGGATTACCTCCATCAGCAGGAGTACCAAAGTTGGCATTACATCTATTCGAACCCGTAGGTGTTAAATTAGCGCTATCCTGTGCTTGAGCATCTACACTATCTCCTCCAGCTCCCCCATTTGCAAAGTTGTTTTCCTGAAAATTCCCTGCTGCTTCATCAAACCCATATGGATACATTAGGTCATGGATAATATTATTCCAGTAGAACAAATTCGTAATTGCTGCGTCTTCAGATTGTTCGGCAGCACTGTAAATTGGATTTCCTCCAGGCTCTGTTGCATCAAATGCATAATTAAAAATCAAACCAGCAGCCGATTGCGGGGTATGATCCGCTTCAGAGGCAGTATCATCATCATTTCCATCATCGTAGGCGGCCGCATTATTACCCTTGGTATAAGTATATGAGGTCGTTCCGTCATCATGCCAGCCTAATGGAGATGCCGTTGCATTAGCCGGGTTCACTTCTATGGTTCGTGGACCATCATACGGGTCTTCTTTCGGCAATGCAAACACATTATATGTTTGAACCAACGCACTATTCTCTTCATTTACAGTATAAACAGGTAAAGCCGATTTTATTTCAGCAATCTTAAGTGCTTTATTTTTAGCCATTGCTTTATGTCCTTCTTCACTATGATCTCCCATAACATTGCAACTTGCCGTCCAGTTGTCTTTGTCGATGATTCTTCCTGAAGACGCATCGACTCTAAAATTCCACCAGTCGGGTGTGTTTTTTTCCATAACTGAAAGCTCCCAAACCATGGTTGTGCCCAATCCTTCCTTAAAATAATACATCAACTTCACAGGAATATCTCTATTCGATATTCCAGCTCCATTAAAAACTCCCTTTTGATTTGACCCTATTAAATTTTCCAGTCTTTGAAGATTTGACAGACTGTAACCCATTTGCTGTGCCACACCTGCAATGGCTTGTTCGGCAGAGATACTTGCTGAAGCATTCTTCACTGATGAACCTATATTTGCTACAAAATTTACTTGAGCCATAATCGTTCTACCAGCCTTATCACTATGGAGGCTGGATTCCGTCCCACAAACTTCAATGCCGTTAATAGCCTGTCTTACATAGGTATGTGTAACACTAGTTAATTTACTGGTATGCTCTCCGGTAATTACAAATTCAGAAGAAGATTTTTGTTGAAGCAGTTGTTCTAAATACACTTGTGAAGTAATTCTCGAGTACTTGTTGTCACTTCTGTTTTGAGCCACTAATGACAGACTCATTATTAGCAACAGTCCAAAAAGCGTAAGGATTTTGTTAGTTTGCCAAGCACTAAAACCGGTAGAATAATTGTTTTTCATAATGGAAAAGTTTGAATAGTCAATTAATTGAAATAACACAATAAAACGAATTTAATAAAAAAATGACACTAAATCCTAAAATAAAAATCTTTATAAAATATTCCAAATGACCGGAAAAGAGTTTTCATAAGTCTAAATAAAACAAAAATGCCAATTTGATCATCTCCATTCGGTAATTTAGAATACAAGGAAACATTGGCAGCCTATTCCAAAAAGCATATTAAAGCTGTACCGTTTAGATCATAGTCAGCACTCTTTACATTTAGCCAAATACGACCCAGATCTTGTTTACGAAGGAGTGTACTACCAACAGTTTTTCACATGGCATTGTTAAAAGCAATACCTCCTAATGATGTCACTTTCATTCCAAGGATTTCGAATTGCGAAATAAGTGTTTTGCATGATGCTTTAATTTTGGTCATAACTCTTGGTCAATATGAAAACGATAATTGCAACCAAATAGAAAGATGATTTTAGTGGTTTATACCAATTTAACCGTGCAATGTCATATAAGCTGTTGAATATCTATTAGATAAATCATATATATCTAGAAAGTTTGATTTCTACTAAGGAAATTATAAATAGATTTATCCAGAAATTTTCAAGAAAATAGCCGCTTTCAGTATCAAAACTGAAATCGGCTATTTCGATTATTAGGTGGTATTCTTATCCTCCGAAATCGTCGAATCGAATGTTCTCATCTGGGATCCCAAAATCCTCGCCCATCTTTTGAACCGCTTGGTTCATTAATGGTGGGCCACAAAAATACAATTCTATATCTTCTGGATCTTCGTGAAGATCTAAATAATTATCAATTACTACTTGGTGAATAAATCCAACAAAACCATCTCCTTCACCTTCAATGCTATCCTTTACCTTCCAGTTATCTTCAGGCGCAGGCTCCGATAAAGCTAAGTAAAACTTGAAGTTCGGGAATTCATTCTCTAATTCTTGGAAATGATCTAAGTAGAACAATTCTCTCTTTGAACGACCTCCATACCAATACGTTACTTTTCTACCAGTTTTTAGGGTTTTGAATAAGTGGTACAGGTGTGATCGCATAGGCGCCATTCCTGCTCCACCACCAACATAAAGCATTTCTGATTCAGAAGGATTTATAAAGAACTCCCCATAAGGTCCCGATATTACAACTTTATCTCCTTCTTTTTGATTAAATATATATGATGACGCAATCCCAGGATTTACAGCCATCCAGCTATTCTTAGCACGATCCCAAGGTGGCGTAGCAATTCGCACATTCAGCATAATTTCACGTCCTTCAGCCGGATACGAAGCCATTGAATAAGCACGCTCTACAGTCTCGGTATTCTTCATAACCAACGGCCAAAGATTAAATTTATCCCATTCAGCCTTAAACTTGTCCGGTGTTTCGTGTTCATCAGGATGGGCAGTAATGTCCATATCTTCGAATTTGATTTCACAAGGCGGAATTTCTATTTGAATATATCCTCCTGCCTTATAACCCATATCTGCAGGAATTTCAACAACAAACTCCTTGATAAATGAGGCTACATTATAGTTACGAACTACCACTCCGTCCCATTTTTTTATTCCGAAGACTTCTTCAGGGATATGAATGTTCATATCCTGTTTTACTTTTACCTGACAAGATAAACGCGCTCCATCTTTTAATTCCTTTCTACTGAAGTGAGGCGTCTCAGTAGGCAAGGCTTCTCCCCCACCTTCTAATACGTGACACTCACATTGAATACAGGTTCCCCCGCCACCACAGGCAGATGGCAAAAATATTTTTTGTGCTCCAAGTGTTGAAAGGAGCGTTTCTCCCGAAGCTACTTCAATTACCCTCTCTCCATTGATGGTAATTTTAACCGGTCCCGAAGGAGACAATTTTTGTTTGGTAAATAATAATAATGCTACCAAAAGCAAAGTCAGGACCAAAAAGGCAAGTACGGTTGCAATGATAACTCCGAATGTGCTTACTGCTAAAAACATATTATTCTTGTGTTATTTCTGAAACTTCTACAACTTCAATTGAAGCCGTATTCTTTTTATCTAATTCTTCTGAAAGGATCTCAATTTGAGCTGCTTTAATTTCTGAAGCTGGAGCTTCTTCATCTCCTCCAGTTAACATACCTCCAAAACTCATAAAACCAATCGCCATTAATCCTGTAATGATAAATGTTATTCCCAATCCGCGTAGTGGAGCTGGAACATTACTATATCTAATTTTTTCACGAATTGCTGCAATAGCAACAATGGCCAGAAACCACCCAATTCCGCTACTAAATCCATAATTCAATGCCAATCCTAAGGTTTCAATTTCTCTAGACTGCATAAATAAAGAACCTCCCAAAATCGCACAGTTTACGGCAATCAATGGCAAGAAAATACCTAAGGAATTATATAATGACGGAGAAAATTTCTCTACAATAATCTCTACCAATTGCACCATAGTTGCGATGGTAGCGATAAATAAAATAAAGGAAAGGAAACTTAAATCATAAGCCGCGTATTCTGCACCTAGCCAAGACAATGCCCCTTCCTGAAGTATATATTGATCCAGCAACCAGTTTAAAGGAACTGTTACCGTTAGTACAAAAATAACCGCAGCACCAAGACCAACAGCCGTGCTTACTTTTTTAGATACCGCAAGGTACGAGCACATTCCTAAGAAATATGCGAATACCATATTATCCACGAAAATCGATTTGAAAAATAACTCTAAATGCTCCATTTTTATAAGATTTGAGATTTGAGATTTGAGATTTGAGACGTCTATTGTCTCATATCTAAAGTCTAATATCTATTTAATTTTCTTCTATTAGTGCTGTAGTTCTACTACGTTGCACCCAAATGATAATCCCTACAACAATTAGAGCCATTGGAGGCAGCACCATAAATCCGTTGTTTTCGTATCCTATTGCATACAAACCAGTTTTCTCAACCGAGTCTCCCAAAACTTTAAATCCAAATAAAGTTCCAGATCCAAGTAACTCTCTAAAGAATCCTACGATAATCAAAATCACTCCATATCCTAGTGCATTTCCAACACCGTCAAGGAATGAACGCCAAGGTCCATTACCCAATGCAAAGGCTTCAAAACGCCCCATAATGATACAGTTGGTAATAATTAAACCAATAAATACTGAAAGTTCTTTACTCAAGGAATAAGCAAAGGCTTTCAAAACTTGATCTACAATAATTACGAGAGTTGCTACAACGATAAGCTGCACGATAATTCTAATTTTAGACGGGATAATATTTCGCATTAACGAAATAACCACGTTTCCAACTCCCAAAACGAAGATCACCGAAACAGCCATTACAATAGACGGTTTCAATTGAGCTGTGATCGCCAAGGCGGAACAAATTCCCAATACCTGAATGGTAATTGGATTGTCATCTGCCAGAGGGTCTAATATAAGTTTTCTATCTTTTTTAGATAATAATCCCATTTTTTTTCCTTTTTAAATGCCCTAAGTGCACTAGAGTTTTAACTTTAGGCACTCCTTTTATTTATTGATTGATTTAAAATAAGGCACATACATTTTAATATCTTTCTTAAGCATTGCGCTCAAACCATCTCCAGTAATTGTTGCACCCGCCAAAGCATCTACCTCTCGATCTGATTTATCTATATTTTTTGGGTCATTATTCCCTTTAGCAACTAGAATACTTCCGAAGTTCCCATCCTTAAGAAAGCTTTCACCTACAAAATCATCCATAAAGAAGCGTTGCTTAATTTCAGCTCCTAAACCAGGAGTTTCTCCTTTATGATCAAAATAGACTCCTTGGATGGTCATATTCTTATCCATTGCGATGAAACCCCAAATGGCATCCCAAAGCCCTTTACCTCGCACAGGAGCCACATAGATTTCTTTCCCATCTTTCGTACCTACGAACAATGGTAACTTTCTAGCGTAACTAACATCCTTACCCTTAGTAGCCTCTTTCTTAACATTTATCAAATATGCCTTATCATCCTCGGTTACTTTGTCACCTTCAATTACCAATTGCTTAGTAATGTACTTAGCAAATTCACCTTCAACTAGATCAGTTGGAATAAATTCGACATCGTTGGTGCCTTCATTATTATTAATTCCCATTGCATACAAGATGTTCTGCTGCTTCTCGTAACGCTTATTTGCATCGACCATTGGTTTCAATCCGCTAGAAAAACCAGCCAAAAGTGAACCAACTACTAAAACCATTATAACTGCAAAGAGTATCGTGTAACTATTTTTATCTGTGTTTATCGCCATAATTATGCTATTTTAACTTTTAGACGTTTTGCTCTTCTTTTAATATTTCCTTCCAAAACATAGTGATCTATGGTTGGCGCAAAAACATTCATTAATAAAATTGCCAAGAATACTCCTTCTGGGTATGCTGGATTAAACACTCGAATCATGATAGAGATAAACCCTATTAAAAACCCATATATCCACTTCCCTTTATTAGTCTGAGATGCCGTTACAGGATCTGTAGCCATGTAAACTGCGCCAAACAAAATACTACCTATAAACAAGTGTTGCCAAAAATCTACGTTCATAAGCCCAAAGAACTTTGAACTTTCCGTAATCCATCCCTGAGCTACAACACCGTTAAAGATAAGCCCCATGGTTAAGGCTCCTATTAATGTACTAAAGATAATTCTCCAACTTCCAATTTTTGATAGTATCAGAATTAAAGCGCCGACAAGAATGAGCAGTTTGGAAGTCTCACCAACGGAACCTGGTATAAATCCTAAAAATTGGTCCATAAGACTCAAATCCATATATCCTTTTCCTTGGGCTAAGCTCCCTAAAATAGTTTCTCCTGAAATAGCATCTGGTTGTCCTACGGTATCTACCGCACCAGTTACCCAGACTTTATCACCACTCATCCAAGTTGGATATGCAAAGAACAAAAAGGCTCTAATTGTTAAGGCTGGGTTCAAAATATTCATCCCGGTTCCCCCAAAAACTTCTTTTCCAATTACAACGCCAAAGATCACAGCAATGCTGAGCATCCATAAAGGAATATCTACCGGAACAATTAGCGGAACTAACATTCCTGTTACTAGGTAGCCTTCTTCTACCTCATGACCCTTAATCACTGCGAATATAAATTCTACTAAAAGTCCAACCCCATATGAAACAACAACTAAAGGCAGCACCTTCCATGCTCCTATACTAAAGTTAGCGAAGTTCCAAAACTCGGTGCTAAAAAAGCCAAGTGCTTGAGAAACATCCCCTGTTTGAACATTGTACTGATAACCTGAATTAAATATTCCAAAAATTAAGCAAGGAACCAAAGATAAAATTACCATGTTCATGGTACGTTTTAAATCGTCTGCTGCCTTCACATGAGTACCATTATGAGTAGTCTCATTTGGCAAGTATAAGAAGGTGTGGATTGCGTTAAACGCAGGCGCCATCTTGGTCCCCCTATATTTTTCTTTTAGCGTATGTAAATTTTGTTTCAATCCCATAGCGTTATCCTATTTCTTTATACATTAAATCCAACCCTTCACGAATGATTTGCTGGTGCGGCTGCTTAGAGACACAAATAAATTCTGTTAGTGCAAAATCTTCTGGAGCCACTTCATACATTCCTAATGCTTCCATAGCGTCTAAATCTTGAACCATGCACGCTTTCAATATCTGCATCGGATAAATATCCAACGGAAAAACCCTTTCGTAATTTCCAGTCACCACAAAAGCCCTGTGCTCACCATTAGTATTAGTATTCAGTTCAAATTTTTTCTTCGGAAACATCCAAGAAAATGTCAAGGCTCTTGAAGGCGATATTTTATTAAATACTGGCATGGTCCAACCAAATAATTCGTAGTCATCTCCTTCCGGAATAACTGTGACCATATTATTGTAAGCGCCTAAATGCCCCTTTGGTGAAATTTGTTTTCCAGTAAGCACATCACCGTTAATAATTCTTGCATTTTCCTCATTCAATCCCGCATCATAAACAAATGTAGAAACCTCAGCCCCTATCGTCGTTCTATAATATTTTGGTGCTTTCACTGAAGATCCAGCTAGTGCTATAATACGATCGGCATTATATTTACCTGTAAGTAATAGCTCTCCAATTATCACTAAATCCTGAGCGTTAACTGTCCAGACAGTCTCACCTTTATTAACTGGATCCAGTTTGGCGATTTGCGTCCCAACATTTCCTGCCGGGTGAGGCCCTGAAACTTTATAAAGAGAGATATCTTTTAGTCCTAAAAAGGGGGATGCTCCAGCTTCACCAATTGCTAGATGCAATTTACCTTCTGTTAATTTACTTAAAGCTGTAACAGCTGCTTGCAAAAAAATTTCTTTCCCTTTCAATGTAAAATCGTAATCTGCTGCCAATGGTCCACTAGCATGTGCTGAAACAAAAATTGCTTTTGGAGCAACTTCCGGATTTGCAATTACCTCGTAAGGACGTTGTTTAATAAACGGCCAGCATCCCGATCCAAGTAAATGACTTTTAATTTCGTCGGGGCTCATTTTATCCGGATTTACAATTCCAAAGTCCTTATACGAATCTTTAGCATCTCCTTCAATAACTAATTCATTAATAACTCTCTTAGCACCTCTTTCTATAGTTGTAAGGGTTCCACTAACAGGAGAAACAAATTTTATTTTTTCGTTGGTTTTTGAATAAAATAAAGTATCACCTGCTTGAATCTTCGCCCCTTCTTTAACCACCATTTTTGGTGTGATTAAATGAAAATTTGAAGGTCTAATAGCGAAAGTTCTTGAGCGCGGCGAGTTGGAAAGAGCTTTATCTGCTTCGCCTTTTAATCTAATAGTAAGACCTTTTTTAATCTTAATGTCTTTAGACATAGGATATTTTTATTAAGTTCTCTTTATATCCCGAATGGATTTCGAGAGTGCAAATTTATAAATTTAAAATAGCTTCACATAATAATTAATTATAATTAATTATAATTTTAAGAGGATTTCATTTCGGTTAACATATTCACAAAATTAAGGCATAATTTTTTCTTATCTTTAGCCCCCAAAACTGGTTTTATGTCAAAAAACATTTGCTGTATCATCTTACTTCTTTGTCTCGTTTTCTCGGCCTATGCGCAAATTGAAGAAAAAATAGAGCCTGAACATATTAAAACAATTCAATTCCGAGGCAACTCTGCCTTTAGTCAACTACCTATCATTAATTTAGGGGAAAGTTTAGAGCTTACATTTGATGCAATTAACGGCAACGAAGAAGACTACTATTACACAATTACCCATTATGATTTCGATTGGACCGCAAGTGATTTCTCCAAAGG
>JBLHIC010000012.1:0-44490 GCA_047614245.1 Flavobacteriaceae bacterium
CTTTTTATATAAATTTAGTAGGTCTATTCTGAATTCTTCAATAAATTTGATTTTAATTATAAATCGAAGATTATGTCTATTACAAAACAATATTTAAAAAGTAAACCGGTGTGTAAAGTTACTTTTTCAGTGCCGGCTGAAAGCGCGAGTGAAGTAAAAGTAGTTGGAACTTTTAATGCGTGGAATACTGAAGAAACACCACTTAAGAAATTAAAAAACGGAACCTTTAAAGGAACTGTAAACTTGGACGCTGACCAATCGTATGAATTTCGATATTTAGTCGATGGTTCTTATACCAATGATGAACAAGCAGATTCATATGCTTGGAATGAATTCGCCTCTGCTGAGAATGGGGTGCTTGAGTTGTAAGCTCATAAGCCAAAATAAAGTAAGGATTTTCAATTTTGAAAATCCTTACTTTATTTTATAATAAATCGAATGCTAAAAATAACTATTTATTCATCAAGCTTTCGATTTCTTCAGCCTCTATGGGAATGTTTCGCATTAGATTAAACGGCTCTCCTTTTTCTTGAATTATTACATCGTCTTCTAATCGAATTCCGAAGCCTTCGTCAGGTATGTAAATTCCTGGTTCTACGGTGAAAACCATATTTGCTTTCATAGGTTCCCAAAGAAGTCCGTAATCATGAGTGTCTAAACCCATATGATGTGAAGTGCCGTGCATAAAATACTTCTTGTATGCTGGCCAATCGGGATCTTCATTTTTAACGTCAGCCTTGTCAATAAGTTTCAGTAATAGTAGTTCGCTAGTCATTAATTTACCAACTTCTTCATGATATTCTTTCCAAAAAGCACCTGGAACTAACATTTTTGTCGCCTCATCTTTTACTTTTTTTACAGCCTTATACACTTCAAGTTGCCGTTTTGTAAATTTTCCGTTGACAGGAATCGTTCTGGTCATATCGCTGGCATAATTTGCATACTCAGCACCAACATCCATTAAGATAAGATCGCCATTGTTGCACGGTTGGTTATTTACAATATAATGAAGCACATTCGCATTATTCCCGCTGGCAATAATAGGCGTGTAAGCGAATCCCTTTGATCGATTTCTAAGGAATTCATGCATGTATTCTGCCTCGATTTCGTATTCCATAACCCCTGGTTTTACGAAATCAAGAACCCGACGTAAACCTTTATCTGTGATATCACAAGCTGTTTGTAATAAATCAATTTCAATGTTGTCTTTTACCGACCGCAGGCGTTGCAAAATAGGATTGCTTTTTGCCACAGAATGCGCCGGATATTTATCGAGTAGCCATTTTGTAAAACGCCCCTCACGGGTCTCTGTATCTACGTTTGCACGATAATGTTCATTTGTATTGATATAGACAGTGTCACATTGGGTCATTAGCTCAAAAAGTTTTTTCTCCAGTTCCTTAAGCCAATACACGGTGTGGATACCACTCGTGGCCAACGCAGCTTTTTTTGTTAACTTTTCACCTTCCCAAACGGCAATGTGGTCATTAGTTTCTTTCAGAAATAAAATCTCGCGGTGATCTTTGTTGGGGCAGTTGGGGAAAAGAACAAGAATACTTTCTTCTTGATCAACACCGCTCAAATAATAAATATCACGATGTTGCTGAAAAGGCATGGTGCTATCCGCACTAATTGGATAAATATCATTAGAGTTAAAAATCGCTAAGCTATTTGGTTTCATTTTAGCACTGAAATCCTTGCGATTCTTAATAAATAGTTTTCTGTCTATTGGAAGATATTTCATATTGATAAGACTTATTGTTTCTCCAAAAATAAAAGAAATATATACAATACCAATTAACAAATAAAACAAGTCTAATAATTCGTTCCTATTGCGCTTATACTTCGACTAAACTCCGCACTGGTATTTCAAGATAAAATAAAACTATAGCCAAGGCTATTCTTTCATTTTCTATTTCATCTATGTACACTATACTTCGACTACACTCAGCATAGGCCCCTCGGCACAAGTAATTCAGATTGTTTCAGGCCCATTTCACTCGCTAAGTGGTATAAAGAGTATTAATGCGAAACTAAAATTTTGTGAAACAATTGCATTTGAGTAATTTCAGCAAATAAAACAAACCTAATGAAAAATTTCGTGCTTGTCCTATTCTGTATTTCCTCTTTCTTGTGTTTTTCTCAGCAGCTGTCTTTAGATAATTCATCAATTGAAGAAGGGCTTTCAAAAAAGGAGGTTATGACTAGCCGTTCGTTGGTGAAAAACCTTCCTTTTAAAAATATTGGGCCAACTATTATGAGTGGGCGTGTGGTTGGTTTTGCCATTAACCCTAGTAATCCAACAGAGTTTTATGTGGGATATGCAAGTGGCGGCGTTTGGCATACAATCAATAATGGCACAACATTCATCCCAGTTTTTGATACTAGTCCAACTCAAAATGTTGGATGCCTGGCAATGGATTGGAAGTCAAAGACTCTTTGGGTTGGTACTGGAGAGGTTAATTCTTCAAGATCTTCTTATGCAGGAATAGGCTTGTTAAAATCAAATGATAATGGTGCGAACTGGGACAATGTTGGGCTAAAAGATTCTCATCATATAAGCAACATATTAATTAATCCCGCTAATAGTGATGAAATAGTAGTTGGAGTTGTTGGACATTTATATTCTGTGAATAGCGAACGAGGGATTTTCAAAACCATGGATGGTGGAAAAACTTGGAGTAAAACACTTTTCGTGAATGATCAATCTGGAATTATCGAGCTGGTATCTGATCCAAATAATTTTTTACTAATGTACGCTTCCTCTTGGGATAAAGACAGAAAGGCTTGGAATTTTAGAGGTGATGGTCCTGGAAGTGGAATTTACAAAAGTGTCGATGGAGGCTCAAGTTGGACTAATGTTTCAGTAAGTGGAAGCGGATTCCCAGTAGGTGAAGGAGTTGGGCGAATTGGACTCGCTGTTTATGATGAAAACACCGTGTATGCAGTCGTTGATAATCAAAACAGAAGAAAAGATGATAAACCCGATTCAGATGGAGACGGATTAAAAAAGGACACCTTTAAAACGATGACTAAGTCGCAATTCTTGGCCTTGGATAACAAAAGATTAGATACATACTTAAAGTCTAATAATTTTCAAGAAAAATATAGCGCTGAGAATGTGAAACAAATGGTTCGTGGAGGAACTGTGAATCCGATAGACTTGGCAAATTATTTAGAGGACGCAAATTCAATGTTATTTGACACTCCGGTTATTGGTGCTGAGGTATATAGAACTATCGATGGTGGTAAAACATGGAGCAAAACTCACGATAGTTATTTGGATGATATTTACTATTCGTATGGGTATTACTTCGGAAAAATTCACGTTGCACCGCAAGATAAGGACGCTATTTATATTTATGGGGTGCCTATTTTAAAGTCGAAAGACGGAGGAAAATCCTTTACATCGATAGGTGCTGGAAATGTCCATGCAGACCATCATGCGCTTTGGATAAATCCGAACCTTCCAGGGCATTTAATAAATGGGAACGATGGAGGAGTTAATATTTCCTATGATGACGGAGAAAATTGGATTAAAAATAACGCCCCTGCAGTTGGTCAATTCTATTCGGTAAATGTAGATTATGAAAAGCCGTATAATGTTTATGGCGGATTACAGGATAATGGTGTTTGGGTAGGGCCCCATACTACTGAAGAAAACAAAGGATGGCATCAAAATGGAAAATATCCCTATGATTTTATAATGGGTGGAGATGGAATGCAAGTAGAAATTGACAATCGTAATAGTGATGTTGTTTATACCGGATACCAGTTTGGAAATTACTATCGACTGAACAGAAAAACGGACGAATCTAAATATATTCAGCCAAAACATGAGTTAGGCGATAATCCGTACAGGTTTAATTGGCAAACTCCAATTTTATTGAGTTCTCATAACCAAGATATTTTATATTTAGGTGGAAATAAATTAATGAGAAGTATGGATCAAGGCGATAATTGGCAGGCTATTTCTGAAGATTTAACAACTGGAGGAAAAGCTGGAAATGTTGCATATGGGACTTTAACTTCAATTAGTGAATCAAAGTTTCAGTTTGGATTACTATACACAGGAAGTGATGATGGCGTTGTTCAGGTATCCAAAAATGGTGGAGTTAATTGGACAAATATTTCTCTTCAGCTTCCGAAGGATTTATGGGTATCTAGAGTATTTGCCTCAACGCATAAAAAGGAGAGAGTATATGTTACCTTAAATGGATATCGTTGGGATGATTTTACTCCCTATGTATATGTTAGTGAGAATTATGGGGGAACTTGGAAAAGCATTGGCGTGAAATTACCAACATCATCGATAAATGTTATTAAGGAGGATCCTGTCAACGAGAATGTATTGTATTTGGGGGCCGATAATGGGGCTTACGTTTCTCTTAATAGAGGGGAGAGTTGGGAAGTTTTCTCGAATGGGCTTCCAAATGTAGCGGTTCATGATTTGGTGATACAGACTGAAGCGAAGGATATTGTTCTTGGAACCCATGGGAGATCTTTATATGTTGCTGACGTGACACTTATCCAAAAATTAACAGCATCTGAGATGAATGAGGTGGTAATATTGGATTTGAAGGAAATTCGGCATTCAAAAAGATGGGGTGGTAGTTGGAGTCAATGGAGTGACTCGAATGAGCCATCAGCTGAGATACAGTTCTATTGCCCAAAAAGCGGAAAGACAAGTATCACAATAGAATCTGAAGATGGAAAAGAACTACAATTAGTTAATTTAGAAGCTATTAGGGGAGTTAACGTTTATGATTATAATCTGACTTTATCTAAAAAAGGAGTGAAACATTTAGAAAAAGCTAAAGTAAAATTGAATAAAGGGGCTAATGATAAGTACTACTTGCCCAAGGGAATATATCATGTGGTTGTTAAAAACAATTCTAAGTTTGCGAAAAGTGTGATTACAATTAAATAATTGTATATCTTTATTTTTCAATTTAAAACTAATTATGATGAAAAAACTACAATTATTATTTATGGCGTTAATTCTGAGTGTAATCTCAGTTAATGCACAAACAGAAGAAGTTGGGCCTTATTCAAGTCAGCCAGTCTCTCAAGAAAATGCTTTATTTGACCTCTTGTTTACAGTTGACATTGGAGCTAATATTGGAGCTGCGTCAAATGCTGGAGTTATATTCATTAATAACCAGTATTGGGTGGCCACTTGGAATGCTGATACTATTCATGTTTTGGATGTAACTGGAGCTTTTGTCGAGACATTTGCAGTTGCTGGTCTTACTGGAACGCGTTCAATAACAACTGATGGAACCAGCGTATTTATGGGAGCTGCAGGTACTGATATTTACAGAGTTGATCCTGTAACAAGATTACTTCAAGGTACTATTCCTATTCTCCCAGGTGGTGGTCATGACGCTACTGCCAGAATGTGTAGTTATGATGCTACATTAGATGGTGGAAATGGTGGATTCTGGATTGGTAATTTTTCATCGGATATTGCATCGGTTAGCATGTTCGGAGCTACTCTAAGTTTCATTCCTTCTGCTACTCATGGGACTACAATGTATGGTGGATCTATTGATAATATATCTCCAGGAGGTCCATTCTTATGGATATCTGATCAGAGTGGAACAGCACCTTCTAGACACTTTCTTACACAACTTGACGCTACAACAGGAGTGCCTACAGGTGTAGTGTACGACTTTACTGCTGATGGTGCAGCTTCTGGAGCAACGGAAGTATTGGCCGGGGGTTTATATATATCAGACCAGGTTAGCCCTACAGCTGTTGCCTTAGTTGGTGTATGTCAATGTTCTCCTTCAAATTTAATGTTTGCTATTGAATTGGTTCCTCAGTTGGGAGTTAATGATAATGATTTATCTAGCAGCCTTTCTTTATATCCAAATCCTGCAACTAGAGGTGTAGTAAATGTTGAAACTTCAACACTAGGAGACAAGCAAGTTATTGTTATGGATGTTCTTGGTAAAACAGTTATCAACACTACAATTTCTGGAACTGAATTAAATATATCTTCTTTAAGAAGTGGAGTTTATATGGTTCAAGTAATACAAAATAGTGCAACAGCTACAAGAAAACTAATTGTAAACTAAGCATTTAAAACTTTTATATCAAGCCACCTCTTTAAGAAGAGGTGGCTTTTTTTTTAAATTTAATCTAAATAAGTAAAGTATAGGTTCTTATTTTTGGCATTCATTTTTTTGAGCTGTATTTTTGCAATATCAATTATTAGATAAACTAAAATGGGAATATTATCCTCTTCAATTGCTCGAAAAGTTGCAATGGCTCTTTCAGGCTTATTTCTTGTGTTTTTTATTGGACAACACTTTGTCATTAATCTCACGTCTGTAATAGCTCCAGACACATTTAACTCCTGGTCTCATTTTATGGGTGCAAATGGATTAGTCCAAGGGCTTTTACAACCTGTTCTAATTTTTGGTGTTGTATTCCATTTTGTTATGGGCATTGTTCTTGAAATTAAAAATGTAAATGCAAGAAAAGTTAAATACGCATCATATAAAGGCAGTGCTAATGCTAGTTGGGCTTCTCGAAATATGATTATATCTGGGCTAGTAATCCTAGCGTTTTTAGGGTTGCATTTTTATGATTTTTGGATTCCGGAAATGATTCATAAGTATATTGAAACAAATCCAGAAGATCCAACCAGGTATTTAGCAGAAACTGTTCATAAATTTGAGAGCCCCGTACGTGTTGGGATATATATTGTTTCCTTTGTGCTATTAATGTTCCACCTATGGCATGGGTTTGCTTCATCTTTTCAAAGTGTTGGTTTTAATAATGTATATTCAAAGGCTCTAAATGTCTTTACCAAGGTGTATGCCGTAGGAATTCCATTGGGGTTTGTTTTTATTGCCTTATATCATCACTTTAATCAACTTCACCACTAAAATTAAAAGCTATGTCGATATTAGATTCTAAAACACCTAAGGGACCCTTAGCAGATAAGTGGACAAAATATAAAAACGAAATTAACCTAGTAAACCCTGCCAATAAGCGGAATATCGACGTGATTGTCGTTGGAACTGGGTTGGCTGGAGGTAGTGCAGCGGCTACTTTAGCCGAACTAGGCTATAATGTAAAAGCTTACTGTTACCAAGATTCACCGAGACGAGCGCATTCTATTGCCGCACAGGGGGGAATTAATGCGGCAAAGAACTATCAAGGGGATGGTGATTCTACGTATCGATTGTTCTATGACACTGTAAAAGGTGGAGATTATCGCTCTCGCGAAGCTAATGTTTATAGATTGGCAGAAGTGTCGACAAATATTATTGATCAATGCGTAGCGCAGGGCGTGCCTTTCGCTCGTGATTATGGAGGATTATTAGATAACCGTTCTTTCGGAGGTGTTTTAGTGTCACGTACTTTTTATGCTAAAGGGCAAACTGGACAACAATTGTTATTAGGAGCGTATTCAGCCATGAATCGTCAAATTGCTAGAGGGAAAATTGAGATGTTTAGTCGTCATGAAATGTTGGATGTTGTTAAAGTGAACGGAAAGGCTAGAGGAATTATAACACGTAATTTAATTACGGGTGAAATAGAACGACATTCTGCACACGCTGTTGTTATTGCAACAGGAGGATACGGAAATGTA
This sequence comes from Flavobacteriaceae bacterium, assembly GCA_047614245.1. GTDB lineage: Bacteria > Bacteroidota > Bacteroidia > Flavobacteriales > Flavobacteriaceae > Ulvibacter. The sequence goes on from JBLHIC010000012.1 coordinate 7,610, forward strand.
TATTACTTATCAACCAATGCGATGGGATCTAACGCAACCGCGGCGTGGAAAATTCACAAAAAAGGAGCCTTTTTCGCAAACCCTTGTTACACGCAAATTCACCCAACTTGTATACCTAGGTCTGGGGATTATCAGTCTAAATTGACACTAATGTCTGAATCGCTTCGGAATGATGGTCGAATATGGGTCCCTAAAAATTTGGAGGACGTGAAAGGGATTCAAGAAGGTACATTAAAGCCTACCCAGATTTCAGAAGAGAATAGAGATTATTTCTTAGAGCGACGCTATCCTGCATTCGGGAATCTAGTTCCTAGAGACGTAGCTTCAAGAGCTGCAAAGGAGCGTTGTGATGCGGGATATGGTGTAAATGGCACGGGAGAAGCTGTTTATCTTGATTTTAAGTCTGCTATTCAGCGATATGGAAAAGAACAGGCTAAACTTCATAAGGTTGAAAACGCTTCCGAAGAAAAAATAATAGAACTAGGTGCGGCTATTGTAAAAGAAAAATACGGGAACCTTTTTCAGATGTATGAGAAAATTGTAGATCAAGATCCATATAAAACTCCTATGATGATATATCCAGCCACTCATTATACTATGGGAGGAGTTTGGGTAGATTATAATTTAATGACAACTGTGGAAGGACTGTATTGCATTGGAGAAGCAAATTTCTCAGATCACGGAGCAAATAGACTAGGTGCTTCAGCTTTAATGCAGGGCTTAGCGGATGGTTACTTTGTCTTGCCTTATACAATTGGGGATTATCTGTCAAATGATATTCAAACAGGAAAAATTTCTACAAAAACACCTGAATTTGATGCTTCGGAAAAGGAAGTGAAGGAGAAAATTGAATTCTTTGTCAATAACGAGGGGACGCGTTCTGTAGATTATTACCACAAAAAATTAGGATTGATTATGTGGAATAAGGTAGGAATGTCTAGAAATACGGAAGGTTTGATCGAAGCTATGTCTGAAATTAAGGCTTTGAGGGAAGATTTTTGGAAAAATGTAAAAGTTCCAGGGGTTAATGGCGAGATGAACCCTGAACTTGAAAAAGCAGGTCGGGTTGCAGATTTTCTAGAACTGGGCGAGTTATTCGCTAAAGATGCCTTGGACAGAGAAGAGTCTTGTGGAGGACATTTTAGAGAAGAATCTATCGAGATTGATGGAGAACAAAAAGGCGAAGCCAAGCGGAAAGATAAAGAATATGCATATGTCTCTGCGTGGGAATATAAAGGAGAGCCAGGAGATGCAATTCTTCATAAGGAGGAATTAGAATTTAAAGATATTGAGTTAAAACAACGTTCATACAAATAAGAAATAATATGAATTTAACACTTAAAATTTGGAGACAGAAAGACGCGAAATCTAAGGGTCAAATGGTCTCATATAAAGTATCCGAAATTTCGGGGCATATGTCTTTCTTAGAAATGATGGATGTTTTAAACGAGCAACTAATAAATAAAAATGAAGAGCCTGTAGCCTTTGATCACGATTGCCGTGAAGGGATTTGTGGAATGTGTTCTATGTTTATTAATGGGCAAGCTCATGGACCCGATCGAGGTGTTACGACGTGCCAGTTACACATGCGTATGTTCAAGGATGGAGATACCATTACCGTCGAGCCTTTTAGAGCCAAAGCATTTCCTGTAATTAAGGACTTGGTTGTTAATAGGGGGTCATTCGACCGAATTCAGCAAGCAGGAGGGTATATTTCTGTTAACACTTCTGGGAATACACAAGATGCTAATTCTATTCCAATTTCAAAACAGGCGGCAGACCAAGCAATGGATGCTGCTACTTGTATTGGTTGTGGTGCTTGTGTCGCGACGTGTAAAAACTCATCGGCGATGCTGTTTGTAGGTGCTAAAGTGTCACAGTATGCCCTATTGCCGCAAGGTCAGGTGGAGGCCGGAGAGCGAGTTTTAAATATGGTTGAACAAATGGACAAAGAAGGTTTTGGAAACTGTACAAACACTGGGGCATGTGAAATCGAGTGTCCAAAAGGAATTTCACTCGAAAATATCGCAAGACTAAACAGAGAGTATTTGAAGGCCAGCGTATAGGGTTTAACTAAACTGCTAATAAACGATGAGGATGAGGTTCATCCAGTCGATAAGCTTCACTTTGGGATAGATTTTTCAGTAAGGTTTGATTAAATTTATTGATGTCATAAGGTTTTACGATAATATCGTTCATACCCGATTCGTATATTTTTTGCCGCATTTCTTCAACTTCAACTGCTGTTAAGGCAATAATTGGTATTACCGTATTAAATTCCCTTATTTCCGTGGTTGCTTCAATCCCATTTTTCTTAGGCATATTAATATCCATTAGAATGAGGTCGTAATCGTCTTCTTTTAGCATCTTCAGCGCTTCATCACCATTTTCGGCTATAGAACAGATCGCTTGATTTTTTTGAAGTATTTTTTTGGTCACCATTTGATTTATACGATTATCTTCTACGATTAAGATTTTTTTATCCTTAAGGTTTTTGACGTCAAGGAGGGGAGTATCTTTTTTCTTTTCTATTTGCTCTGTCAGTTCAAATGTTAGTGAAAAGGAAAACAAGGAGCCTTTTCCAGAATCACTGTCTAATTCAATTTTGGAATTAGACAGTGCTAGTAGTTTTTTTACAATTGGAAGTCCGAGACCTGTTCCTTGATATTTGTAGTCAATAGAGTCCGCTTGTGAAAACTCCTCAAAAACACATTCCAATTTATTTTTTGGGATTCCTATTCCAGTATCTTTTACATAGAACTTTATAGTTGTGTTTGAATTCGTAGAGCAGACAGTTTCTGCTATAATATAGATATCGCCATCTTCTGTAAACTTACAGGCGTTTCCAATTAAATTCATTAAGACCTGAGATAATCGCACAGAGTTTCCAAGTATAAAATTTGGAATTCCTTGCGAGATATGAATATGGATTCTGTTTTTATTCTGAATCCGCATATACTCAAAAGTTGATGCTATTTCTTTTATTAAACTTCGAAGGTTAAATGCGGCGTGCTCCTCCTCGAAATTATCTGAGTCTATTTTATTTATTTGCAATACATCGTTAATTAGGGCGAGAAGATAATCGGCAGAGAACTTTAACGTCTTTAAATCATATTCATGTTTTTTTAATGATTCATCCTCTAATAGAATTGTACTTAATCCAATAACACCATAGAGGGGGGTTCGTAATTCGTGACTCACAGTTGAAAAGAATTTACTCTTAGATTTGGCTAACTGTTCGCTTTTTTCTTTTGCTTTTAAGTATTCTTTGTTTTTAATTTTTAACTCTAATACGAGTTCCTTTCTATGCTCATAAGCAAAGAACAGCGCTATCAAAAGTATAACAAAAGAGGCTGAGAGAACTAGGAGTACAGTGTTGAGTTTACTCTTATTACGAACTATTTCAGCTTGTAATTGATATTGAATTTCAGCTTCTTTTACGTTTTTCTTATACTCCGAAATTTGATGATTTTCAGAAGCTTCGGTAATATTAGTTGTCAAGAGCTGGAGTCGATTTGATTCTAGATGTTCTTCATATTTCTCTCTAGTCTTAAATGCTTTTTGATACTCTTTTTGAACAAATAAACTTTTACTATATTGCAAATAAGCATCTTCGAGTACGATTTTAAACTTTTGTTTTTCAGCTATTCTAATGGCATTTAATAGATGAATATCGGCCAATTTATAATTGTCTTTCTTATAATAGTATTCCCCAAGAAGGACGTCCATTGCTGCCAAATAGGTCTTGTCTCCGTGTTTTGCGTATTTTTTGGCCTTAATTATGTGAATATAGGCCTTATTGAGGTCGTCAATTTCAAAAGCTGTAAGAATTACATTATAATGAGCTTTAGCTAATTCTACAGAGTCTTTTAATGTTTCAAGTATTTGAATAGATTTGTTGTGATATTTATAAGCTTGTTCCGAACTTTGACTAGAAAGAGTATAGAAATTGGCCAAATCCATATAGGACTGTGCCTCTACTTTTTCGTTTTTTGAAAGCAGGGCTTGTTTTTCAGATTTGACGAAGTTTTCTTTTGCTAAAGTGGTGTCGCCTATTGCGATATAGTCGTATGCTAAATTTCTGTATCCGTTATATAAATAAAACGGTTTGTTTAATTCTAAAGCTAATTTTAAGAGTTTAAAATTAAGTACTAGATCTTTTTTATAGTCGCCATTATCATAAAGAGTCTGTGACGAATCTATGAGTTTTTGAAACAAAATTTGTTTCGAAGATGTATCCTTGTCATTCTCTTCTTCGTTGAACAAGGAATTTTGTCCATCTACACTAAATAATAAGAGAAAAAAAAGTAAGAAACAATATAATTTCTTCATTTCTTTGGTAAATTTGGGTACCGCAATATACAAAAATTTTGGAATAAAACCCATAAAGTGCATATTTTACTAGTTGAAATACATAATAAATATATCAAAGAACGATGATTCCTACAAAATTAGACAATATTAAAACAAGTATTTTTACGGTAATGAGTGAGATGGCGCAGGAACATGACGCCATCAATCTTGCACAAGGTTTTCCTAATTTTGAGAGTGATCCACTGTTAATAGAATTAGTAGCCAAGGCAATGCGTGATGGTCATAATCAGTATGCGCCAATGGCAGGAAATATCGGTCTTCGAAAAATAATTTCATGTAAAACGGAATCACTTTATTCAAAAGAATATAATCCCGACACTGAAGTTACTATTACGGCAGGCGCTACCCAGGCTATATTCACCGCCATCGCGGCTACTATCAATATTGGAGACGAAGTAATCATCTTTACCCCGGCCTACGACTGCTATGAACCGACGATTAGACTTTTTGGTGGGGTTACAATTTCAGTTCAATTAGAGTCACCGGGTTATAATCCAGATTGGGAGGAAGTTTCCAACAAGATTACTGTGAAGACTAGAATGATTATTATAAATACGCCTCATAACCCGAGCGGGACCTTGTTTTCAGAAAATGACATGAGGCAGTTAGAGGATTTAGCAGAGAAATATAATCTCCTAGTGATTAGCGATGAGGTATATGAACATATTATTTTCGATGGCGAATTACATCAAAGCGCTGCTAAGTTTCCCAAATTAGCGTCAAGAAGCTTTATAACCGGTTCATTTGGAAAAACCTTTCATAATACCGGATGGAAAATCGGCTATTGCATCGCTCCCGAAAACCTCACCAAGGAATTTCGAAAAGTTCACCAATACAATGTATTTTGTGTAAATCATCCAATACAAAAAGCTTTAGCGACTTATATGGAAGAACCAAATAATTACCTAGGGCTTTCAACTTTTTACCAACAAAAACGTGATTTTTTCCTTGAACTCTTGAAAGACTCCCGATTTAAAATTATTCCCTCTAAAGGGACGTATTTTCAGTTATTGAATTTTTCTGAAATTTCTTCAGAAGAGGATATTACTTTTGCTGAAAGGCTCACAAAAGACAACAAAGTGGCAACAATACCTACGTCCGTGTTTAATCCTAATAAGGAGGATTTCAAACAAATTAGAGTTTGTTTCGCTAAAAATAAGGAGACCTTAATTAAAGCTGCTTCGATTTTGAATGGGGTTTAATTCCGGTAACTTTTTGAACGGATTTCGTATAATGAGCTTAGAGAAAAGACACAGGAAACAAGACACAAGACTAGTTCAAAAGCAGAAAAAGTTTATTTGTTGAATCGTGTAATCGTCGTTTAAAAGGAGCATTTCACTCTAACCATCCAACAATCCAACAATCCAAGAACCCATCAACCAAACCAATACTCCTCTAAAAAAGCAATGCTGAATTTTTTACATACGTTTTTCTAAGTAACTAATTGTACCTCTTTTACAGTATCAATTTTATCGATATTAAGATTGTCACTAATAATCTTCTTTACTTATTTGTATCAACTTAATTGGGTAATTTTATCGTCACTCAGATTTAAAAAAACAAATGATATTATGGATAGTAATAATGGTGATATAAGTAAGTGCCCATTTATGGGTGGAGAACAGAAGCAGAGTGCTGGTGGCGGCACTTCTAATCGAGACTGGTGGCCTAATCAGTTAAAGCTAAATATTCTACGACAAAATGATTCTAAATCCGATCCCATGGGTCAAGGGTTTAACTACGCCAATGAGTTTAAAGGTGTCGATTTGAAATCCGTAAAAACAGATCTTGTTGATTTGATGACAACATCTCAAGACTGGTGGCCTGCAGATTATGGTCACTATGGTCCTCTTTTTATTCGTATGGCTTGGCACAGTGCAGGTACATATCGTATAAGTGATGGTCGTGGAGGAGCAAACTCAGGAAGCCAACGTTTTGCCCCGCTGAATAGCTGGCCAGATAATGGGAACCTTGACAAAGCACGTCTGTTATTATGGCCTATAAAAAAGAAATATGGTAAGAAAATATCGTGGGCAGATTTGATGATTCTGGCAGGAAACTGTGCTTTAGAATCAATGGGTTTTGAAACTTTTGGTTTTGCCGGTGGACGTGAAGATGTTTGGCATCCGGAGGAAGATATTTATTGGGGTTCTGAAACCGAGTGGCTAGGAGATAAGCGTTATACAGGTGATCGTCAATTAGAGAGTCCTTTAGGTGCTGTTCAAATGGGGCTTATTTATGTGAACCCTCAAGGACCAAATGATAATCCAGACCCGCTTTTATCTGCTATAGATATTAGAGAAACTTTTGGTCGTATGGCGATGAATGATGAGGAGACTGTGGCGCTTGTTGCAGGTGGACATACGTTCGGAAAAGCGCACGGCGCAGCAGATCCAGATGTATATGTAGGGAGAGAACCAGCAGGAGCGAGTATTGAAGAGCAAAATCTAGGATGGAAAAATACATTTGGTACTGGAACAGGAGATGATACAATTACTAGTGGTATAGAAGGTGCTTGGACGCCTAATCCAACTCAGTGGGATGATGACTACTTTAAAGTCTTATTAGGTTATGATTGGGAATTAACAAAAAGTCCGGCAGGAGCACATCAATGGACTCCTACAGCAGCTTCTAATGCGAGAATGGCGCCAAGAGCTGGAGATTCTTCAAAGACACAGGTTCTTATGATGACTACGGCGGATATGGCTTTAAAAATGGATCCAATTTATGAGCCTATTTCTAGACATTTCCACGAAAACCCGGATGAGTTGGCTACGGTTTTTGCAAGAGCATGGTTTAAATTGACACATCGAGATATGGGACCAATAACCCGTTATCTTGGGTCAGAAGTTCCTAAAGAAGAACTAATTTGGCAAGACCCTATTCCGGCGGTTACGCATTCATTGATAGGCGATACTGACATCAGTTCTTTAAAGAATTCGATTCTTAGTTCTGGTCTGAGCGTCTCTCAATTGGTGACTACGGCTTGGGCTTCGGCTTCAACTTTCCGCGGTTCGGATAAAAGAGGTGGGGCAAATGGGGCTCGTATTCGTCTTTCTCCACAGAAAGATTGGCAAGCGAACAACCCAGCTGAACTTTCTAAAGTTATAGAAACACTTGAGGGGATTCAAAAAGAATTCAACGGGGCTCAGACTGGCGATACTTTGGTTTCGTTAGCCGACTTAATTGTTTTGGGTGGATCTGCAGGTCTTGAACAAGCTGCGAAAAATGCAGGAAATGATTTAAAAGTTCCTTTTATTCCAGGTAGAGGAGATGCGTCACAAGAGCAAACGGATGTAGATTCATTTGCGATCCTTGAGCCAAGTGCTGATGGGTTTAGAAATTTCTTGAAGGATAATCAGACTCTATCTGCAGAGGAATTACTTGTTGATCGTGCACAATTAATGAATCTTACAGCACCAGAGATGACAGTTCTATTGGGCGGTATGCGTGTGCTTAATACAAATGTTGATCCATTGAATCACGGTGTCTTTACCGATAATTCGGAAAAGCTTACAAATGATTTCTTCCTTAACCTACTTGATATGGGGATTACTTGGGCGGCTACTTCGGAAGATGATCGTGTTTTTGAAGGTCGTAATCGCGCATCAGGAGAACTTAAATGGACGGCAACGAGGGCAGACCTTATTTTTGGCTCAAACTCAGAACTTCGAGCCATTGCTGAAGTATACGGATGTGAGGATTCTCAAGATAAATTCTTAGAGGATTTTGCTGCGGCATGGGCTAAGGTGATGAATCTTGATCGATTTGATTTGGCGTAGCTAGATAAGGTTATCGATTAGCTTATACAGCACTTATTTTTTTGCTGAAATAAATGCGGAACAGTATCTTTACTGTTCCGCATTTTTATTGATATTTATGATACAACAATTTTTTGAAGCTATTAAAAGTGAAGATTCCGAAGCTGTAAAAAAGATTTTAACGGCACAACCGCATTTGGTTAATGAAAAGGATTTACGTGGGTCAACGCCCTTGTTATTAGCTACATATTACGGTTTTACTGAAATTGTAGAAATTATACTTCAATATCCTCAACATATTGATGCGCAAGATACTTCTGGAAATACTGCCCTTATGGGGATATGTTTCAAGGGTTATAATGAACTTGCTAAATTATTGATTGAGAACGGAGCAAATGTGAATGTTGCTAATTTTAATGGGACCACCGCTTTAATATTTGCGGCTACTTTTGGAAGAAAAAAGATTGTTACCTCCTTACTTGAATGTGGAGCAAACGCATCAATAAAGGACGATAAAGGATATACGGCTAAAGATCATGCAGAAATGCAAGGTATAGATGAGATTGTAGAACTATTTGAAACTTTAGCATAATGAAACCTCTTTCGATTACAATCATACAATCACATCTACAATGGGAGAACCCGATTGCAAATCGCCTAAATTTTTCAAAAAAAATACAAGGTATTTCTGAAAATACAGATTTGGTTATTTTACCTGAGATGTTTACCACTGGATTTTCGATGCAAGCCACAGCTTTGGCTGAAGAGCCACACGGAGAAACATTAAATTGGATGATTTCCGAAGCAAAAAAGCATACCATCGCTATCACGGGAAGTATCATTGTTAGAGAGAAGGAGCGATTTTATAATCGCTTGTATTTTGTATTTCCAAATGGTGACTTTAAACACTATGACAAGAGACATACTTTTACCCTCGCAGGGGAGCATCTTACTTATACTGCGGGCAAGGAACAGTTAATTATTGATTATATGGGTTGGAGAATTTTTCCACTAGTTTGTTATGACCTTCGATTTCCGGTTTGGGCAAGAAACACTCAAGAGTACGATTTAGTCTTTTATGTCGCTAATTGGCCAGTAAAACGAATTGCTGCTTGGGATGTACTATTAAAAGCGCGTGCCATTGAAAATATGGCGTATTGTGTGGGTGTAAATCGCGTTGGCTTAGATGGAAAAGGGCATGAGTATAGCGGGCATTCTGCGGTTTTTGATGTCCTGGGTAAGCAAATTTCAACGAGGGATTTTGAAAAAGAATTTGTTGAAACAGTTTCATTGAGTAAGGAATATTTAAATAGCCAAAGACAAAAGCTTCAGTTTTTAAAGGATCGTGATTCATTTACTCTAGAATGAAGGTTTCATTTAAGCTCCAATTAGTGTTTACTTCAATTTTGGACGGATAGTAAATGATTTTTTCAGGAGCTCTGCGTTCTAGAAAGTTTCCACTATCCCATTTGCCATTTTCATTTTCATCGTATACGATCCGCACAAAGTAGTTCCCAGGTGCTATATAGTCGAATAAAACGGATTTATTTTCAGTTAGATGCTTTTCTTGAAGTACCTTATAATTTTCATTTACAAATTGTACAATAATTGATGTTTGAGGTGCATTTACAAGTGTCATATTGAGGGTGCCATAGTCTGAAATGGGCTTCGTAGCAATAGCATATCTCAGTGTGTCGTTACTTGCATTATAAAAATCTGTGAAAGCTCCGGGGAGCAATTGAATTTTGTAAATCTGTTCCTCTTCTATCGCAAAATTGACCTTTGCTAGATTATATATGGTATCGAGACTAATCGTTGCTGCAATTACCACCGAGTCTTTATCCATTATTTGAAGTTTTTCCGGATCAATATTAATGATTGGCGTATTTGCTTTTATTTTAAAGGTGTCTCTTGCGGTCAGTATGCCAGCATTTATAGGATTAAAACGTAAGGTATCTCTATACAAGTCCTTAATTCTTACGTTTAGGGTATCCATTTGGCCATAATTTCTGGCAACAAAGACCATGGAATCTAAAGTTGTTTCTGGTTTGAACCAATATTGCAACGAATCTGTTTTAAGGTCTTTTATTAATCGTGAATCGAATCCGTCAGGAGTATCCGATAATAGTTCCAAGGATATTCCTTCTGAGTCACCTTCAAATCCAAATGAGATCTGGTTCTTGGTGATATGTTTTGGTCGGCCAATTTTATTAGGCAAATCTTCTTTAAACAACGTTACTGTATACAAACTGTCGGTAGGAATTGTAATATTAGAATTGATAAATCCAATTTTGTCCTTTGTCGGTTGAAATGTGTAATCATTATTTTCCTCTTTGAGAGCTAGTAAAAGATATGAGCCCTCCTTTAAATTGGTAAATTCGAAAGTACTGGTGCTATCTTTTGAAGTTGTGATATAAGTCGGTTTTTCAGAAAAAACCAACGAATCTTTAAACAGCTCGTTAATCTCATATAACAAAAGGCTTGTGGGTTGCTCTGGACTAATAAATTGTGCGTCTTGAACTTTTCCTGAAAGTTTTAAACTGTCAATGTAGGTGCCAGTAGAAAAGACGTATTTAAAATATTCATAAGCGTTGCCTTCGTTATTGTCGGTGATGCTATTCCCAAAATTAAATGAATAGGTGGTATTCTCTTTTAAGGTATCTAAAATTTTAATTTTCAAAATTTTAGAGGCATTTAAAGGTGTGATTTGTGGAGTATATTTGAGCGGTGGTGAAACGATTAGTTCTTTTTGAAGATCTTTCAATTTTATATACTCATCAAAGGTAATTTTGATTTCATTTCCAGTAAAAGAGGTGCTATAATTTTCTGGGCTACTTTTTACAACTACTGGTGGAATACTGTCTTTTTTCCCTCCAGATGGAGTACCCTTCTTGGCGCAATCCACAAATGAAAGTAAAAATAAAAATAGAATAGGGACGTAGAGCAGCCTATGTTTCATCTAGCAAAAGTAGTAAGATTTTTTAAGTCCCCTCTTCTTTTTATAGACGGATTTTATTTAGACAATTGCCATGGTCGCTAGACTAATTTTCACTTTAGATCCTTTTAGTAATTGGGAAGCACAATTTTCAAGGGTTGCTCCAGTCGTAACAATGTCATCTACAAGTAAAATATGTTTGTTCATTATAAGCTCAGTATTTTGAACGGTAAATATCTCTTCTGAATTAAACCGCGTTAATCTCTGTTTAAAAACTTGAGAGCTGGTTTTGGAGATTTTAATTAATACGTTGTCACAATATTCTATTTTTAAAGCTTTGGCTATTTCTTTTCCGAAACCTTCAACTTGATTATACCCCCTCTTCTTTAATTTTTGTTTGTGTAAGGGTACGGGAATGACAAGATCTATGTCATTATATTCACTTATTTCTGAAAGATCACTACCCAACCATTTTCCGAAGAAATTACTTATTTGCTTTTGCCCACGATATTTTAAATTGTGCATTAATTCTTGGGTCATTCCTTTTTTCTGAAACTGAAATAGGGCGGTTGCATTTTCTACAGCAAACCTTCCGTAGAAAATATTTTTCATGGCGGGATTCCCGTTTAAGTGATGGCTTGTAAGAGGTAATTCATGTCTGCATTGAAGACACAGAACGTTTTCATGCCTTGAAAGTATTTCACCGCATCCACTGCAAACCTTTGGAAATAAAAGATTTAGCATTATTTATGTTTTTTTTTTCATTTAATGAGCGTTTTATTTTAACACACTTCATACTTTTACTAAATTATAATCTAAACTACTGATAATATGGAATCTGACAATAACAGTGCTAAATTTAAGATATTAATTGGTGTATTGACTTTATTATTAATTGGCCTAGCTGTTTATACAGTATCCTTGTATAATGATAGTAAAAATACGGTTTCGGGATTGGAGCAACAAAAAATGGAAATTCAAAGTGAGCTTGAGTCGTTAATTACAAATTATAATGAAGTAATTGAGGACAATGAATTAAAAGACAAAGACTTGTTGGCCGCCAGAGAAAGAATCTTGATGCTATTGGATTCAGTTAAAGACTCCGAAGCAAATGTTGCACTAATTGGCAGGTATAGAGCCGAAATTGGCAGGTTGAAAAATGAACGTAAAAAATTATTTCTGAAGGCAGATAGTTTAATTTTCGCAAATCAGCGATTAGAGACACAACGGGATAGTACCACAAATGTTTTGGAAAAAACGTACCTAGTGGTTGATTCTGTTAACCAGCAAAATATAGATCTGGCGGAAACCATTAGAAAAGGGTCTGCGTTGAAAGCAACAGACCTTAGAGGAGAGGCTGTTATTATTCGGAAAAGCGGTAAAATTGTAGATACGAGGCGTTCCTCCAGAGCAGATAAGGTGAGAGCTTGCTTTACATTGGTGCCTAATTCGATCGCGGAAAAAGGTGATAAATTATTGTATGTTCAAGTCATTAATCCGGAAAATAATCTTTTGGGAGATAAGGAACTAATAGCATTTGATGAAGGAGACCTTATCTATAGCTCATCAACTAAGGTTTATTATGAAAATGATGAGTTGGATGTCTGTATTCTGATAAATGCCTCCGAGGAAGATTTAATCGGGGGAAGATATGTGATTAATGTTTTTGATGGGGTACAGATAATTTCAACGGCTAGCATGGTTCTCAAATAGGGACTTTATAGTCATAAAAAAGGGTAAGCTGTTTGCCAAAACGTATATTATTACAAAGCATCTAAAGTCGATCTGACGTTTAGATGCTTTTTTTTTACATTAAATATAAATCTGCCTTTGGAGGTGCGGGGGCTTTTCCTATTTTTGCTCAATGGCAAATAACGAAGATCAGTTTAAGAAGGTAATATCACATGCAAAAGAGTACGGATACATTTTTGCTTCCAGTGAAATTTACGATGGACTCAGCGCGGTATATGATTATGCGCAAAATGGAGTGGAGCTTAAAAAAAACATTAGAGAATACTGGTGGCGGAGTATGGTGTATATGAACCAGAATATTGTTGGGATAGATTCAGCAATTTTAATGCACCCAACAACTTGGAAAGCCTCTGGGCATGTGGATGCCTTTAGTGATCCATTGATCGACAACAAGGATTCAAAAAAGCGGTATCGTGCGGATGTACTGATTGAAGATTTTGCCGAAAAGCTAAATCAAAAGGCACAGAAGGAAATCAATAAGGCAAAGAAACGATTTGGTGAAAGCTTTGATGAAGCCGAATATGTTAGTACCAATGCGAGAGTAATTGGGTATAAAACCAGACAGAAAGAAATATTGGAGAGAATGGCAAGATCTCTCGAAGCAGAAAATCTCGCAGATGTAAAAGCATTAATTGACGAATTAGGAATTGCTGATCCCGATACGGGATCAAAGAATTGGACAGATGTGCGTCAATTCAATCTAATGTTCGGAACTAAATTAGGTGCTTCTGCAGAAAGTGCGATGGATTTATACCTTCGCCCAGAAACCGCCCAAGGTATCTTCGTAAACTTCTTAAATGTACAGAAAAGTGGAAGAATGAAAATCCCATTTGGTATAGCTCAAACCGGAAAAGCTTTTAGAAATGAGATTGTTGCTCGGCAGTTTATTTTTAGAATGCGAGAATTTGAACAAATGGAAATGCAGTTCTTTGTTCGCCCCGGGGAAGAAATGAAATGGTATGAATACTGGAAAGAAACTCGTTTGAAATGGCATCATTCCTTAGGGCTGGGAGAAGAGAATTATCGATTCCACGATCACGAAAAATTAGCCCATTACGCGAACGCAGCAACAGATATTGAGTTTGATTTCCCCTTTGGTTTTAAAGAGTTAGAAGGGATTCATTCCCGGACTGATTTCGATCTGAAAGCGCATGAAGAATTTTCAGGTAAAAAGCTTCAGTTTTTTGATCATGAGTTGAATAAGAGCTATACGCCTTATGTTGTGGAGACTTCAATAGGTTTAGACCGAATGTTCTTAGCAGTTTTGAGTAATTCACTTCAGGAAGAAACCTTAGAAGATGGTAGTACTAGAACTGTGTTAAGACTTCCATCTATTCTTGCTCCTGTAAAAGCAGCAGTTTTACCTCTTATTAAGAGAGATGGATTGCCCGAAATCGCCGAGCAAATTATTGAAGATTTAAAATGGGAATACAATGTTGTTTACGATGAAAAGGATGCTGTTGGAAGGCGTTATCGTCGTCAAGATGCTAATGGCACTCCATTTTGTATAACTGTTGACCACCAAACCAAGGAAGATCAAACCGTGACTATTCGATACAGGGATACTATGGAGCAGGAGCGAATAGCCATAAGTGAGATTTCAGAAAAAATAAAGCATAGTATCTCTTATCAAAAATGGCTTAAATAGTAAATATTTAAAAGGATTAGTTAAAAAAGAGCAGAATATATTCTGCTCTTTTTTGTGTTCTAACGAGATGTGTAGTTTCGCAGTGATTCTTTCTTCTTTTTACTTCACAAAAAAAAATTATTTCATGATTCTCCGCATTCAGCATTGGATAAATTGATGAATCAATATCAAACCAAGTCTCATTTTATAAGAAAATGCAAGTAATAATCTTTTAAATAGAAACAATTTGAATCAAAATTAGTGGCAAAAAGCACTGATTTTTCAAGAATTGATAGTATTTTTAGACACTATAAATAAAAATAACTAAAACTCTAATAAAATGAAATTAAAAAACTATTTTTTCTTGTTGCTTTTAGCGGTATTTTCTTTTACGGCAAATGCGCAAGAAGCAACACCAAACGTACCGACGCAGGCTACTTCTGTTAAAGTAGTAACTCCTGTTTATGTACCTTCTATCGCTTCGAGGTTGAATGAACTAGTAGTTTCTGAGGATACAGCTCCTAGAGAGGCTCATGACAAAAGATCTCTAGGGAATCAAGTGATTATAGGTAAAGACCGTCAAACTCAAGATGACTATTTTGTAAGAAATAAACATCAAGCAGCACAAAGTATTCGTGTTGCAGCTCCAAGTCTTGTTTTTGATGCTTATACTTCAGGTTCTTCTCCAACAGATCCAGATATGGCAGTGGGTCCTAATCATGTTATTATTTCATATAATACAAGAGTTGTTATTTATGATAAATCTGGAAATGTTTTAGCAGGACCTTTTAACCCTAATCCAGCTATTTTTCCTAGTAGTGGATGTTGTGACTTAACAGCATCTTATGATAATTTGGCAGATAGATGGGTTATGACATTCTTAGGTCCAACACAATCGATAGCAGTATCTGATGGGCCAGATCCAATAACTGCTGGATGGAATGTATATAACTTATCATTTAACGATTATAATAAACTTTCAATTTGGAGTGACGGGTATTATTTAACTCAAAATATAGGTGGTACTGATAGAGTACATGCTTTAGAAAGAGATGAAATGCTAGCAGGAAATGCTGCGCAAATAATTGGTTTTCCATTACCTGGAATGATAACACAAAATTTTTGGAGCCCACAATTTTTTGATGTTTCTGATGGCGTTATGCCAGCTGCAGGTGGTGCAACTGTAGTTTTTTTACAGGAAGATTCTTTTGGAGGAATATCAGAAGACCATATTAAGTTATGGACAATAGATATGGATTGGGGTGCTGGAAACGGGACAATATCTGCTGCAACAGAGTTGCCGGCAACTCCATTTATTTCAGTTTTTGATGGAGGAAGTTTCGCTAACCTTGCGCAACCAGGCGGTGGAGCTCTTATTGATGCTGTACAAAATACGGTAATGAATCAAGCACGTTTTAAAAAGTTTCCAACTTATAATGCGGCTATTTTTAATTTTGTTATTGACACCGATGCAAGTGCAGGAAAATTAGCGGGTATCCGCTGGTATGAAGTAAGACAAGATGATGACAATATGCCTTGGACTGTATACCAAGAAGGTACTTATACATCTCCAAACGGGAAACATGCTTGGATGGCTAGTATGAACTGGGATAGTGACGGTAATATTGCAATGGGTTATTCTGCAATGGCAGGGCCAACTACGCCAAATCCTACAGACTTTAGAGTAGGTTCCTATTATACAGGTAGATTTAATGGAGATCCATTAGGTACAATGACCGCTATTGAGGAGGTCATTGCTGTAAGTACTTCTAATGTACCTAATACAAGATATTGCGATTATAATAAACTTGAACTTGATACAGATGGTAGTACATTTTGGTTTATAGATGAGTATATAAATAGTGGTCGTAAAGGAGTTGTAGGAGTATTTCAATTAGCACCACCACAAGCTGATGATTTAGGTATTACTGCTATTACGGATCCTAATACAGGGGTACTAGGTGCGACTGAAGATATTATAGTTAATATTAGAAACTTTGGTAGTAACGATATTACGAACCCACAAGTTCAATATATTCTTGATGGAGGGGGAGCTATAGTAGAGAACTATGCTGGAACCATTACAGCTGGAGCAACAGAGTCTCATACATTTGCTGCACAAGGAGATTTTTCTGCAGCAGGTAATCATACCATTGTTGCAAGAACAAACTTAGCTGGAGATTCAAATCCAGCAAACGATGAAGCTACTAAAACAGTACTTAATGGTACGGTATATTGTGAGCCTTCAGAGGACTGTTCTTTTGGAGATGGTTTTACTAATGTTACCATTACTGACTTAGACAATGATTCAGGGTGTGAGGGATATGCTGATTTTACAAATATGATCGCTGCATTAGTCCCAGGTAATTCTTATGACTTTACCGTAACTACAGGTTATGGTGATCAAAATGTAAGAGTATGGATTGATTTTAATGACGATGGTACTTTTGATAATAGTGAAACAGTGGTGCCTAACTTTGTAATTGCTGCAGGACTCGCTGCCGGAACTTATACAGAAACTGCAACTTTAACCGTTCCTGCTAGTGTACCTTCTGGAATGCAACACAGAATGCGTGTAAAATCAAATTGGCAAGCGGTAGTGCCAGATGATGCGTGTGAGGCAACTCAATATGGTGAAACTGAGGACTACAGTGCAAATATGGGAGTTTTAGGTCTTGAAGATCCGGCAATTTCTCAAGCTGAACTTATCGTGCTTTATTCAGATAATAATCAGTTTGATATTTCTTTAGTTACTAGTTTTGATAAAATAGCTTCTATTACTATCTATAATATGTTGGGTCAAAAACTAGCATTTAATAACTTAGAAAAGCAAGGAGATCGTTATAATTATAAATTAGATATGTCTTATGCTTCTGCTGGAATTTACTTAGTTAAAATTGGAGACCAAGCAAGTAATTCGTACAAAACAGCAAAAATTATTGTGAAGTAATTTATAAAACGTTCACATTTATTGAAAACCCCTCAAGCTAAGCTTGAGGGGTTTTTATTTAAAAGTAGGCCCGAAGCTGAACACTTCCGGTGTGAATCGTATTGGTGTTTTTACTGTCTCTTCCGAAATAAGATAAATTTGCATCGAGATATTTGGTAATTCGTTTCTGAAATAACAAGCGCCACGTGAAGTTAACTCCCGGCTGTAATCCCTCCAAAATCTGATAGGCAACTGGAGAAAATGCACTTCCAGTAAAAGCATTATCTATGTAATTGAATTCGCCATTTATTGAGATCTTTTCAGTATTCGCATAAGAAAATGAAAACCCTAAATTCTGTTGATCCAATGTTTCCATAGCACCCAATAAGTTAGCCTTATTTGAGAACTGATAAAATACATCGAAACGCGTTTGTGTATTCAATAAATAAGAAATTTTCGGATTTATTTCATACGAGTCAAGTGAGTAATTGCGATTACCAAAATTCTCTGAGGTGCTTTCATTACTCCCTAAGGAGCTTTTTAGGTTTACCAACCAAGTTTTCCATAGTTTATGACTGAAGTTCATTTGGTGATTTTGTAATTTGTTTTCTTGCAACCCTAAGGATAGTAAATTACTATTCGATGCAGCAAGAAAGGTGTAGCTAGTTGTAAAATGTTGTTTTCCCCTATTGTAGAACAATGCATTTCGAAAATTGAGGTTTAATCCCAATTGGTCATCACCTCCATCTTCAAATGGATTAATATCAAAGGCATCATTTTTACGGCGCACTTTTCTATCGAGAACATAAGATGTTTGATTGTAAAAATGCGAAAGTAATTTAAAGATTCCTTCCTTCTTGGACCAAGATTGAAGGTTAAGAGTCAAAATCTGACTAAACTTGTTTTCTCTGATTTTCTGAAAAACTTGATTGGGTAATAAAATGCGAATATAGGTACCTTCATCTTGAAATTGAGCTATTTCGAACTCCTCTAATTCCTGAATGCCATTGTTATTATAGTCATTCCAAGTGTAAACTCCATTCCCTGGATCAACTTGAACATAGGTGAATTCTTGCTGCGCAATGACACCATTATTCGTTTCAAGGGCTGTGTTTAAGCGAACTGTACCTTCAAACAAAGATTGATTATAGAGAATTCTAGAATTCAACGATTTTTCATCTTCATCAATACCATCTTTATCCTTCAAAACCCTATAATTCGCAAAAATTGAAAGCTGAGAATTCTTACTATTGACGGGCCTTGATTTTAGATAATAAGTATTTGATGTACTCACGTTCTTTAATATTGAAAGACGCAAACTATCATTCGAACGAAACTGATATCCTCCCTCAACAAATACCTTGGTGCTATCACCAATACCAACAAAACCTTCATAAGCGTTGAACTTCTGACTTATGGGGGTTAAACTATCATTGGATATTGCTTTTACTTGATTATTTTCAGCGGATATCTTCCCGCCAATCCAAGCATTTTTTATTGCGTAGGTCGTTCTGTTATGAATCCTGAAAAATTTGGAGTTTAATTGAGACCCTTCGCTATCAAGATAACTTGCGTTTGTTATACTACGTATTTTTTCTAATATGATCCCTGAAGTAATTTCATGGCGACTACCTTTAAAGTTTTCAGAATAATCTAAATTCTGAAAGCTATAAGATCCTCCTCCAACTTTGGGGTGTGTAACGCCAACACCTGTAGTTATTAGCCGTTGATCGCCCAAGGGATTCATAAGATTCCAATCTCTTGCAAATTCAATATTATACAAGTTTTCAATACTTCGAAAGTCTTGGTTTATATAATCTAAAGATCCAAACCCAGCAACCCTCAGTGAATCTGATGTTTTATAAATTGTTTGATCAACACGAATTCGTCCAGCAAAACCATCGTTGTTTTGGTCATCCACATTTGAGAATAAATTCAGATCGTTTATACTTCCTGCGACTTCAAAATCAATTTTAGTCTTTTCACTAGGATGATAGCTTCCGTTTAAACCGCCAACTTGTAATTTTGTGGGAGCACTTAATTGAATTATTGGCGCATAATTACCTTGAGACACAGCGTTTACTGGGTTAATATATTCAAAAATTCGATTAATTGCGTTGCTGTTATTTAAAGTATAATCCCCCAAATTATCTCCCACCAAAGTGAATCTAACATTAAATAATTCGTCTTCGGGATTGGTAGACAAAACAAATACTTCTTCACCATTTATAACTTCTTTTTTATACAAAATTTTGTTTTCTGAAAAGGTGTCAGGCACTGCAGATGGTGCCGTCATCTGTGTTGTGTTGTCACCCGAAGCTTGTAGAACACTTACCTGTTCTTCAGAAAGGCTTTGTTGTAAAGGTTGGTTTTTAGCATCGTTTTCTGAATAGACATAAACCCCTATATCTAGCTTTTCACTTGAGTAGTTTCCGCCGCCATAACCAATGAACCTTGTGTAATTCCGATCGGTAAATTGATATTCAACACTAATTCTCATATTAGCAGTTATCGGGTAGGTGGCGTTAAATTTTAATTCACCGGCATTGTAATCGATGATATAGTCTTCATTCTCACCGCGCTTTAAAAGAAGTCCGTTGACATAAACCCGTTCACTTCCAGAAACTATTAGGATAAATAGTTCTCCATTTGGACCAACAAGTTTATAAGGCCCTTGGTTTCCTTCCTGACCCACAAATGAACTTCTAGCAAAAACTCCTCTTACCAAAGCACCAGCTGCAAAAGCTGAGGTCTTGGCGCCACTTTTATGATGCACAGTACCTCCCAAGGAAATTCCCTGAACTTTTTTCGTGAATCGTCCAAAATAACTACTTTGATTTTGAAGATCAATATCCCCAGCTCTAATGTTCCAGTTGTCACTGTATAGTTCTATAAATATCTGGTCGAATTCATCTAGACTCTGTGAATATCCGCCTTCCTGAGTAGGGATGTTAGCATCTTGTATAGAGGCTCTAATCGAAACTTTATCGTTTAATTTTCCAGTAATTTGGAGGTCTAACTCAGAATTAACCACCGCATTTTGATTGTTTCCAATTGTAATTCCCCTCGAGATGCTTCCGGCGGTATTTAGTCCATCAAATGGGGCGAAGGTATTCTTAGAATTGCTTTCCTGAAGTGAATATAATTTATCAATGCTCCCCGTATTTTCAACAATAATCTTTGGATCTAAAACAAAATAGTCGCGAGTTAAGAATTCTGGATACCGCAAATAATCTATTACCAGACTATCTTTTGATTGCTGTATGTTTTCAGAAAATATTACAAGCCCTCTCTTGAAATCTACCTTATAATCTATAGAGTCCAAGGCTTTCCCTGCGGAATCTCTAATCTGAAACTTTGATGAGTTGATACTCACACTATCCAAAATTAGAGTATCGACCACGGCTATCCTTTTACTCCGGTAGTTTGAAGTATCATCTTGCGAATAAGCAAACGCTCCCATGCAAAACATAAAAAGAAAGAGATATATTTTCATTACCTATACAACTGATCACATCGCAGTTTATTTTGGTGTAAATTCTTTCTTAAAAGATTTCTGACAATGTTCACGGTAAAAATACAATGTTATTTATATTAGTAGCTTGTAATATAGATTCCTTTCCGAGGGATGAAATGAGGATTTGATTCTTAGTATTAAATTTTTCAACTATTTTTTTAGAATATAAAAAACATTAAAACTTACAAATTTGAAAATAATCTCATATAACGTAAACGGAATAAGGGCTGCAATGCGCAAAGGTTTCATAGAGTGGCTACAGCAGGCAAATCCAGATGTAATTTGTATCCAAGAAACAAAAGCGAATAAGGATCAGGTTGAACTAAAACTAATAGAAGAAGCTGGTTATCATCACTATTGGTTTAGTGCTCAAAAGAAAGGATATAGCGGGGTTGCAATATTTTCAAAAGTAAAGCCTAATCACATTGAATATGGTACCGGAATCCCGCATATGGATTTTGAAGGGCGCAACATTCGATTGGACTTTGACAATGTATCGGTGATGAGTTTGTATTTGCCAAGCGGCAGTAATGTTGCGAGGATCGCACATAAATTTAAGTTTATGGATGATTTTTTAGAGTATGTAACTCAGTTGAAAAAAGAGATACCAAACTTAGTGATTTGCGGCGATTATAATATTTGTCACGAGGCGATAGATATTCACGACCCTGTTCGAAATAAGAAAGTGTCAGGTTTTCTTCCCGAGGAACGTGATTGGATTGGTCGTTTTATGGATAGTGGTTTTATTGATTCATTTCGATTTTTTAATAAAGATCCACATCACTATACTTGGTGGAGTTATAGAGCAAATTCCCGGGCAAATAATAAGGGCTGGCGTATTGATTACAATATGGTATCCCAGTCTTTACAAGAAAATCTAAAACGAGCCGTTATATTACCAGAAGCCAAACACAGTGATCACTGTCCGCATTTGGTGGAATTAAAATTTTAATCCTGAAAATAACCTACAAACCTTATAATATGATTAACAAATTTTTTCTAGGAGCTAGTCTTCTTGTGCTAACCGTCTCCTGTGTGTCCTCTCAAATCTATGAAGATTTAAAAAACAAAAATGACTCCCTTCAAAGTGAAAATGAATCCCTCATGTCTCAATTAGACGGGATGGAAGGAAACGGCGATACCTACAGCATCGCAAACCTTCGGAAAGAAATAGATCGATTAAATTCAGAAAAAAGCAGATTGTCAATGGATTTGGAAGCTGCTGAAAGTAGCTATCAAAGAATGAAAGAATCTTATGAGGCCTTGGAATCAAACAGCGATTTGGTTTTAGCTGAAAATCTTGAAAGAAATCGGAAGCTATTGACACAGCTTGAAGAAAAAGAAAGGGCTTTGTCAATAGAAGAAGCTAGGCTCAAGACCATGCAGAAAGACTTACAAGCTCGTTCGAAACGGGTAAATGAATTAGAGGAAATAATTGCATCAAAAGATGCGAAGATGAACGCTTTAAAAGATGCTATTTCTGCCGCCTTAACCAATTTTGAAGGGAAAGGCCTTACAATCGAAGAACGAAATGGGAAGGTCTATGTTTCAATGGAGAATAAATTGCTTTTTGAGAGTGGCAGCTGGGAGGTGAATTCGAGAGGAAGAGAGGCAGTGGTGGCGCTAGGAAAGGTTCTAGGCGATAATAAAGAGATTGCAGTATTAATAGAAGGCCACACTGATAATATGCCCTATGGCGAAAAAGGCTTGATTAAAAACAACTGGGACTTGTCTACAAAAAGAGCAACCGCCATTGTAAATATCTTAACCGAAAACAACAACATCCCGAAAGATAATTTAACGGCTGCTGGTAGAGGTGAATACGCTCCAATAGGACCTAATAATACTTCCGAAGGGCGTGCTAAAAATCGAAGAATTGAGGTTGTTTTAACACCCAAGCTGGATGAGATAAACAAACTATTAAATGAAATATAACTGCATTTAGATGAAATACACTAACCTCCCAAACACCTCCCTTACAGTAAGTAAAATATGCCTAGGCACAATGACCTGGGGAAGACAGAATACAGAGGCCGATGGACATGCACAGTTAAATTTAGCTTTAGAAAAGGGAGTTAATTTTATAGATACTGCCGAAATGTACGCGGTGCCTTATTCAGATGAAACCCAGGGAAGCACAGAAAGAATTATTGGAAGCTGGCTCAAAAAGACAGGCAAGAGAGATAAAGTGATTTTAGCTTCAAAAATCGCAGGGCCTTCTCGTGGATTTTCCTTTATTCGTGATCCCTTAGACTTCAGTATTGCTGCCATTGATGACGCTTTACAAAAAAGTTTGTCACGCTTACAAACGGACTATCTCGATTTATATCAATTACATTGGCCAGAGCGAAATGTAAATATTTTTGGTCAGCGAGACTATAATTATAGTGGTAATGAGGAATGGGAAGATAATATTGCTTTGATCCTAGATCGATTGGAAATGCACGTAAAAGCTGGTAAAATAAGACATATTGGGGTATCCAATGAGACTCCATTTGGGTTAATGCGCTATATGGAAGAACACAGAGGAGGTAAGTTGAAAATGGTTTCAACTCAAAATTCCTATAATCTTCTGCAACGAAGAGACGAAATCGCTTTAACTGAAGTTTTGCAAATGGAGAATGTGGGCTATTTGGCGTACTCTCCTCTTGCTTTTGGTGTTTTGAGTGGGAAGTATTTGGACGGTAATAAACCGACAGGTGCGAGAGTGACCGAGTTTCCTGCTTATTCTCGATATAGCAGTAAGTTATCACTATTAGCTACTGAAAAGTATTCAGAAATAGCCAAGGCAAACGGACTAAGTCTTCCACAAATGGCCTTAGCTTTCGTAAATAAAAGACCGTTTGTTACATCAAATATAATTGGTGCAACAAGTGTTGAGCAGCTAACTGAAAATATTGAAAGTATAAATATCTCCCTTTCTGAAGAAGTGCTAAGCAGTATAGAAAAAATACATGCCGAAAATCCTAATCCAGCACCTTAGCCGAACAAATGATGTACTACGTCTTGGACCTTCGCGACTTTAATAATATTGATTGCGTACTTTTGCTTCGGTAGTTTACAATATTTAGAGATTACAATAGATTCAAAACCAAGTTTTTCGGCTTCTAGAATACGTTGCTCAACTCGATTAACTGGTCTAACTTCTCCTGCGAGCCCCACTTCCGCGGCAAAACACATTCGTTTATCTATTGCGATATCAATATTTGAAGACAATACTGCGGCCACTACCGCCAAATCAATAGCAGGATCATCAACCGTGATACCGCCGGTAATATTTAAAAAGACATCCTTAGCACCTAATTTAAAGCCAGCTCGTTTCTCTAAAACTGCAAGAATCATATTTAGGCGCTTTGCATTATAACCTGTCGCTGAGCGCTGAGGCGTGCCATATACAGCGCTACTCACCAAAGCTTGAATTTCAATCATCAAAGGACGCAATCCTTCCAAAGTGGCTGAGATGGCCGTTCCACTAAGTTCTTCTTCATTTTTTGAAATAAGTATTTCTGAAGGGTTTGAAACCTCTCTTAAACCGCTTCCTTGCATTTCATAAATCCCTAATTCATTGGTAGAGCCAAAACGATTTTTATTTGCTCGAAGGATTCTATATACATGATTACGATCTCCCTCAAACTGAAGGACCGTATCAACCATATGTTCTAAAATTTTAGGTCCAGCAATATTTCCATCTTTGGTAATATGGCCTATTAAAATTACAGGTGTAGCAGTTTCTTTAGCAAATTTTATAAGCTCTGTTGTTGTTTCCCGAATCTGGGAAATACTCCCAGCACTGCTTTCAATATAATCTGTGTGAAGCGTCTGTATTGAATCAATAACGACGATGTCTGGTTGCATCTCCTCAATATTTCTAAAAATATTCTGTGTCTTTGTTTCAGTTAGGATATAGCAATTTTCGGAATTAGGAAAGATTCTATCCGCCCGCATTTTAATTTGTTGGGCACTTTCTTCTCCCGAAACATAAAGTGTTTTATAAGGTAATTGTAATGCAATTTGAAGCATTAGAGTACTTTTCCCTATCCCAGGTTCTCCTCCAAGGAGTGTCAATGAACCAGGAACTATTCCTCCTCCAAGGACTCTATTTAATTCATTGTTTTTAGTGTTTAATCTCGCTTCAGCTGCCGTAGATATTTCTGCTATTTTTTGAGGTTTAGCTGCGCGCTTGGCCGTGGGCTCGATTGTTTTCCAACTTGCTTTTTCCGCTTTTTGAATAATTTCTTCACCAATAGTATTCCATTCTTTGCACGAAGTGCATTGCCCTTGCCATTTTGCAAATTGTGCGCCGCAGTTCTGACAGAAAAAAGTAGTTTTAGTTTTAGCCATAATAAGTTCAACAAAAATAGATATATTTACGGTATTAACTAACGACCCCAGTGAAGCAAGGCTTACTTTTTTTTGTATTATTCTCATATTCCTCTATTTTTGCCCAAGAGGCGACACCAGAAAAAGCATTAGATGGCCTAAAATTAAAAATTGAGCAATCTCAAAAAGGAGAGAAACTTAAGTGGATGGACAGCTTGTCTAATTTCATCGTTAGAAAAACTAAATATGAAAGTGATTCGATCGTAAAGGAAACTGTGCGCTATGCTTTAGAATTGGATTCACTTCGTGTTGCAACTTGGCATACCGCCAATCTTATTTACTTCCAGAATAACATTAGAGGTGACTTAAAAGAAGGAAATACGATTTTTATGGACTTTCTCGAAAAAGCCAAAGAAAGTGAAAATCATAATGCATTGGCGAAGTATTATCTTGAAGGGGCAGACAATTTTTTCTTTTTGGAGGATCAAAAGACTGCAGTGGTTTATTATGATCTTGCTATAGTTGAAGCTGAAAAAGCTGGAAATGAAGACTTCGTGGGCATAGCCAAGTTGTATAAGGGAGGGACGCTTAGTTTTTTGGGCGAATTTTCTGACGCTTCGCAAGTGCTGCAGGAGGCCTCGCAAATTTTTCAAAAAGCACGAGATACATTTCACATCATAGGCGCTAAAAATTCACTTTCCATTTTATATAGTCAGAATGCTTTTTTTGATGAGGCAAGAATAGAAAGAGATGAAGCTATTTTACTGGCAGAAAAAATTGAGAGTTTTGGACACTTAACTTCTTTTTATTACAATGCTGCTACAGACGCTCGTAAACAGGGGATTGACGAGGACCGGATTGTTAACCTTAAAGCGGCCATCAATGCCAACAAGAAAACTCGAAATCCAGAATTAAATGAGGCTACATTATTAGCCGGGTTGGTAATTGCTTATTCAGATTTGGATAATTTGCCTGAAGCTGAAAAATACATAGGTGAAATTGAAAGATCTGATGAAGAAACTTGGTTTGAGCGCAATAAAGAGCCTTATTTGGATGCTTCAAAAAATCTAGCATTTGCAAAAAAACAATATGATTTGGCCTTGAAATATGGTTTGGAACATTTGGTTCTAAAACGACAAGGCACCCAATATGAAGAAATTCAAGCAGCGGAAAGGTTTATGGCCAGCGCTTATGAAGCTATTGGAAATAAAGAGGCAGCTTACGAGCATTTCAAAAAACATACTACAATTAATGATTCGATTGGCAATATTAGGAAGATAAAAGTTCTATCGTACTATCAAACGCTTTATGAAACAGAAAAAAGAGACTTAAAAATTAAAGCACAGCAAAGCGATATAGCACTTCTGGATTCTAGAAATAGCCAAAAGAGTCAATTATTGTTGTTTGGAGGTCTAGGGCTATTTTTAATTTTTGGTCTCATCGTAATGGCTCGTTCCATAAATGAAGCCAAGCGAAGACAAACGATGAATAAAGAGTTTTCACAAAACCTGATTAATGCGCAAGAAGAGGAGCGAACAAGGGTTGCCCGTGAACTTCACGATAGTGTTGGTCAGAAGTTAATGTTACTGACGAAGCAAACCAAGAAGCTGGGTAACCCTGAAATGGAATCGCTTGCGGGAAGTACCTTGGATGAATTAAGGAGTATATCAAAGGGACTGCATCCTGCTGCTCTTGACAAATTAGGAATTACTGCTGCGATCGTATCTATGGTAAATGAAGTAGATGCGAATACGAATATCTTCTTTACCAATGAAATTGAAAATATAGATAACCTTCTTTCGAAAGAAGGTTCATTACATTTTTTTAGAATTCTTCAGGAGATACTTAATAATATGGTTAAGCATGCAGATGCAAAAGTGGCTTCAGTAACAATCGAAAAGAAAGATAAAACGATTCAAGCTATCATAAAAGATAATGGAAGAGGTTTTGAGGTTTCAGAAAAAAGGAGTTTAAATAGCGGCTTAGGAATGAAAACTCTGATGGAACGCGCAAATATTTTGAAGTCTAAATTGAATGTTAAAAGCAAGCCAAATCATGGTACAACTATAGAGCTGATAATACCAACTTACAATGATTGAAAAGATAAATGTTTCTATAGTTATTGCAGATGATCATCCAGTGTTATTAAAAGGTTTGATGGAAGAACTAATAGCAAATGGATATAATGTCGTGGGCAATGCAATAAATGGAATAGAGGCCCTAGAAAGAGTATTGAGCTTTAAACCCACAATTGCATTATTAGATATTGACATGCCATTCTTAAACGGCTTTGAAGTGGTTAAAACAGCTAAGAAAAAAGGGTCAATAACAAAGTTTATAATGTTCTCATATCACAGACAAGCCGAATTTGTTTTACAGGCTAAGTCACTTCAAATAGATGGATATTTACTAAAAGAAGATTCTTTTTTGGAAATTGAGAGGTGTATGGATATGGTAATCAATGGAAATAAGTTTATTAGTTCGGCATTTAATTCTAATATGCTAAAAGATGTCTCTGATGATATCTTGAAACTTAATTGGTTGACAACCTCAGAAATGACTATTTTGAAACTTATTGCGCAGCAAGAAACAACAGCTCAAATTGCAGAGACTTTAAGTGTATCTATAAGGACAATTGATAAACATCGCAGTAATATTAAACAAAAATTATGGCCCAAAAAAAGCTCAAATTCCCTAATCTTCTGGGCAATTAGCAATAAATTTCTTATTTTAAACTGTAAGTAGTACTACGCAATAAATACGTAGTTCTACGTATATCAAATTCGGTTATTTCACATTACATTGCATTATAATTCAAGGTCAGAGAATTTGTTTCATTTTTTATGGTTTAAAATGAATTATTGACTAACCAAATTAGAAGCCCTTTTAACTTTAGTTGAAAGGGTTTTCTCTTTTAATGATTCTCACTCTTTAAATGGATAGAATTTTCCTAGTAAAAATGGTTAATATCCAAAGTCCTCTTTAATTTTATCTGCTTTTTCTAGCATCAAGTCAATAGTGATAAAGTCAACTTCTTCTTTGTCGAAAGCGGCTTGAAATGTCCTCATTGCTTTTTTTGGATCTCCTGTCTCTTCATAATAACGTCCTAAGAAATAGTCGCCTAAAACTGTGTCGGGGTATTGTCTTTTAGCCAAAGTTGCAATCTCTCGAAGAGAGTCCCATTGTTTTTTCTTTTCAGCAGCTCTTCCTGTGGCAATAAAGTCGTTCACGCGAATTGGATTGGTTAATCCAAACAGGTCTTCAATTGTTTTATACTTATCTACCAGATATAAATGAATAGGGGTTTCCAACTTTAAGAGCACATCACTGTATTCTTTCTTACTAATAGGTCTGTAAACTGAAAATATTTTTTCAATCGCGTTCGGAATACCACGAGCGACTAGAGAGTAATGTGTGGCTCCCTCAAAATTATCGTAAGCATAATCAAAATTGTCGCTTTTTAATTCTTTTAAGGAGTTGTTTAAGTTTTCAGCAACTTCTCTCAAAGCTCTCACATCATCTGTTCCTGTTGCTAAGTAATAAAATATTTTTGATTTAATATTTGGGATTCTATCTGGAATACTCAAGTCAATAGAAGGCGCTAAATCTGGACTTAAATTAATATATCCATTAAATAATGGCGGGTCTTTAAATAAATAATAGTTGATGAAATTAGCCGTAAAGTCATGTCCTACAGCAATTAGAAATTTTGCTGTTCTGTAATTAGCGTCAATGTAAGGCAGTAGTTCTAAACCAATAAACTCGAAAAAATCTGCTCCTTTGTCTGCTGGAAGAAAATTAGAATCATCATAGGCACAATCATCGTATCTACTATTTCCTTGCATAACTCCTACAACAATAGATTCCGGCATATCCTCCCAATAGGAAAAATAATCAACATTGCCAGCTACGGGTTCAAAAAGGTAGTCTCCATCTAGAACAATTATGATAGGATATACCTTTTCGGTGCTGATATTATAGGAACGTGGTAATTGTATTTTCAATTGACGGGACTCACCTAGTTTTGATGAGTTAAACTCTTCATAAATCACTTGAGCCGAACCACCAATAGTTACGAATAGAAGTAAAAGAAGCAATATCGTTTTTTTCATGTTACGGTTTTTATGGAATTTGAAAGATAATAAAATAATTAATCTTTGAGAAAGTTGCTCTCTTCCAATTAAGTTTCTTATTCTTGAATACTCAGGTTTTGGATCGGTTGTAAATGGGTAAGATAAGTAAGGAAAGACAGCCAAAAAATACTATGGAGGCAATATTAGATGTCCAAACAATCCAACCAAATGCAACTCCAACAGTTTTTGAAACTCCAAAGACCGATAGTATTCCCGCAAGTGCTGCAGGATAAGTCCCGAACCCGCTGTTAGTGAAGGCGAATGTAAAGCTTCCTACGGCAAAGGCAGTTATGATCGTACCAAAACTAATGGTAGTTGTTTCTGCTAAGGCAAAAAGGGCCGTGTAAAAGGAAAGCAAATACAAACCCCAAATTAAACAGGTATGAAAAAGAAACGCGCCCTTCTTCTTCATTTTTAGGATGCTAAACACCCCTTCTCTTAAGCCCAAAACAAAGGTTCTCAGTTTGATGTTAATTTTGGATTTCGAAAATTTCAGAAAAAGAAGAGTGACAGTACCTAGGCCAGCAATACCTGCAATTGTCACATAAATAGTAGACTTTGGAATGCTTTCAGAAATGTATTCGGCTAGCACATCAAATTTAAGCAGCAACGCTATGGAAGCAATCCCTAATAAAAAAATAAGATCGATAACCCTTTCTGAAATAATGGTGCCAAAGCCCTTCTCAAATGGGACATCTTCGTACTTATCGAGAATCATCCCTCTAGAAATTTCTCCGCTTTTTGGAATAAAAATATTTATTAGATAACCTATAGAAATTGCCATGAAATTATTGGCCAACTTCGGGTAGTATCTTAAAGGTTCCAACATAAAATTCCAACGATAAGAGCGCGAGAAATGACTTAGAAGATTGAGAAAAACAGATAAGGCTACAAAACCATAATTGGCACTGTTAAAATGTCCTTTTGTTTCTGCAAGTTGTTCGGGAGTGAAAGAGATATAGATATACCAAATAATGAAAACTCCGAGCCCAAGAGGCAAAATAATTGTTAAAAATTTATTAAGTGATTTGCTCAAATTTATAGGAGTAAGTTGTCATCGTTTGGAAAAACAAGAGCAGGTTTAAAAGACGTTGCTTCCTCTTTTTCCATAATAGCATAAGTTATTAAAATAAGGATGTCACCGGGAGCCACCTTACGCGCTGCTGCACCGTTTAGAGTAATTTCGCCACTACCGCGAGGTCCAGGGATTGCATATGTTTCGAGGCGTTCGCCATTATTATTGTTTACAATTTGCACTTTCTCACCTTCGGTAATATTAGCTGCATCGAGTAAATCTTCGTCAATGGTTATACTTCCAATATAATTGAGGTCTGCACCTGTGACTTTTACTCTATGAATTTTTGATTTTACTACGTGTATTAACATGGGACAAAGATAATAAAGGGTTTTTGATTTAATTTGATTCTAAATTCAGATTATTTACTTTGCTGGTAATATAGTGATTATTGTTGCCTTTCTTAATTCAAGGCTATATTGTCAATTAACCGAACTTCTCCTGCAAATGCCGCAATAAATGCTCGGTAACTATTCTTTTTTAGTTTGTGCTTGACAGTTTTAAGTGTTTTTGTATTCGCTATCACAAAATATTCGAGCTTTAGATGTTCATTTTTCAGGAAACGTTCTTTTACTATTTCATTTAATTTCAAAATAGAGAGGTTGTCGAATTTCTGCTTTACTTCTAGAAGGGCTTTATTAATAGCAACAGCTGCTTCAAATTGTGTTGGGCTTAGTCGTTTGTTTCTGGAACTCATCGCGACACCACTCTCTTCTCTAACGATAGGGCATCCGACTATTTCCACGCAGAGGTCTTCAATTTCCACAAGTTTTCTAACTATTTGTAACTGCTGAAAGTCTTTTTCTCCAAAGTAAGCATAATCTGGCGAGACGGCCCGTAATAGAAGATTTACCACTGTCCCAACCCCATTGAAATGGCCTTTTCGATATTTACCCTCCATTTCGTTTTCTATATTTCCAAACGAATAGTTTTTTGAAGTAATGTTTCCGCTATACAGTTTTGAAGCCTCGGGAGCATATATTAATATGGTTCCTTCTAATTGAGATATGAGCTTAACGTCTAAGTCAAGATTCCGGGGGTATTTCATTAAATCTGCTTTCTTGTCGAATTGTGTCGGATTTACAAAAATACTTACAACGACACAGTCATTATCTTCTAAAGCCTGTTTTATAATCGTTAAATGACCATAGTGAAGTGCTCCCATTGTTGGAATCAAGCCAATTTTTTTGTGTTGCCTAAAAGGCAAAAGTGCTTTGGAAAGAGAATCACGGTCGTTATAGACAATCATAAAAATGAATTAATAGCCCGCAATATTAATATATTACGGTCAATCTACATAAAATTTCGTAATTTTGCGTGTTTTTTAATACAAACACCCAAAAAATTAGAATAGATGAAAGATAAGAGAGTCTTGTATGTGTCATCCGAAGTATTACCTTACCTTCCGGAGACCGAGATTTCTTCAATGTCGTTTGAAGCGCCTCGTTTGGTTAATAATAATAGTGGGCAAATCCGCATTTTTATGCCTCGATATGGAAATATTAATGAACGCAGGCATCAATTACATGAAGTGATTCGACTTTCGGGGATGAATCTTGTAATAAATGATCTTGACATGCCTTTAATTATTAAAGTAGCGTCAATTCCTAAAGAGCGAATGCAGGTATATTTTATTGATAATGAAGATTATTTTAAGAGAAAGGCTACCTATGCTGATGAAGAGGGGAATTTTTATTCAGACAATGATGAACGCGCAATTTTCTTTGCAAAGGGAGTAATTGAGACAGTAAAAAAATTAAATTGGTCTCCAGATATTATACACGTTCATGGTTGGTTAGCTTCCTTTTTACCGCTATATCTTAGAAATTACTATGGTAATGAACCTCTATTTGAGAATAGTAGAATTGTCACTTCGGTTTATAATCAAAGCTTTGATGGAGAATTGAATGCGAATACAATAGATAAAATACAATATGACGCCATTGATGACGATGCTATCGAGCATTTAAAAAAGCCGAATTATGTTAATTTAATGAAAGTAGCTATTGAAAATTCAGATGCGGTCATTTTAGGTTCTACAGAGATCCCAGAGGAATTGAAAGGATTTATTGAAAAAATGGATATTCCAGTGTTAAAGTATCATAATATGGATGATTTTTCTCAAGCATATTTGGACTTTTGCAGAGAAAAAGTACTTCAGTAACAAATACGTTTATTCGCTTATGAAAATCAAGAATACATTGCCAACTTTAATGGCAATTATATTTATAATAATCTCTTTGGTGTCTTGTCAAGAAGATTTTAGCACTTTTGGTTCTGATACTATTGGAGGTCAGGATATTACTACAACGTTAAATAATTCTAGCACAGTAATTTCTTATAGTAAAAAGATAGGCCCAGTTCAAGCCGATCAATTACCTGCTTATCAGCTCGGGACTTATAACGACCCTGTTTATGGAAAATCAAAATTTGAATTAGTTTCTCAGCTCAACCTACGTACCTTGGCTCCAGATTTTGGTTTTGAGCCAGTCTTGGATAGTGTTATTTTGTATATTCCTTACTTTGCCTCAGGAACGGATATAGATGATGTGATTACTTATGAACTTGATTCGGTTTATGGCTCTGATCCAATTAATATCAAGGTATATGAATCTAATTATTTTTTACGTGAGTACGATCCAAGTACCGGTCTCCAGGAACGACAGAAGTATTACTCGAGTTTAGGGAGTGTATTTGATATCCCAAGTAATGTGGGGCCATTAATTTATGAGATAACAGATTTTATTCCGAATAAAGAAGGTTATTTAGTTCAATCGCCCGATGGTGATGATGAAGATACAGAACCTGACCAAACCCTTGAACCGCCTGGACTTAGAGTTAAACTTCCTGTGGAGTTCTTTGAAGAAAAAATTATGAATCAGACAGGAACTACTGAATTGATGAATAATAATAACTTCAAGGAGTATTTTAGAGGGCTTTATTTTAAAGTAGATGATTTAGGAACGAACGGAAACTTGTTTCTTTTTGATATAAATAATGCCATTGTATTTATGAAATATACGTATCAGGAAGCAGCGACAGTAGCTGATGCAGATCCTGAACGACTTAGTGGCGTTTTTGCACTTAACTTTGTTGAGACGAATATTAATGTAAATCTCATTAATAATCAGTTAACTCCTTCAATTGATTCGGAGCTTGATAATGTTGATACTGTAAATGGTGAATCAAGTCTTTATATAAGAGGAGGTGAAGGCATAGTAACTACTATTAACTTATTTGGTGATGATGCAGATGGTAATGGGATAGCCGACGAGTTGGATGTTATGAGACAGGAGGAGTGGTTAATAAATGATGCAAACTTAATCTTTTATGTCGATCAGGATATGGTAGGGGGAGGAGAAGCTGAACCTGAGCGCCTCCTTATTTATGATGCTAAAAACGCACAAGTCCTTGCCGATTATGGTTTGGATCCATCTATTTCGGATTTGCCAGGTATTGCTCTTTCAGGACATTTGGGAATATTGGACCGAGGTAGCGACGAAAATGGAGATTTTTACAAGTTGAGAATTACACATCATATAAGTAGTCTTGTTCACAAAGATTCAATCAATAATCCACTAGCATTGATTGTAACACAAAATGTTCTAGCAGGAGGGTTTAGAGGCGTTGAGTTTTCTGAAAGCTCTGGTTTAGAAATGATTCCATCAGGAAGTGTTGTTGCTCACGAGGGGACAATACTACATGGAAATAATTCAGCAATTGAGGAAAAGAGATTAAAACTTCAGATTTATTATACAAAACCAAATTAGAACCTAAGTATGTGTGGAATTGTTGGCTATATAGGTAAAAGAGAAGCATATCCTATTATTATCAATGGGTTAAAAAGATTGGAATATCGAGGATACGACAGTGCCGGTATTGCCCTTTTTGATGGCTCAGGCATACAATTGAGTAAGACTAAAGGAAAAGTTGTCGACTTGGAAGCTCGTGTAGCAAGTGAGATTTCGTCTAAAGGAAACCTGGGAATTGGTCATACAAGATGGGCTACCCATGGAATTCCAAACGATGTAAATTCGCATCCTCATTATTCAAATAGTGGAGACCTTGTAATTATACACAACGGAATTATCGAAAACTATGGATCGATAAAAAAAGAGTTAATAAACAGAGGATATACATTTAAATCAGATACTGATACAGAAGTATTGGTAAATCTGATTGAAGATATTAAAATAAAAGAGAAAGTAAAATTGGGCAAAGCAGTTCAAATTGCTTTAAATCAAGTTGTTGGGGCATACGCGATTGCTCTTTTTGATAAAAATAAACCCGACGAAATTGTTGTTGCAAAACTGGGAAGCCCGTTGGCGATTGGAATTGGGGAAGATGAATTTTTTGTGGCTAGTGACGCCTCACCTTTTATTGAGTTTACCAACAACGCAATATACCTGGATGATGAAGAAATGGCAATCATTCGTTTAGGAAGAGAAGTTAGAGTAAGAAAGATTAAGGATGACAAATTAGTAGCGCCTTATATTCATGAATTGCAGCTAAATTTGGAGCAAATTGAAAAAGGAGGTTATGATCATTTTATGCTCAAGGAGATCTACGAACAGCCTTTAGTTATAAAGGATACATATCGAGGCCGACTTCTTGCAGACCAGGGAATTATTAAATTAGGAGGCTTAGAAGATTATATCCCTAAATTTATTAATGCCGACAGAATTATTATTATTGCCTGCGGGACCTCATGGCATGCAGGCTTGGTTGCAGAATATATTTTTGAAGATTTAGCACGAATACCAGTTGAAGTAGAGTATGCTTCAGAATTCAGATACCGCAATCCAATTATAACCGAGAAAGATGTAATCATCGCAATATCGCAAAGTGGTGAAACGGCAGATACATTGGCGGCAATTAAATTGGCCAAGTCGAAAGGTGCCTTTGTTTATGGAATTTGTAATGTTGTTGGATCAACTATTTCTCGTGAAACACATAGTGGAACTTATACACATGCGGGACCTGAAATCGGAGTTGCTTCAACCAAGGCATTTACTACGCAAATTACCGTTCTTACGCTTATTGCCTTAAAACTTGCTAAAATTAAAGGGACGATTTCGCAAAGCAATTATATGTTGCACCTGCGAGAATTAGATTTAATTCCATCTCGAGTCGCAGAAGCTTTAGAGAGCAATGATAAAATAATGGAAATCGCAGAGGTGTTTAAGGATGCTTCTAATTTCCTGTATTTAGGAAGAGGCTGTAATTTCCCAGTGGCTTTGGAAGGAGCCTTAAAGTTAAAAGAAATCTCTTATATTCATGCCGAAGGATATCCTGCGGCCGAAATGAAACATGGTCCAATAGCACTGATTGATGAGAATATGCCAGTTGTTGTGATTGCTATTAATAGTAATCACTATGATAAGGTGGTAAGTAATATACAAGAAATTAAATCTAGAAAAGGAGTAATTATCGCTGTCGTTACAGAAGGTGATACTGTTGTTACTGAAATGGCAGATTATATAATGGTTGTGCCTAAAACACCAGAAACCTTAACACCTTTGGTTACGACTATTCCACTTCAATTATTATCGTACCACATTGCGGTAATGCTCGGTAGAAATGTAGATCAACCACGGAATCTGGCGAAGTCAGTTACGGTAGAGTAAAAAAATAACTACCGATGGTGTTTTACTACAAGAATCATGAGAGAACTTAAACGAATTGTAAAAACTGATTGGCCAAGTATTCCTAAAAATAGCATATTACAGATTAAGGTTCTCAAACTTATTTACGAAGAATGTTTGGAACTAGTGAGAGAACTTAAACCTAAATTCTATATCTTTAGATAGAACGAATTTGCTTGTAAAAGTCTTATTGTGAATCATTTAAAGTTTATATTCTTTGCTCTATTATTTCTACGAAGTATTGTTTCGGCTGCTTAACAGGTGCCCAAAACATCTTACTCAATAAATGAAAATAGCCAAGTACTTTTAGAAGTAACATCAGATTTAGACTATTATTATATCCTTAAAGTAAAACATAGCACTACTGACGATTTTAAACTAGCGACATAAATGGTTTTAGG
The DNA here is from genome assembly GCA_047614245.1 of Flavobacteriaceae bacterium. GTDB lineage: Bacteria > Bacteroidota > Bacteroidia > Flavobacteriales > Flavobacteriaceae > Ulvibacter. Next base: position 44,079 of record JBLHIC010000012.1, read on the forward strand.
GCAGGTAGGAACTACGATAATTTCTAAGCCTTTAGAAAGTTACCTTTTAGAGAATTATCAGGTATTAAAACACGAAATGGCAGCTCCTTGTGCTATAGATGGCGATGGAGAAGATGGTGTTTCAGAGTTTCACAATAGACCTACTCAAGGCCTGGCACAGGGAATTTATGTAGTATTTGGGTTAACTGCAGAAGAAGATGTTGTGTTTTCGAAGAAATTTTTTAAAAAACAACCCCAAAACTCTAAATAAGGATTTGACTAGCTTTATTCTATGATATTGTCAGTACATATTTTCATTTTTTTCAGCTAAAAATTAAAACAGTTAATTTCAAACAACAGGTGCAGCATTGGATTTAAATTAGCGAAAAAAAAGAGCATTTGAAGCTTGTAATATTTCGGCAGAAAAAACTAT
>JBLHIC010000013.1:0-43237 GCA_047614245.1 Flavobacteriaceae bacterium
AAAAAGTAACTTTACACACCGGTTTACTTTTTAAATATTGTTTTGTAATAGACATAATCTTCGATTTATAATTAAAATCAAATTTATTGAAGAATTCAGAATAGACCTACTAAATTTATATAAAAAGCACTCATTTACGGATAATTCAATAAGGAGTCTGCTATATTGACAAGTTGCGAAAAACTGATGTTGATAATTTAGAATTATGCAATAAAAGCACAGTTATATTAATACCTCAACCATCTAAATATACCGCTATATCGTTTTCGCTTTCAGCTTATTACGTTAATATTTTATCAAAAACGTCAATTTCTCATTAATCTGTCTTTTTAGTGAATGACCTTAACATATTTATCAGACTAAAAATGACTGCGGATGGTATTACCCAACCCAAGCTATATTTTGAAAAGGGTATGAACATTTTAAGCTGCGACACGAATTCTTCCGAAGCAAAAAATTGCATAAAATCTGGAATACTAAAAAGAAGAACAGTAATTGTAACACCCCTATAAACTAACTTTGAAGCGTACTTATCTGGGAGGACATTCAATAAAATTAACGCAATCGTAATTGGATATATAAACATAAGCGCAGGAACCGCAATGTTTATAATATAATAAACATCAAATTGACCAACAGTCACCCCGATAACACACCCTAGAAACGCAGTTATTTTATACGCGAGTTTAGAGTCTCCCAAAACTCCCTTTACAAAGTCTGCCGTTCCTGTGACTATTCCAACAGCTGTTGTAAAACAAGCTAACGTCACTAAAACTGACAGAAATGCCGCGCCTAGTGAACCGAGCGTATTATTGCTTAATAAGCTTAACAACTCGGTGCGATTTTCAACTTCCAATGTACCACTATAAAAAGCTCCCAAAGCAATTAAACCTCCATATATCAACAAAAGTCCTAGACCACTAATTAAACCGGACCATGCAATAATTGACTTCTTTTCTTCGTAGTTGTAGGTGCCCCGTAACGCAAGAGAAAATACAATAACCCCTCCCACCACAACACCGCCAATGGCATCAAAAGTTTGATATCCCTCTAGGATTCCGTCGGTAAAAGTGTTCTCAAAAACTGAGGCACGAAGTGGTTCTACATCCCCCAAAATGCCGATTCCAATAATAAATAGCAAAATAATTATAATGATAGGGGTCAAAAACTTCCCAATGAAATTTAAAATTTTCGAACGATTTAAGACAAAAGACAGGACTAATAAAAAATACAGGACACTGGTCCAAAACGCTGAAATATTGAAATATGGTTGAATTGCCATTTCATAAGTGACGGATGCAGTGCGAGGTGATGGTAAAGAAATAGAAATTATATAAACCAAAATAGAATATACAAGTGCAAATGAAGGGGACACTTTTTTTGCAAAATCCAGCATTGTTCCTTGCAAGCGTGCATATCCGTAGATGGCCATAATTGGTATTACCACTGCTGAAATAGCAAATCCTAAAGTAACTAATAACCAATCCTCGCCAGCATTATAACCTAAAAATGGTGGTAGAATAAGGTTTCCAGCGCCAAAAAAAAGCGAGAATAAGGCGAATGCGGTAATTAAGGTTTGCTTGGTATACTTCATTACTTGATATTTGCCGATCGAATATAGAAAAATGACACTTAATTATTACGAAACCCCTATTTATTATGAAATTCATGGGATAGGACCAGCTATAGTTTTGCTTCATGGGTTCTTGGAAAGTTTGACTATGTGGGAGCCATTGATCCCTATACTTTCTAAAAATAAAACTGTAATCGCCATCGATCTTCCGGGTTTTGGAAAAAGTGGTATTGTTGATACAGTTCATTCAATGGAATTAATGGCAAACATCGTGGATCAAATTATAACGCTACATTCTTTTGAAACTATAAGTATAATGGGGCATTCAATGGGAGGCTATGTTGGACTGGCGTATTCTGAAATCTATCCAACTTCTATTAATAATTTGATTCTCCTCAATTCCACACCGGCAGCCGACTCTCAGGAAAGAAAAATAAATAGAGAGCGAGCTCTAAGACTAATCGATAAAAATTCAGCCGTATTTCTAACTATGGTAATTCAAAATTTGTTTACGAAAGATTCACAAGAAAAATATGCTTCTGAAATTGAAAAGATGAAAGATGAAGCTTTAAGTTTCCCTCTGGAAGGTATAAAAGCGGCTATTTCAGGAATGAAAAATAGAAAAGATCGAACTTCAGTCTTAACTAATTTCCAAGGAGAGAAAATGATGATTTGTGGTCGATACGATCCCGTTATTCCTTATAAAGTATCTACTACACTGGCCAAGAAGACTTTAACTCCAATTATTAAGTTAAATGGTGGTCACATGGGGATGGTAGAAAATTTCAATGAAATAGTTAAAATCATCACTTAATAGTATTCACCGAAAATTTAAAAGGCAACCTAGGAGTGATTACAAGTAAAATAAAGGAAGTAAATTCAACTATTTATTTATTCAACCACAAAAGAATGCAAAGAAATTTAGTTCAAAGTGAATAGAAAGTGTTTTCTTCTCGAAAAGATGTTTGTTAAGATTTAGTTTCAAACTTTCCAACTAATCATTCTCCATAGAATTCCAGCCACGAGCAATCAATGGAATTTTAGTATTCGCCCTTGTTATTAAGTGTATCCCTTCTTTTTCGGGAGTCATATGTCCAATAATTGACAAATGAGGATTCGCTTTAACTTTTTTAAAGTCCGATTGCTTTACGGTAAACAACAACTCGTAATCTTCTCCTCCACTTAAGGCAATTGTTGTACTGTCTAGGTTGAATTCTTCACAAGCGGAAATGACTTGAGGGTCAAGTGGAATCTTATCCTCGTATAAATTACAGCCAACTTTTGAGCTTTTACATAAGTGAAGTATCTCTGAAGACAAACCATCACTAATGTCAATCATGGAAGTAGGTTTTACTTCCAAATCAATCAATAACTGGACAATGTCTTTTCTAGCCTCCGGTTTTAATTGTCTCTCAATCAAATAAGTATACGCATCCAAATCTGGCTGTGAATTCGGGTTCACTTTAAAAACCTGTTTTTCACGTTCAAGCACTTGCAAACCCAAGTATGCTCCGGCCAAATCACCTGTTACCACTAATAAATCATTATCCTCCGCGCCATCTCTATAAACAATATCTTCTTTCTTCGCTTGGCCAATTGCCGTTATGCTAATAAACAAACCCGAAGTTGAAGAGGTGGTGTCGCCACCTACAACGTCTATTGAATAAACCTTTGCCGCAGTTGCTATTCCTGCATATAATTCTTCTAATGCCTCCACAGGAAACCTATTAGATACAGCAATGGAAACCGTTATTTGCCGAGGAATAGCATTCATCGCGTAAATATCTGAAAGATTAACAATTACTGCTTTATATCCAAGGTGCTTTAAGGGCATGTAGCTTAAATCAAAATGCACTCCTTCTATCAAAAGATCGGTTGAAACTACAATAGGATTTTTTGATTCTATCACCGCCGCATCATCTCCAATGCCTTTCAGCGTGGATTTGTGCTTTATTTTAAACTGCTTTGTTAGATGTTCAATAAGGCCAAATTCTCCAAGTGTAGAAATATCCGTTTTTGAGGTGTCCTTGTTCTCGAGCATTACGTTATTTTTTATTCGCTGCAAAAATAAGGCTTAGAATTCTAATGAGAAGATGTTTTAGGAATTAAAAAAAACTAGAATAATTTAGAAAAGTCGAAAAACTTCTATTAGGGTTTTTGCATAATTACTTGTTCTACTAGTGTGATCACTAAAAGAAATTGAAACAAATTAGGTTTTTTATGAAAAATCAATAACTTTTACATAAAAAACAAGCTATCTATCATACTTATTTACAAAAAAGAACTTTATGAAAAATATTTTATTTTTTCTTCTCTCAATTGCTACAGCAGCAGTGACGGCACAAACACCTTGTGTATCTGGTATGGCAGGAACTTATCCCTGTAGTGGATATGACCTACTCTCTTTTACACCATGTACAGCATTTGGCGCACAAAATGCAAATGACTCTTGGGGTTGGACTGACCCTGTTGGCGGGATAGAATATGCACTTGTAGGCCTCGACAATGGTGTTGCGTTTCTGAATATTTCTGACCCAATAAATCCGGTATATTTAGGAAAACTACCAACCCATACGAATGCAATTCTATGGCGAGATGTAAAAGTATATAACAATTATGCATTTGTAGTAAGTGAAGCAAGCGGACACGGGATGCAAATATTCGATTTAACACGCTTGCGCTCTGTTACAAACCCTCCTGAAACTTTTACAGAAGACGCACATTATAATGGCTTTGGTAGTGCTCACAATGTTGTTATAAATGAGCAAGAAGGGTATGCCTATGGAGTTGGGACTTCAACGTATTCTGGAGGCCCGCATTTTGTTAACATTCAAGACCCATTAAATCCGGTCGCCGCTGGAGGATATTCTATGGGCTCTTATAGTCACGACGGGCAGGTAGTCACTTATAATGGACCAGACGCCGATTATACAGGGCGAGAAATTTATATTGGTAGTAATGAAACTGAAGTAGTAATAGTGGACATTACTAATAAAGCAAATCCGCAAGGAATTTCAACTATCAGTTATTCAAGTACTGCTTATACACATCAGGGTTGGCTCACAGAAGATCAATCATACTTCTTATTGGGAGATGAAATAGATGAGATTAATTTTGGTTTTAACACAAGGACAGTAATATTTGATCTAACTGACCTGGACAACCCTCAATTATCTTTTGAATATACCGGACCAACATCTGCAACAGATCATAATGGTTATACTAAAGGTGATTCATTCTATTTAGCCAATTATAGTGCCGGTATGCGTGTCATTGACATTTCAGATATAAGCAACGGAAATATGGTAGAATCTGGATACTTTGATGTTTTCACTTCTAACGATAGTGCAGGATATAATGGTGCTTGGAATGTATATCCGTATTTCGATAGTGGAAATATTATGATCTCTAGTTTAGTCTATAGTCACCCAACCTATGTCCCTGGTGTCTATTTCGTTAAAGCAAGTAACTTAGGCATAAATGATTCGGAATTTTCTGAAAGTTTATCAATCTATCCTAACCCTGCCTCCAATGAAGTTCACGTGAGCGCAAAGAATCAAATGATAGATTCAGTGGTAATTAGTGATATTATGGGTAAAATATTGGTGAATAAAACAAAAGTTAATTCTGAAGAACTAATAGTCGATATTTCAGCCTATTCTAAAGGACTTTATTTCATCAAAATTAATAATAGTGTTCTAAAAAAAATAATAAAAAATTGATCCTCAGGTTAATTATAACCTCTTTTAACGACATGTAAAATTCCAACGTTACTTATGAAAAATATAATTCCTTTCCTTTTTTCTTTTATTTACTTTATTTCGTTCGCACAAACTCCCTGCGTGAATGGATTTGCTGGAATATTTCCTTGTGATGGTTTCGATTTACAATCTCAAATACCATTGTCGACTATGAACTCTACTAGAGCAAATGACTCTTGGGGATGGACAGATCCACTAGATGGAAAAGAATATGCAATATTCTGCTTGATTGAAGGCACTGCATTTATCGATATTTCTGACCCCATTAACCCTATTTATCTTGGAAAAATACTTACCGAAAACAACAGTAGCACTTGGCGTGACGCTAAAACTTATAACAATTATGCCTTTATAGTCAGTGAAGATACAGGACACGGCATGCAAATATTTGATTTGACCAGATTGAGAAACATAACCAATCCACCAGTCATTTTTACAGAAGACGCACATTATAGTGGATTTGGAGGGGCGCATAATATTGTTATCAACGAAGCTACAGGATATGCCTATGGTGTTGGGACTAACGTAAATGGTGGAGGGCCTCACTTTGTCAATATACAAGACCCATTAAACCCTATTAATGAAGGTGGCTTTTCTGGCGCTGGCTATTGTCACGACGCACAGGTTGTAATATACGATGGTCCTGACACAGATTATACCGGAAGGGAAATTCTCTTCGGAAGTAATGCGGACGAAGTTGTTATAATTGATGTTACGGACAAATCGAACCCTCAAACAATATCTACTATTAATTATAACAATGTAGAATACACCCACCAAGGATGGCTGACAGGGGATCATCGTTATTTTTTATTAGGCGATGAACAAGACGAGATTAATATTGGTATAAATACAAGGACCGTCATTTTTGATTTTGAAGATTTAGACAACCCTCAATTAAGCTTTGAGTACAGCGGCCCTACCTCGGCAACAGATCATAATGGCTACATAAAAGGAACAAAGTTTTATTTATCAAATAATGCAGCTGGAATACGCGTTATTGATTTAAGCGACATATCTAATGGTAATATATCTGAAGAAGGCTATTTTGACTCGTATCCAGATCATAGTAATTCAGGGTATATAGGTGCTTGGAGTATTTATCCCTTTTTTGAAAGTGGAAACATTGTTATAAGTGATAGAACTGCAGGGTTTCTTTTAGTCAAGGCATCCGAAATTCTTGAAGTAAATAACCCAACTTATTCTGAAATATCAATAATTCCAAATCCGGTTTCTGATCGAGTTCAAATTCGATCTGAAAAACTGAATATTTCTAGCCTTGTACTAACTGATATTTTGGGTAATGTATTTCATTCAGAAAAGGATATAAACTCTAATGAGTTTTCAATAGATATATCTCAACTATCAAAAGGGATGTACTTCCTTCTAATTAATAATCAATTTACTAAAAAGATTTTAAAAGAGTAAATGAAACGTGATATGACAATGCTACACGTAACATTTAACGTCTTACACTGTTTAAACTACCAAAATTATCAATACTTTTACTGCAAATAAATAAAAACTATGAAAAAACTACTACCTATTTTAATGTCATTTGTAAGTGTTTTTGCTCTTGCCCAAACTCCGTGTAACAGTGGAGTGGCTGGTATATATCTGTGCAGCGGATATGACCTCCAATCATCATTTACTCTTGGAGAACTGGGAGCAAGTTCTGGAAACGACTCTTGGGGTTGGACAGATTCTCTTGATGGAAAAGAATACGCTCTTATAGGTTTAAGCAATGGTACCGCATTTATTGACATTTCAGATCCTGTTAGTCCAGTTTATTTAGGGAAACTTCCAACACATACTTCAAGCAGCACTTGGAGAGATGTCAAGGTCTATCAAGACTTCGCATTTGTGGTTAGTGAAGCAGGAGGACACGGAATGCAAGTTTTTGACCTTACTAGATTAAGAAGTGTTGCAAATGCACCTGAGACATTTACAGAAGATGCACATTACAACGGTTTTGGATCTGCCCACAATATTGTAATTAACGAAGATTCTGGATACGCATACGGCGTTGGAACAAATTCGTTCAATGGTGGTGCTCACTTTGTAAATATTCAAAATCCTTTAAACCCTGTTGCAGCTGGAGGATATTCTGCCGGACTTTATACGCACGATGCTCAAATCGTTACTTATAACGGACCCGACACGGATTATACCGGACGGGAAATTTTTATAGGAAGCAATGAAGACAGGATTGTAATTGCCGATATAACGGATAAAGCTAATCCTGTAACTATTTCTGATATCTCTTATACTAATGTAGCTTATACGCATCAAGGCTGGTTCACAGAAGATGAACGCTATTTTATAGTAGGAGATGAAATTGATGAATTAAATGTTGGTGGAAATACCAGAACCATCGTTTTTGATTTTAACGATTTAGACGCTCCTGTTTTTCATTTTGAGCATTTTGGAGAAACATCTGCAATCGATCACAATGGCTATGTAGTTGGTGACAAATATTATATGGCAAATTATCGCGCCGGTATGAGAGTATTAGACATAAGTGATATTGCAAATGGTAATATTACTGAGGAGGGTTATTTCGACACCTATACAGCAAGTAATAGTGCTGGATTTGATGGTGCTTGGAATGTATATCCATATTTCGCAAGTGGAAACATCGTAATAAGTGACATTGACAGCGGTTTTTTCTTAGTGAAAGCACCGTCCTTAGGCGTATCAGAATCAGATCAATTAGGATTTTCAATCTATCCAAATCCTTCGGAAAACAACATAACTATCAAGTCTACAAATGATCCTATTACAATAGTTGAAATATACAATGTATTAGGACAACGAGTTTTAAATTTGAATTTTTCTGAAAGACTTTCAGAAAACATAAATATTTCAAGTTTAAATTCAGGTTTATATTTGGTAAAAATAAATGCCAATACAACTAGAAGATTGATTGTAAAATAAGCGTTACACACAATTTTAAGCATCTAAATTAAAAAAAAATGAAGAGGTTAATACTCACTATATCTTTCTTTGCAAGCATTTCTGCAGTTTCCCAAACGCCATGCGTTGGTGGAATGGCAGGAGCATTTCCTTGTAATGGTTTCGACCTCCAATCAAGAATTTCTCTTGCAGAATTCGGATCAAGCTTCGGTAACGATTCTTGGGGATGGACAGATCCAATTGACGGTAAGGAATATGCTCTAATGGGATTAGGAGATGGAACGGCATTTATTGACATTTCGGACCCTGTGAACCCAGTGTATCTAGGAAAATTGCCCACTCATACAACTAGCACCTTTTGGAGAGATATTAAAGTTTATGAAAATTATGCTTTTGTGGTAAGCGAGGCAGGAGGACATGGAATGCAAGTTTTTGACCTAACTAGATTAAGGAGTGTGGCGAGTCCCCCTGAAACCTTTACCGAAGATGCTCACTATAGTGGTTTTGGCTCTGCTCATAATCTTGTAATTAATGAAGATACAGGATATGCCTATGGCGTTGGAACGAGCACATTTAATGGCGGTCCACATATGATAAATATTCAAGATCCATTAAACCCAATCCTTGAAGGCGGGTTTTCATTTACTCAGTATTGTCACGATGCCCAAGTAATTACATACAATGGTCCCGATTCAGATTACACTGGGCGTGAGATTCTTTTTGGAAGTAATGAAGACGAAGTTGTGATCGTTGATGTAACAGATAAATCAAATCCAATTAGCATCTCTTCTATTAGCTATTCTAATGTGGCTTATACACACCAAGGTTGGTTTACTGAAGATCAACGATATTTTATCGTTGGAGATGAAGTAGATGAGATTAACATTGGCTTTAACACCAAGACTATAATCTTAGATTTTAATGATCTTGACAATCCTGCTTTTAGCTTCAATTATACTGGCCCAACTCCTGCTAGTGACCATAACGGTTACGTCGTAGGGGACACTTACTATATGGCAAGCTATAGAGCTGGAATGCGCGCTCTTGACATTTCAGATATTGGAAACCAAAATATATCTGAAATTGGATATTTTGACACCTACCCTGAAAGCAACTCTGTTAACACTAATAACGGTGCCTGGAATGTATATCCATTCTTCGCAAGTGGAAATATGATAATTAGTGACGAAGACCGTGGCTTCTTTCTTGTTAAAAGCTCCAGCTTAGGAATTAACGAAGCTGACGATTTAGGGTTTTCAATGTATCCAAATCCATCTAATAACAACCTAACAATTAAATCTGCAAATAACCCGCTTACAACTGTTGAAATATACAATGTAACGGGACAAAGAGTTTTGAACTTTAATTTTTCTCAAAGTATTTCTGAAATCATGGATGTTTCCAATTTGACCTCAGGAGTATATTTAGTTAGAATTAATGACTCAATTACGAAGAGATTGATTGTAAAATAATCTGTTAAATGCCCTTAATTAGAAATATTAAATTTAAAACCCTACTTCTATTTATTTTTGCAACAGTTATATTTTCATGCGGAAAAGATAGTGATCCCGAGCCAATCATTGTTGTAATCGATGATGATCCAATGCCAATAGGCTTTCTTGGTGAAGTCGATTTTGTTAAAACCTTTGGAGGTACTGATGAAGACGATGCCGTATCAATTGTGCAAGCAAATGATGGTGCATATGTAATTCTTGGTTCAACTAAAAGTACAGATGGTGACCTTGCTGAACGTATTGGAAACGACTCTGATTATTGGTTATTAAAACTTTCTGAAACTGGGGAGAAGCTATGGAGTAAAACCTATGGCGGAACCGATTCAGATGTCGCTACCAGTATTGCGAAAACTTCAGATGGCGGCTATATCTTAACTGGATATAGTGAAAGCTCAGATGGAGATGCCACCGTAAATGCAGGATTTCAAGACTACTGGGTGATAAAAGTTGATGCTTCAGGTACTATTCAATGGGAAAAAAGTTTTGGTTTTCCAGGTCAAGATCAAGCATATAAAATATTACAAACAGTAGAAGGGAATTATTTCGTATCGGGATATTTCGACATAGGTGCTTGTGACCCTGATCCAGCCATTCTTTGCCCTGGCAATGATCTTCAAGGAAACGGCCAAACGACAAGGGGCGCGCGTCACGGCGTTGGTGAATTTTGGGCCATCTTAATGGACGCGAACGGAAATAAAATATGGAGACGCTATTTTGGCGGTAGCAACAACGATAGAAGTTATGATGCAGTGCAGACTAATGACGGAGGGTTTTTAATAGCAGGCGCTTCCGAAAGCTTCGATTTTGACATTACCGACGACAAGGGATCTTATGATTTTTGGGCCGTACGACTAAGTCCTACTGGTGAAAAACTATGGACAAAATCATTCGGTGGTTCTGAAATTGAAATAGGATATGCCCTAACAAAAACTCAAGATGGCAATTACATTATGGTTGGGGATACAAGGAGCATGGACGGTGATGTATCAATGAATAATGGAAATGCTGATGCCTGGGTTGTGAAGTTTAATGATAATGGTACTATTTTATGGGAGAAATCCTATGGCGGATCAGAATTTGACTCTGCAAGAGGTATTCGACAAATGGCTGATGGAAGATTCGTTATTACAGGTTCAAGCAGAAGTGACAATGCGGATGTAAGCGCTAATAATGGTCAAAATGATCAATGGATCTTCATTATCGATAATAATGGAGCCATAACTTATGAAACTAATATTGGAGGGAGCAATCTAGATCTAGGAAATGACGTAATGTACACCACCGATGACAAAATAGTCGCCATAGGTAATACAGAAAGTAGCGACGGCGACATCATTACTAATAGAGGTATAAAAGATTTTGTAGTAATTAAAATCAAATAGAAGAAAAATTATATGAATAAAATTGCCCTAATTTTAATAATCGCTATCATTGCGTTTAGTTGTAAAAAAAACGACGATAACGCTGTAACGCCAGTAAGTGTTAATTTTAATTTTACCCAGAATTGGGATGGAAGTGATATCCAAAATTCAGATTTCGAAAACACCCAATACATTAATGCTTTTGGAACTGAACAAACTATTTCTAAGATTGTTTATTTAATATCTGATATAACATTTACCGATGGTGCCGGAACCATTTACGATGCCGGAGACTTTAATCTTATCAATGCTCGTCAAGGAACTAATTTAAGCTTCACGCCTAACGTTCAAGTTCCACCTGGAGACTATGCGATATCTTTTACGTTTGGATTTGACGATGAAGATAACATCGATGGAGCTTATCCAGAATTAAATCAAACTTCCGAAGGTCCCTGGGGAGTGCCAGCTCCGTTGGGTGGTGGTTATCATTATATGCGTTTAGAAGGGAAATACAAGAATAGCACAGCAACAGATGTAGGTTATGCTTACCATGCGATTAGAGCAAATGACATGAGTGCGATGCCTTTATTGCTAGAAGACACTTCATTTGTAGTAAATTTAGGGCCGGTAACTGTTTCAAACACTACAAATGTTGAGATAAAAATGAACGTTGCAGAATGGTTTAAAAACCCAAATACTTGGGATTTAAACTCATTGTTCGCGATGCTAATGCCAAATTTCAATGCCCAAAAAATGATTTCAGCAAACGGTGCACAAGGAGTTTTTAGTTTGGGTACAGTAACTCAATAATTAATTAGAAAGATTTATGATCCCTCGGTATGTATTGGTTCTTTTGTTATCACTTGTTGTATTCTCTTGTAAAGATGATGAAGGAGAGCAATATTCCGCAACCCCAGCACCCTTAAATATCCCGCAATTATTTCAAGATTTATTGTCAGATCCTCTTATTCCGGAAACAAATCCGCAAACAGTGGAAGGTATTGCTTTAGGACGCAAGCTATTTTACGATCCTATTCTTTCTGGAGATGGCACGCAAGCTTGTGCAAATTGTCACGGGCCACAAAATACGTTTACAGATCCATTGCGCTTCAGTGTTGGTATTGATGGAATCGCAGGAACTCGAAACTCTATGCCATTGTATAATATGGCGTGGAATTTTAACGAGAAATTTTTCTGGGATGGAAGAGCTAGTACTTTAGAAATCCAATCACTTGACCCTGTAGAAGATCCAATTGAAATGCACAATACTTGGGAAAATGCGGTGGCTAGTTTACAGGCATCGAGTGATTATCCTCAAATGTTTGGGGAAGCCTTTGGCACAACGATTATTGATAGAACATTTGTTTCTAAAGCAATAGCTCAATTTGAGCGGACATTAATTTCTGCAAATTCAAAATTTGACCAACATCTTCTAGGCACAGCCACTTTAACTGCTTCCGAAGAAAATGGCATGGCGGTCTTTATGGATGAAACAAAAGGAGATTGTTTTCATTGTCACGGCAATCCAAATAGCCCACTTTGGACAGATAATACATTCCATAATAATGGTCTTGACGAAGTGATTACAGACCGAGGACTTGGAGAATTTACTGGAGACCCTAGGGATTTTGGACTATTCAAGTCTCCCTCCTTAAGGAATTTGGCTTATTCGCCTCCTTATATGCATGACGGAAGGTTTAATACATTAGATGAGGTTATTAACCATTATAGCGAAGGCTTGGTTTATTCTCCAACCATAGACCCATTGATGAAAACTATTGCCCAAGGAGGTGTGCAACTTACACAAAACGACAAAGACGACTTAAAAGCATTTTTGCTTTCTCTATCTGATCCAAGCTTTATTTCTAACCCTGATTTTCAAAATCCAAATTAAACCATTCTTCATCTAATTTACAATTTCCTAAACCGTAAATAACGCTGAGACTTTGCATCAATTAATCCTATTGAAACATAAGTTTAAATTCTTTTGTAAATACGAATTAAACAAGCAAATACCTTATATTTGCACTCTAATTTAGAATTAATCTATATTAAATGATAAAAATAAGTGAAACAGCAAAGTCAAGAATTGCACAGCTTATGGCCGACGAAGGTTTTAATGTTGTGGAAGACTTCGTTCGCGTTGGTGTGAAAAGTGGAGGTTGCTCCGGACTGTCCTATGAACTTAAATTTGATCACGCTCTAAATGAGGATGACAAATTATTTGAAGACCATGATGTAAAGTTAGCTGTAAACAAAAAGAGCTTTTTATACTTGGTAGGGACCACCCTAGAATATAGTGGTGGACTAAACGGAAAAGGATTTGTATTTAATAACCCAAATGCAAATAGAACTTGCGGTTGCGGCGAAAGTTTTTCACTTTAATAATTGCTGAAAAGAAATATGGGAAAATTCACTGAAGACGACTTAAAAAAAGAACTCGAAACTAAAGAATACGAATACGGATTTTATACCGATATCGAATCTGAAACATTTCCGGTGGGCCTAAGTGAGGATATTGTTCGGGCAATTTCCAAGAAAAAAGAAGAGCCAGAATGGATGACTCAATGGAGACTAGAGGCATTCCGTCATTGGGAAGAAATGATTGAACCAGAATGGGCTAATGTTCACTACCAAAAACCCGATTTTCAAGCTATTTCGTATTATTCCGCTCCTAATAGCAAACCGAAATATGATAGTATTGATGAGGTAGACCCAGAATTGTTAGACACCTTTAAGCGTTTAGGTATTTCTCTTGATGAACAGAAAAAACTTGCCGGAGTTGCGGTTGATATAGTAATCGACTCAGTTTCTGTCGCAACTACCTTCAAAAAAACCTTAGGAGAAAAAGGTATAATATTTTGTTCTATTTCCGAAGCTATAAGAGAGCATCCAGAACTTGTAAAAAAATACATTGGCTCAGTAGTGCCGCAAAAAGATAATTTCTACGCAGCTCTCAATAGCGCAGTATTTAGCGATGGTTCGTTTTGCTATATTCCAAAAGGGGTACGTTGCCCCATGGAATTATCCACTTATTTTCGTATCAATCAGGCAGGAACTGGCCAGTTTGAGCGAACTTTAGTTATTGCAGATGAAGACAGTTACGTTAGTTATCTGGAAGGGTGCACTGCACCAAGTCGAGATGAAAATCAATTACACGCGGCAGTCGTAGAATTAATTGCTTTAGATAATGCTGAAATAAAGTACTCCACCGTTCAGAATTGGTATCCGGGAAATAAAGATGGTAAAGGAGGAGTCTTCAATTTTGTAACAAAAAGGGGGATTTGTGAGAAGAATGCAAAAATTTCTTGGACCCAAGTCGAAACTGGAAGTGCAGTAACTTGGAAATATCCGAGTTGCATTTTAAAAGGTGATAATTCGATTGGTGAATTTTATTCAATTGCTGTCACCAACAATTACCAGCAAGCTGATACCGGTACGAAAATGATACATCTGGGTAAAAATACCCGAAGTACTATTATATCTAAGGGTATTTCTGCTGGGAAATCACAGAATAGTTATCGTGGTCTAGTAAAAATTAGTCCCAACGCCGATAATGCCCGTAATTTTTCGCAATGTGATTCGTTATTAATGGGAAATAGTTGCGGTGCGCATACCTTCCCCTATATTGAAGCAAAGAATAAAACGGCTCAGATAGAACATGAAGCAACTACGAGTAAAATTGGTGAAGATCAAATCTTTTATTGCAATCAACGAGGCATCAATACTGAAAAGGCAATTGCCTTAATTGTAAATGGCTTTAGTAAAGAGGTGCTTAACAAGCTCCCAATGGAGTTTGCGGTAGAAGCACAAAAATTATTAGAGATTAGTCTTGAAGGCTCGGTTGGATAGACACTTAGGTTAATTTAGTTAGCCATTTAATAAATTAAAATTGATTGGATTATGAAAAAAATGTTTTTACTCATTGTATTATCAATAGGGCTAGTTTCTTGTAAAAATACAGAAGAGAAACAAGCGGAAAATGTTGACCCTTCAGCTATTATTGACGGTTCGGTTGTTGACGACAATTATCGAGGAGATTTCCTCTTTATGGATGATGCGGCGGTATTAAAGGGTAAAGACTTTATATACGGAGTTACAATTAACGAAATGTCAAAAGAACTTGCAAAACGAGTAGAGGCGATAAAAGAAGATGAATTTACTATGGTGCCCGTTTTTGTAAAAGGTATTATTAAGACCAAACCTATAGGCGCTGATGGCTGGGATGAAATCCTTACAATTACGGAAATTCTGAATGTCAGCTTAAAACCAGCAAAAGAAGATATTAAAATAGAAGAAAAGAAGTCATAAATATGTTAAATATTATTAATCTACATGCAAGTGTTGAAGACAAAGATATACTTAAGGGTATCAATCTAAATGTCAATGCTGGTGAAGTTCACGCCATAATGGGCCCTAATGGATCTGGAAAAAGCACCTTGGCTTCAGTTATTGCGGGCAAGGACGAATTCGAGTTATCTCAAGGAGAAATAATCTTTGAAGGAGCTGAAATCTCAGAATTAGACCCAGAAGAAAGAGCCCATAAGGGAGTTTTCCTGTCGTTTCAATATCCTGTGGAAATTCCTGGAGTTAGCGTAACTAATTTCATTAAAACTGCTATTAATGAGAATCGAAAAGCACAGGGGAAAAAGGACATGCCTGCTTCAGAAATGTTAAAGATGATTAAAGAAAAGGCCGATCTTTTGGAGATTGACCGTAAGTTTTTATCACGATCATTGAATGTAGGTTTTTCGGGAGGAGAAAAAAAGCGAAATGAAATCTTTCAATTAGCAATGCTCGAACCTAAACTCGCAATCTTAGATGAGACCGATTCTGGCTTGGATATTGACGCCCTTAAAATTGTTGCCAACGGGGTTAATAAATTAAAGAACAGCAACAATGCTGTGATTCTAATTACCCATTATCAGCGTTTACTAGATTATATCGTCCCAGATTTTGTGCACGTTCTTATGGACGGAAAAATTGTCAAGTCTGGTAATAAAGAATTGGCCCACGAGTTAGAAGAAAAAGGATACGACTGGATTAAGGAAGAACTAGTCTAGAAATTAAACAGCGTTGAGGGTAAATGAGATATTAAAGTTTCCATCGAGCCCTGATATTTAAATGATAAACGTTCTAGAGAACAGAATATAAATATGAATTTAAAAGACAAATTACTTTCTTCATATATTGCTTTCGAAGATCATCTCGAAGACGATTCACCTCTTCATAATCTAAGGAGTAAAGCAATTAAAACATTTGAAGTTAACGGATTCCCTACTAAAAAAGAGGAGGCCTGGAAATACACTTCTCTGAAATCACTTTTGAAAAATGATTACAGTATTTTCCCTAAGCTTGATCACGCAATTGAATTTAACGATGTAAAAAAATACTTTTTACACGATATAGACACCTATAAATTGGTATTTATAGATGGCGTTTATAGCTCTTTTCTTTCTGAAACCACTCACGACAAGTTAGACGTTTGTCTAATGTCATCAGCCTTAAGTAATGCAAAATACAAACCTGTAATTGAAGCTTATTTTAATAAGATTGCTAAAGAAGATAGCCTAACCTCATTGAATACTGCATTTGCAAAGGAAGGTGCTTACATTAATATTCCGAAACATAGGGAGGTTGACAAGCCAATAGAAATAATCTACTTTTCAACTGGTAATGAATCTGCAATTCTTCTACAACCGCGTAATTTGATCGTGGTTGGTGAAAATGCGCACGTACAAATCATTGAAAGGCATCAATGTCTTTCTGAAAACTCGGTATTAACAAATGCCGTTACTGAAATTTTTACTGAAAAGCGTGCCGTAGTTGACTATTATAAAATCCAGAATGACTGTAAGACAGCATCTTTAATAGATAACACTTTCATTTCTCAAGAACGAGAAAGTAATTGTAGCGTCCACACTTTCTCATTTGGCGGAAATATTACTAGAAACAACTTAAACTTTTATCAAAACGGAGAACATTGTGATTCAACCTTAAAAGGAGTTACGATACTCGAAGATAAGCAGCATGTTGATCATAACACTTTGGTGCATCATATTGCACCAAATTGTGAGAGTCATCAAAACTATAAAGGTATTTTTGATAATGCCTCTACAGGTGTTTTTAATGGTAAAATTATAGTTTCAAAAGAAGCACAGAAAACCAATGCTTTTCAGCAAAATAATAATATCCTAATTAGTGACAAAGCGACCATTAATGCAAAACCACAATTAGAAATTTTTGCGGACGATGTAAAATGCTCCCACGGTTGTACGATTGGTCAGTTTGATGAAGAAGCCTTATTTTATTTGCGTTCTCGAGGAATTGCCAAGAAAGAAGGGCAAGCACTGCTTATGTATGCCTTCGCAAATACTGTCTTGGAAAGTGTAAAAATCCCTGAACTAAAAGCGCGTATAAACAAGTTAATCGCTACTAAAATTGGAGTGAGCCTTGGGTTCGACATTTAAAAATTTTCATTTCTTAATAAAATCAAATGGCATTCGACGTTCAAAAAATACGAGCTGACTTTCCTATACTTTCACGCAAGGTAAATGATTACCCACTTGTGTATTTGGACAATGCGGCCACTTCTCAAAAACCACAGGCTGTTATTGACAGTATCGTAGACTATTACACTAATTACAACGCAAACATACATCGCGGCGTGCATAGTCTATCTCAAGAGGCAACAGATGCTTACGAAATAGCCCGAAAAAAGCTTCAGAAGCACTTCAATATAAAAAATGCACATGAGCTCATCTTTACTTCAGGAACGACCCATGGAATCAATCTTGTTGCAAGTAGTTTTACTGAAATACTTAAAAAAGATGATGAGATCATAGTTTCTGCCATGGAACATCATTCAAATATTGTCCCTTGGCAAATGCTTTGTGAGCAAAGCGGTGCAATACTGAAAGTGATTCCGATGAATGAAAATGGCACGTTGCAATTTTCAGCTTACGAAACATTACTTTCAGAAAGAACTAAACTAGTTTTTGTAAACCATGTGTCAAATGCATTAGGAACTATAAATCCAATTGCAGAAATTATTGCCAAAGCTCATGAGAAAGGTGCTGCAGTATTAATAGATGGCGCCCAAGCTTGTTCGCATATAAAACCCGATCTTCAGAAATTAGATGCCGATTTTTACGTTACTTCTGCACATAAAATGTGCGGTCCAACCGGCATTGGAATGCTTTTTATGAAAGAAAAATGGGGTAACATTTTACCTCCCTACCAAGGTGGAGGCGAAATGATAAAAGAAGTGACTTTTGAAAAAACAACCTACGCCGATCTTCCTCATAAATTTGAAGCCGGGACACCAAACATTTCTGGAGGCATTGCTTTTGGAGCTGCAATTGACTATCTTAACGGTCTCGATTTTAACGAAATAGAAGCCTACGAAACAGAATTACTAAACTATGCTACCGAAAAGTTGTTGCAAATAGAAGGATTGAAGATTTATGGAACAGGCCCTAATAAAACTTCAGTTGTGTCTTTTAATCTAAAGGGCATTCATCCATATGATATTGGCACCATCGTCGATAAATTAGGAATTGCAGTACGAACAGGACATCACTGTACACAACCAATTATGGATTATTATAAGATTCCTGGCACAGTGCGTGCCTCTTTTTCTTTTTATAATACTAAAGAAGAAATTGACTTATTAGTAAACGCAGTTAAAAAAGCTCAATTAATGCTCGCATAAAATTATTTAATATGAAAATAGTAGCCTCAATAAGTTTGATTATACTCGCAGTCGCTTTTACTAATTGCAATGAAGCCAAAAAGGTTATAGAGGCACCTGCTTCGGAACAACTTATGGGAAAATATAGTGTTACAGAGTTAAACGACACTAAAGTATCCAAAGGCAAAGCAATAAGCTTTGAAATATCTGAGCTTAACAAATCGATTAAGGGTACGACCTCTTGTAATAGCTTTTTGGGTAATTTTACTAAGGATGGCTATTCCCTTCGCATCACTGAAATGAATATTTCAGAAAGTTATTGCGATGATGTTTTAATGAAATGGGAACAAAGCCTCCTGCGCGCCTTTAATGTTACTGGCTCATATATTATAAAGCAACACGTTCTTATCTTTTACTCTTATTCAGATCATAGTGTAATTCTAAAGGCGAAAAAAGATACGATTTAATAAATTATTTATGACAATAAGAGCTATACAAGATGAATTAATTGATGAGTTTTCGATGTTCGAAGACTGGATGCAGCGTTATGAATATATGATCGACCTTGGAAAGTCGTTGCCAATCATTGACGAGAATTTAAAAACCGAAGACCTTTTAATTAAGGGCTGTCAATCCAAAGTGTGGTTAAATGCAACGTTAGAAAATACCAAGATAATTTTTACGGCAGATAGTGATGCAATTATTACTAAAGGAATTGTAGCTATATTAATTAGAGTTTTTTCAAATCAAAAACCGGAGGACATCCTTGCTGCGAATACAGATTTTATTGACGAAATCGGATTAAAAGAGCACCTTTCTCCCACTAGAGCGAATGGTTTAGTTTCTATGATCAAGCAGCTTAAGCTTTATGCTGTTGCCTATCAAGTCCAACTTAAAAATTAACTAGATGACAATCCCTGAAATAGACACTGCCGAATTAGGCGAAAAAATAGTAAAAGTTTTAAAGACCATTTATGACCCGGAAATCCCTGTAGATATTTACGAACTAGGATTGATTTATGACGTATTTGTAAATGAAGATTTCGACGTCAAAATCTTAATGACCCTAACCACACCAAATTGTCCGGTTGCTGAAACCTTACCCGTAGAAGTTGAGGATAAGGTAAAATCAATAAAATTTGTTAAGGATGCCGAAGTAGAAATTACATTTGATCCCCCTTGGACTCAAGATCTAATGAGCGAAGAGGCGAAACTGGAATTAGGTATGCTCTAATGAAAGATCAGATTGTAAATAGAGTTGCAAATAGTCCAATCGTAACCTTGGATCTAGAAGATTTCTATCCAGAAGGCAGACGAATTGTTTTGGACATTTCACAATGGCTACTTGAGGGAATCGTTCTTCGAGAGAAGGACTTTAGGGCTTACGTAAAGGAGCATAATTGGTCTCAGTATCAAGACTGCTACGCTGCACTTCGTTGTTCAACAGACGCAATTATTCCGGGGTGGGCATATATGTTAGTTTCATTAGAATTGGCTCCTTTTGCAAAAAAAACCATTGTTGGATCTCTAGATACATTGGAAAGTATTCTCTATGCTAGCATTATTGAAAACCTAGATGTAGATCCATATATAAGCAAGTCAATTATTATAAAAGGATGTGCTAACAAACCCATTCCTGAGAATGCATTTATTTTATTTTCTCAAAAACTACATCCAATTGCTAGAAGTATAATGTATGGTGAGGCCTGTTCTGCGGTACCCCTCTTTAAAAAAAAATAACCGTTTCATTCTTAAATAAGATTCTTTAATCGCCCTTAAGTGCGATTCTATAGCAAGCCTGTTTTTAAATTTTTATGCATTCCTATGATATTAAATAGAACATTTTTTTTGCCAAAACTTTTGACATGAAGTATTGCCTTCATATTAAACAGAATAATTATTTTATCGAAAATTAATAAATCAAATACATGAAAAAATCACTCATTACACTTGTATGCTTATGTTCCGTAAGCATCGGTTTTTCTCAAGACAAAGAAGAGCTAATCACACAAAAAGCAGAAAAGCAAGCGGAAGTTAATAAATACCAAGCAGAAGTTGACGCGATTCAATCAGAAATAGATGCCTTACCTGGATGGCGTTTTGGAGCATTTGGTACTGTTGGTGGAAGCATCTCTGAATTTAGTAATTGGTATGCTCAAGGTTCACCCAATAATAGTTCTGGAAATATAGGCTTTACCCTTAACGGATATGCTAATAAAATTGAAGACACGTATTTCTGGAGAAATTCTTTAACACTTAATCTTAACTGGATAAAACTAGATGATTGGGATGATCCAACAAGCGATGAAGATTTTAAAACAACAACCGATGTTTTTAATATCTCTTCTTTGTACGGTCATAAACTTAGCGAAAAATGGGCCCTTTCAACTTTTGGAGAATACAGAACAACAATTCTTGATAATTTTAATGATCCTGGGTATTTAGATGTGGGTGCTGGTATTACATGGACCCCAATAAAAAACTTAATTGTTGTTATCCACCCTTTGAACTACAATTTTGTATTTGCTAAAGAGGATGTAATTTTCGATTCTTCATTAGGAGCAAAAATTGTAGCAGATTACACCAAAAAAATCGGCAAATTAAATATTAAATCTAACCTTTCAGTTTTTCAAAGTTATAAAAGCGCAGACTTATCCAACTGGACTTGGACAAACTCTTTTGGGTATACCATTTGGAAGAACATAGGAGTTGGTCTTGATTTTGGTTTACGTGATAACAAACAAGAAGCTTTAAATTATTTTGTAAAAACACTTGAGCTTGAAGATACTACTTTTGACACTGTTGATAACCAGCTCCAAACATTTTGGACATTTGGTCTAAGTTATAGTTTCGAGTAATATTTAATACTACAAAAAAGACGCTGTCCAAAAAGTTAGCTTTGATGTCTGTTCGAGCGCAGTTTATAACTACAAGTTATTAACTATCAATATAGTATTGACTGGGCTCGACCAGACAAATTAGTTAATTTCAACTTTTTAGACAGCCTCTTTTTTTATTCCTCTTCTGTGTACTGACTATAGTCTGTAAACAAGAAACTATTATATGGGAATCTTGCGACGTGAATGTTCTTAACTTTATCGTAAAGTGTTTGCTTAAACTCGACTAAATTCTCTTTATTCAAAGCAGATATAAAAACTGCATCACCATTAACTCTATTCATCCAAGTGTTCTTCCATTCTTCGAGAGTATAGTGGACCTCCGTCTTTATTGTAACTAAATCGTCCTCATCGATTACATCAGGCTTGAAAGCATCAATTTTATTGAATACCATTAAAACAGGCTTGTCCGCTCCATCTATTTCATCTAGGGTTTTATTTACTGAAGCAATATGATCTTCGAAAGAAGGGTGAGAGATATCCACTATATGTAATAACAAATCGGCCTCACGAACTTCATCCAAAGTTCCTTTAAAAGATTCAACCAGTTGCGTTGGTAATTTTCTAATAAACCCAACTGTATCTGTCAATAAGAATGGCAGGTTTCCGATTACCACTTTTCTAACCGTTGTATCTAAAGTTGCGAAAAGTTTATTCTCCGCGAAAACATCACTTTTACTAATCACATTCATTAATGTAGACTTTCCTACATTGGTATAACCCACTAATGCAACCCGAACTAACGCCCCGCGATTGCCCCGTTGGACTTCCATTTGCCTATCAATCTTCCCGAGCTTTTTCTTCAGCAATGAGATGCGATCCCTAACAATTCGTCGATCAGTTTCAATTTCCGTTTCACCAGGACCACGCATTCCAATTCCTCCACGTTGCCGTTCAAGGTGTGTCCACATTCCAGAAAGTCTAGGCAAGAGATATTGATATTGCGCTAATTCTACCTGAGTTCTTGCATAACTCGTTTGAGCCCGCTGTGCAAAAATATCAAGAATCAAGTTCGTTCGATCAATTATTTTGCAATCAAGAATCTTCTGAATATTTTTTTGTTGCCCTGGGGATAATTCATCATCGAAAATAACCGTGTCAATATTATTTTCTTCCACGTATAAGCGAACTTCTTCTATTTTCCCAGAACCAATAAATGTTTTTGGATTGGGTACATCCATTTTTTGAACATACCTTTTAAAAACTTCACCTCCAGCGGTATACGCCAAAAACTGAAGTTCATCTAAATATTCTTTAGACTTTTCATCACTTTGATTTTGTGTGATAATCCCAACTAGAACTATCTTTTCATACGCAATATTAATTTCTTCAATCATAGATAAAATTAAAGTGCAAAGGTACGAAAGACTTTGTAAGGTTTTTTTGTAATTTGGGTGTAAATAACGCACTACAGATGGGAGACTCTTCAGAAAAAAAAATTAATCAGTATACATTCGCTTTTTATAATCTTGAGAATTTATTTGACACTAAAAATGACCCTAAAACACTTGACGATGATTTTCTGCCTACTTCAGGAAAAAAATGGAATAAAAAACGGCTGGAGAAAAAAATTCGAGACTTAGGAAAGATCATTCATCAAATTGGTTACGATGATATTTCTCATCCTCCAGTAGTCTTGGGGGTTTCGGAAGTTGAAAATGCATTTGTTTTGAAGGAATTAGTGGAATCAGAATATTTGAAAGGTAAGGGGTATAATTTTATTCATTTCGACTCACCTGATGAAAGAGGTATTGATACAGCAATGCTTTATCGCAAACAACATTTTACTGTAACGCATTCAGAGGCCTTGACATTACAATTAGTTAACGACGATGGAGTAAGGGATTATACGCGCGATATATTGCATATTACGGGAGATTTAGAAAAAGAAAAGGTCCACATTTTAATTAATCATTGGCCGTCTAGGAGAGCAGGTACTCAAGAAACCGCCGATAAGAGAATTACCGCAGCAAAAAGAAACAGAGAAATTATTGCTAAAATTCAAGAAAATGACCCTGACGCTAGAGTCATCGTTATGGGAGATTTCAATGATAATCCTCAAAGCGAAAGTGTTAAAAACTTAGTTGGCAGCACTTTTTATAATCCTATGGAATTATTGCATACCCAACTATCGGGAAGTTTAAGCTACAAAGGAGTCTGGAATTTATTTGATCAGATTCTTCTTTCAAATAATTTCTTACAACAACACGGTAACACATTCAGATTCAAAAAAGCAAAAATTTTTGATCCAGATTCTTTAAAAGAATATACTGGGAAAAATAAAGGCACCCCTTTTAGGACCTATATGGGAAGAAAGTATATTGGAGGATTTAGCGATCATTTTCCAGTGTATGGAGTATTTACTTCACATCACAAATAATTTCTCTAGAGGTTATTAACCCGACTTTTCATTCAATACATCAAATAAATTAATTAAGTTTTTGATACTTACTTATTTTATATAAATTGAACAAAAATAAATACTTTTAACCTCATGATAAATAGAATACCCCTGTATGTTCTTAAATTGAAGACATATTGTACGAGAAACACCGCTCTTTCTTTCCATCTCATTTTATTCCTTTTTATTAGTTCCTATTCCTTCGGGCAAGGCCCAGGGTCGCTTTTTGTGGATGCCGGACCTGATATTGCAATAGCCTGTGGAGCTACCGGATGTACAGATATAACCGCTACTTTCTTGGAAACTTTTGAGACTAGCAGCGCAACTTATACGGTAAACCCTATTGACTATGTTCCTCCATTCGCTTTTGATGGATTAGCAAACTCGCTTAATCCAAATATTGATGATGCCTGGTCTGCTGTAGATAATTTACCTTTTGATTTTTGTTTCTTCGGAAATTTAGAACAACAATTTCAAGTGGGATCAAACGGAGTAATTCGATTTGATGTGGATCCAGGAGATACTACTAATGGTTGGAGTTTTAGTGAAAACTTACCAAACAATACAAATGCGACACTGTCAGAAGCAAATGTATTTACGCCTGTGCACGATATTGACCCTTTTGCAGGTTCTGGGGAGGAGATTGGCTATGAAGTATTAGGAACATTTCCAAACAGAGTGTTAGTAGTTTCATATTTCGAAGTTCCAATGTTTTCTGGCGTTTGTAATAATTTACTAGCTACACATATGGCCGTTTTTTATGAGTTTTCAAATGTTGTTGAAATTTATATACAAGATAAACCTTCATGCCCTACATGGAATAGTGGAAATGCTGCATTAGGAATACAAAATAATGCAGGAACTACAGCATATGTTCCACCAGGAAGAAACACTTCAGATTCGCCTTGGACAACTAATAACGAAGCTTGGCGTTTTGCTCCAGATGGAATTGAGACCTTTATATTCGAATGGTTAGATGCTTCAGGAACCGTTATTGGAACGACTCCTACCATAAATGTTTGTCCTCCTGGCGGAAGTGGAACGTATACGGCCAGAGTTACCTATACGAACACGTGCAATGGAGATACAGTTGTTCTAACAGACGATGTGCTCGTAACTTCTATAGCTACTTTCGCTGTTGATTTAGCAGGAGACCAACAATTATGTGATGACCCTTCCTATGATATAACTGCTGCTGTATCAGGTTCTACTGGTAGTGCAACTTATTTATGGAATACCGGAGACAATACTCAAACGATAACAGTGACTCAATCTGGAACCTATTCAGTTGATGTTACTATTGATGGTTGTACCCTTACTGAAAGTGTTGTGATTGATTTAGATGAAAGTCCGCTTATTGAATTAGGTGACGATATTGAAACTTGTTTTGAGCAAGCAGTAGTTCTTGACGCATCACCTTCAAACTTTGATCCTATCCTTGCTATTTATGAATGGAGTTTGGATGGCACAATACTTACTGCCGAAACGCAACCGACCTTATCAATTACGCAAATTGGTATTTATTCGGTAGTCGTGACAAGAGGAATCTGCTCTGCAGCAGACAGTATCGCGATAACTACAATGGACTTATCGATTGCACTTGGTGATGATTTCCAGACTTGTTTCGAAAACGCTATAGTACTTGACGCTTCTCCTTCTAATTATGATCCTTCTTTAGCTACCTATGAATGGAGCCTAGATGGTACCGTTCTAATTGGGGAAACACAAGCTACGTATACAGCGACGCAAATAGGAACGTATAGCGTTTTAGTTAACGGCGGGATATGTAGTGGCACAGATAGTATCGCAATTAGTTCAGAGGGCTTAGATATTTCTTTAGGTGCTAATATCGACACTTGTTTTGAAGATGCTGTAATTCTTGATGGTTCTCCTTCAAACTTTGACCCAGCACTAGCTACGTATGTTTGGAGTTTAAATGGCAATGTGATTACCGGAGCTACTAACGCCATACTTGCACCTACCGAGCATGGAACATATACTGCAGTTGTTACGGCTGGAAGTTGTACAGGGATTGACAGTATTGTAATTACGCCTTTTGAATTAATAGTATCTCTTGGTAATGACTTTGAAACTTGTTTTGATGAGAATGTTGTTCTAGAAGCTGATGTTTCTAATTACAACGGAGCTCTTGCTACTTATGCGTGGAGTTTTAATGGTGCAACTATCGCAGATGAAACACTACCTTCTCTAGAAATTACTGAAACTGGAATCTATAGAGTCTTAGTTACTGGTGGAGGATGTAATGGAAGTGCCATGGTAGAAGTTAGTCCAAGAGATGACTTAGAAGTAGCATTAGGTGATGACTTTAAATCTTGTCGAAATGAGCAACAAACATTATCAGCAACAACTTCTGAAACAGATGTAACCTATCAATGGCTCTTAAACGGAGACCCTATTGCAGGAGAATCGTCTGCCGATCTTAGTTTTGAAATTGAGACAGGTACATTTGCTACCCAAACTTATTCAGTTATAATAACAAAAGGTGATTGTACTGGGACAGATTCTGTGGATATTAGTTTATATAATGTTGGAAATTGTGTTGTTTCACAAGGAATCTCACCAAATGGGGATGGTATGAATGACTGTCTTGACCTTGAATATTTAGTCAACAAAAATGGATTGTTCTCGATTGAAATATTTAATCGATTTGGAACTTCTGTCTATAGTAATGATGACTATCTTGACCAATGGTGTGGACAGACGAATGATAGTTCAGAATTAACGACGGCAACCTATTTCTATGTTATGAAATTTGCAACACCCGATCCAGACTTTGGATCTGTAAAAACTGGCTGGGTTTATCTAAACAGAGATTCAAATTAAAAGAAACTGATTTAACAAAAAACAATTGATTTAATAAATCAGATGAACAATCCTTGTGTAACGGTTTCAAAAATGCATTTGATGCTGGATGGATATAATAAAAAAAATAACAGAATTAAATTAAACCAATTATAATGAAAAAATTAACCCTATTAGTACTCTTACTAGTTGTACTGTGTGCCGAAGTTGCTTCTGCACAGCAAGACCCTCAGTACACCCAATATATGTACAATATGAATGTGGTAAACCCAGCTTATGCCGGTTCGAAAGAGAGTCTTTCGATTACTGCACTCTACAGGAATCAATGGTCAGGCTTTGATGATGCCCCTGTAACTTTTACATTTTCAGCTCATTCACCGATAAGTGATAAAATTGGTTTAGGTCTTTCAGCAATAAAAGATGAATTGGGCCCAGTGAGTGAAACAAATGTGTTTGCAGATTTTTCGTATACTCTAGAACTTGGACCAACAATCAAACTCGCTTTAGGACTAAAAGCAGGTTTTACTTTTCATGAAGTAGGTCTTAGCGGATTAGAAGTCCAAGATGAAAATGATCCCTTCTTAGATGGAGCTCAAGACATTAATAACACCTATCCAAATATTGGAGCAGGAGCTTTTTTATATGGTGATAAATTTTACGTAGGTCTCTCGGTTCCAAATTTACTTACCTCGGTTCACTTAGATGAAAATGGTATTAAGTATGGCTCTGAAACAAATCATTTTTTCGGGACCGCTGGATATGTATTCCAAGTATCTGATAATTTTAAATTAAAGCCATCGGTAATGGTAAAATCGGCGTTTAATTCACCCATTTCTTACGATGCAAATATTAATGCTTTGTTCTTTGAAAAATTTGAACTCGGAGCATCGTATCGTTTGGATGATTCCTTCAGTGGTTTAGTTGGGTTTCGGGTCACACCTAACATTCGTGTTGGATATGCCTATGATAGTGTAACTTCAGAAATTAAAACTGTAGCCGCAGCTTCTCACGAGGTGATACTCACTTTCGACTTATTCTTTAAGAAACGTACAATGCGTTCACCGAGATACTTCTAATTAATAAAATTTAATTTCATTCAAAATGAAAAAAATATATACATTTCTTTTAATCATCGCCGTAAGCACATCAATAGCTACTGCTCAGAATAGCAAAACCAAAAAAGCTGATCAATTATACGACCGATTGGCTTATATAGATGCTGCAAAAGCTTATCAAAAATTACTTAAGAAAGGAGAAGGCAGCAGGTATGTTTTTGAAAGACTAGCAAATAGCTATTTCTTCATAAACGATACAAAAAAAGCTGAACCATATTACAAACGTGTTGTAAAAGGTAGAAAAGTGAACTCCGAAACGGTATACAACTATGCACAATCCTTGAAAGCAAATGGCAAGGTCTCGGATTATAATACTTGGATGAAGAAATTTTCGGAGATGAAACCTTCTGATTCCCGTACGGTTGAGTTTATGAAAAATCCAAATTATATTCCGCAGATTATGGATGCTTTTCCAATGTATGAAGTTAAGAACCTTAAGGATATAAATTCAGAATACTCAGAATTTGGTGGAATTGTTATTGGTAAAGATTTCTATTTTTCTTCATCAAGAAACACAAGTCGCAGAAAATACCATTGGGACGAACAACCTTTCTTAGACGTTTATAAAGCCAGTTTAGTTGGTAACACAATTAAAAATGCTGAATTATTAGAGGGCGATGTAAACACTAAATACCACGAAGGCAATGTAGCTATTACTGCCGATGGTAAACGAATGTACTTTGATCGTAACGACTATTTTGAAGGAAAGTATGCTAAAGATGAAGAAGGAGTTAATCAAATAAATATATATTATTCTGAAAAAATTGACGGAAATTGGAAAGGTGTTTTTTCAGTTCCATTTAACGATAGTGAATACTCCAATGGTCATCCTGCTTTGAGTCCGGATGGAAGTATCCTATACTTTGTGAGTGATAAACCTGGCGGAAAAGGAGGTTCTGACATTTATAAGGTTTCTTTGGATGCACAAGGCTTGTTTGGTACCCCAGAAAGATTGGGAGACAATATAAATACTGAAGGAAAAGAAGTTTTTCCGCACATCGACTCTAATGGTGCTTTATATTTCTCTAGTAACGGACACCAAGGATTAGGAGGGCTCGATGGATTTTATGCTGAAGCGAATGGAGGAAATGGATTTAATAATCCAGTTAATTTAGGGAAAGGAGCCAATAGCGTGGATGATGATTTCGCTTTTATTTATGACCCAAATACGAAAACTGGCTTTATGTCTTCTAATAGAAAAGGCGGGAAAGGAAGTGACGATATTTATGTATTAAATGCTCTTGAAGCTCCTTGCGCAGTTACAATTGATGCTACTATTCTTGACGAGTACTCTAAAGCTCCTGTTTCGGGAGCGCGTGTAGATTTATATGACACCGCCGAAAATAAGTTGAGTTCAAAAACTTCAGATGCAAACGGAAAAGTATCCTTTAAAGCTGCTTGTGATAAGGAGCATGTTTTACAGGCTGTAGCCGCTAATTATGAAAGTAATGCAACTACATTAGAGGCCGCAAACGACACAAAAGTAATGACATCAATAAATCTTGGCCCTATCGAAGCAATTATTCAAGGGGACAAAATTGTTTTGAACCCAATTTATTTTGATTATGATAGATCCAATGTAAAACCTAAGGCAGCATTTGAGCTAGACAAACTTGTGTCCATTATGAAAAAATATCCATCATATATTATAAAGGCGGAAAGTCATACGGACAGCAAGGGTAAAGATGACTATAATATGAAACTTTCGGAAGAACGAGCGCAAGCAACGGTACAATATATTATTTCTAAAGGCATCAGTGCCTCTAGGATTAATGGAGAGGGCTTTGGCGAAGGCAAACCAGCAAACACCTGTGGTGATGACTGTACGGATGCAGAACGCCAAAATAACAGAAGGTCTGAGTTTATTATCGTGGAACGATAGTAGATCTTATTTAAGATAACGCGATAAAAACCTCTCATTAGAAATATTGAGGGGTTTCTTCGTATTGTAGTGCACAAGCGGAAACAAAATCCGAACTTATCTTCCAAATATTTTACATAACCTTACCCATAATATTTATTCAATATCAAAATTGCTCGGAGGACAATTTTATATGAAAGGAAAATTGCCTGCTATAGTTGTCAATACGACATTGGGTGATGTGAGTGATTTATCGTTAGCCTTGACCTTTATGGGACATTAATATTTTTACATAGTGTTTATAGGAATCAACCAACTTATTGGGGCTTGGTTTTTATTATGGAATAAAACAAAGACCCCTTCACCGTTGCTTCTCTTGTGCAAGGGACCACTTTTTAAAGCACTGTGGACGTACTTGATTAAAAGGTTCTTTATCTTTAGAAAATATTTGTAATAAATAAGATGCTTGATTTTCGTCAAGCAGTGCTTAAAGAGTTCTTTCGCTAGAACCATTCAATTTTCATCTAAACTGTATATTTTTATAAAATGATTTTTAAGAAACATCTGTATCGATTGAATTCTTGTTTGGCAAAAAGTGGCATCCTATTTATGTTTTTGACGTTTCCATCTTGTTCAAATGAACCAGATATAAAAAAAACGGAAGCGTCTAATTTTTTTATAGCGGAAAGGAGTACTCCTACAGATCTTTCTTTTAAACTATTTACCAAAATTAGCCCGTCTCAAAGTGCTGTCACTTTTAAAAACAGCATTAAGGAATCCAATGCGATTAACTATTTTAGCTATGAATATATTTACAACGGTGGAGGAGTAGCTATTGGAGACATTAATAATGATGGTTTACCAGATTTATTTTTTACGGCCAATATGAGTTTTAATCGATTGTATCTAAATAAAGGTAATCTTCAATTTGAAGACATCTCCGCTTCCTCAGGCATAAGAACTCAGGGAGATTGGTGCACAGGGGTGACTATGGCCGATGTTAATGGAGACGGGTTTTTAGACATATATGTGAGTCGATCAGGATGGTTTGAAAACCCAAATCAAAGGCGAAATAATTTATTTATTAATAATGGGGATTTGACATTTACAGAACAGGCTGGGCAATATGGTATTGACGACGCCGGACATACTACACAATCTGTTTTTTTTGATATGGATCAAGACAATGACTTGGATTTGTATGTAGGAAATCATCCTGTTGTTTTCACAGAATCTCTAGAGGAGGGTTTAAGGAAAAGAAAAGAATCACCGCCTTTCTCAAGTGATCAAATCTATCGAAATGATGGAGGCCACTTTGTCAATATTTCTAAGGAAGCCGGTATTTCGAATTATGCGCATTCTCTGGGGCTGATAGCTAGTGATTTTGACAAAGACGGTTTGGTTGACATTTTTGTTTCCAATGACTATAATGCACCTAATTTTTATTATCATAATAATGGAAATGGAACCTTCACAGATATTGGCCCTAAAATGTTAAAGCATATGGCTAAGTTTAGTATGGGGGTCGATGCAGGTGACTTTAACAATGACGGTCTGTTAGATATTTTCACTACAGAAATGATGGCCGAAGATAATCAAAGACAAAAAACCAATATGGCCTCGATGAGTACAGAAGATTTTTGGACTTTTGTTGATAATGATTATGGTTACCAATTTATGCATAACTGTCTTCAATTGAATAATGGGAATTCACCATTTAGTGAAATAGCTTACTTATCAGGAGTAGCTACAACAGATTGGAGTTGGTCGCCACTTATTGCTGATTTCAATAATGATGGGTTTAAAGACCTCTTTGTTAGCAATGGATATAAAAGAGATGTGCTGGACAAGGATTTTAAAAATAAAATGAAAGAAGTGATAAACGTTGGAACTAAAACCTTTAGCGAAATCAAACCCTATATTCCGACGACCCAAGTACCTAACTATATTTTTCGAAATAACCATGATTTAACTTTCGACAAAAAAATAACAGCTTGGGGATTGGACGAACTAATCAATACTAATGGAGCTAGCTATGGGGATTTGGATGGTGATGGTGATCTAGATCTGGTGTTGAGTAATTTAGATCAACCAGTAACTATTTACCGTAATAATCTAATGGAGCAGGGACCAGACAATAAGCACTATTTAAAAGTTCGATTAAAAGGCAGTCAACAAAATGTTTTTGGCCTGGGAACAAAAGTTACTTTAAAAGTTAAGCAAAACACCTATTATAATGAATTAACTACTACTAGAGGATTTCAATCATCTGTAGCTCCTGTTCTTCATTTTGGCTTAGGGTTTAATAGTGTAATAGACGAATTATTGATTCAATGGCCAGATGGAAATGAGCAGCTGATTAAAAATGTAAAAGCAGATCAAATCTTGAGTGTTGATTATGCCAATGCAAAACAAAAGAGAAGTGAACCTGTTAAAACCCCTACTATATTCAAGGAGGTCAATTCGATGGTAAAATCCATTCCTGCTCATCGCGAAAAGGAATTTGATGATTACAAAAAACAGTTGTTATTGCCACATAAATTATCTCAATTTGGACCATCATTAGCTGTAGGTGATGTCAATGGAGATGGCTTGGACGATTTGTTTCAAGGGGGTGCTGCTGGGCAGGCTGGAACTGTCAATTTGCAAACAAGTGAGGGGTTTAAACCCCATCCCGCCCCATCCCTTGAGGCGGATAAAGCTCATGAGGATATGGGAAGTATATTTTTTGATGCAGACCAGGATGGTGACCTAGATCTTTATGTAGTTAGTGGCAGTTATGAATTTGATGAAAATAGTTCAATGCTTGTTGATCGGCTTTACTTCAATGACGGAAAAGGAAATCTAGAACTAAGAAAAGATGCTTTACCCAATTTAAAAACAAATGGGAGTTGTGTCGTTGCTGCTGATTTTGATCAAGATGGGGACCTAGATTTATTTGTCGGTGGGCATTCAAAATCCGGTAAATACCCAATGGCGGATAAAAGTTTTATTTTACAAAACAATAAAGGCTCTTTTAAAGATGTTACGGAAGAAGTAGCTCCTGAATTATCAAATATTGGACTAGTAAATGCTGGCCTTTGGACAGATATTGATGATGATAATGATCTAGATTTAATGTTAGTTGGAGAATGGTTGCCAATTACTGTATTTGTGAATGAGAATGGAAAGTTTAAAAATGAGACAGAAAACTTCCAGTTATCAAAAACTAAGGGCTGGTGGAATACTATCTCTGGTGGTGATTTTGACAATGATGGAGACATGGATTACATTGCTGGAAATCTAGGGTTGAATAGTAAAAATAAAGCTACTCTTGCGGAGCCTTTTAAGATTTTTACTAATGATTTTGATAATAATGGCTCCTATGACGTTGCTTTAGGCTATTATAACAAAGGGGTTCTTTACCCTGTTCGAGGAAGACAATGTTCGAGTGAGCAGGTACCCTATATTGCAGAAAAGATTAAAGATTATACAAGTTTTGGGAATGCTACAATTGAAGAGGTTTATGGCATAGGGATCCTAAATAATGCAATCAAGTTTGAAGCTCAGACTTTTGCCTCCTCATTTATCGAAAATGTGGATGGTAAGACTTTTAAAGTAACTCCGCTTCCAAATGAAGCACAATTTGCTCCGACTTACGATACCTGGATTGAAGATGTAGATCAAGATGGTTGTCTGGACATTATAATGGTGGGTAATCAATATCCCGTAGAAATAGAAACGGGAAGATATGATGCGCATCGTGGTTTGGTTTTAAAAGGCAACTGCAGCGGAGCATTTAATAGCTATCGGTCGTATAACGTTGGACTAAATATAGATGGAGATGCTAAAGCGATGGTAGCGATAAATTTTGATAAATCCAGTACTCCAATTATTATTGTGAGTCAGAACAATGGCCCTTTAAAAGCCTTTAAAATCAATGATATTAAATGAGGCCTGGGCCTTCATATTAAAACAAATCAAACGCCATTATTGGAAAATTATTCCAAATAATATTGCTGATTCAATTTTCTTTATAAATTGTATTCAACTTAAAGGCGTTAGAACACCAGATTAGATTTCTGTCACAATTTGGCAGTCATTTAATAATTCTAACAAATGATAGCACATTGTACTTCCCAATAACACGAACATACTTCCCTTCCTGCATTCCTACCGGCAGGTTCT
This sequence comes from Flavobacteriaceae bacterium, assembly GCA_047614245.1. Classification (GTDB taxonomy): domain Bacteria; phylum Bacteroidota; class Bacteroidia; order Flavobacteriales; family Flavobacteriaceae; genus Ulvibacter. The sequence goes on from JBLHIC010000013.1 coordinate 34,083, forward strand.
GATTCGTTCGTTCGGGCTGGACCGCACACGGCTTTCCAGATGCCTTTTACATTTTGCCAGAAACTATTAATTAGATTCAATTTCTATTTCATCTAACTCGTAGGTTCCGTCATAAGCTTTGTCTCCACTGCCCACATATTTCCAAGCAATATGAGCGGCACCCTTAATACAGCTTAGATCTACATTCCCAGAAGCTGCCCAATTTCCAAAATTATCGTCATCTTGGACAATATAAGCCGCAGGAAGTAAAGCCCAAGTTGATGATATGATAGTCGCCTCCTGGCCATCCCAATCCTGCGAGATCCATAGTTCTAAAGTGCTGCCATCCGAAAAACTATTCGAGGTTTTAAATTTTAAAGTTTCTCCTTCCTGTTCATCAAAATCGATTTGAGGTGTGATTAACCATCCGACAGAGCTTTCATCACCGGATGAAAATGACCCCATTCTGACTGAAATCCCTAAAGAAGCATTCGTTCCGCTTTCGGAATAAGCTTCCCAAGTTTCAGTACCTGCTTCGATAAAATTAGTCCAACCATTTCCTAAAATTGGCTGATTTATTGTTTGAGTCTCGAAGAAATCATTAAATAAGACAATTGATCCTGTTGAAGCCGCCAGTCCGCAATCAATCTCATTTGGATCACAGCGATCGGTACTGTCGAAGGAAATAGCAGATGGGTCGTTTACAACCATATTATATGCATCCCCAAAAAAGTTTTTAGTTAGAATCCCAACCAGAGTTCCTCTCCCGTCAGGAAGCAACACTCCCTTAAAATCGGCAAAGGTGCTCGTGCTAAAAACAGCAGTTATATTGTTCGAACAATCTTCAAGTGTTCGTTCCCCGTCAAAAAGATCACCTTTCTCTCCTGCAAATGTCAACCTATTAATTCCTAGCACTTCATTCCGATTAAATTGTACGTCGGTCAAACTCACATACAAGCTGGTTTTGGCATCTGTAAATTCGGAAATGGTAATCGGCAATGGTGCAATTTCAGCAACTTCATTCTCTCGTACTAAATAATTGGTCATTTGAGCCGCTGAAATCTTTCCTAACCCGTTACCATCTCGAATTCCTAATGTTAGCACACCACTATCCAAACCAACCGTTAGACCAGCTAATTTTGCATATACTTTTCGCCCAAATTCATAGGTAATATATAGGGGGTTTTCATCAATTAGTATTTTCAACCCGATAGTAGGAGATGAAGGTTTATCTTGAAAGATTATCTCTTCAAAATAATTTCCAGACTGATCACTTGAAATTACGTAACCAGCTATATAACTATCATCAGCTTCATCAAAAGTTAGAAGGCTATTCTCATTGTTCGCTTGTTCTTGAATTAAGAGATGGTTTAGAGCTCTCATTGTTATTTCAGTTCCAGTAATATTTGCTTGTTCAACTTCCAATGATGGCGTATCGAAGGCATTGTCTTGAACACAAGATGCCAATGCTAATATTGAGAATACTAGGGTAATTAATTTATAACGATTTGTAGTTATCATGGTCTCCGAGAATTCATTTAAATTAAAATCTAACATAGATATTTGTATAATATGTAGTGCCATTTCCAAAGAAATAACGGTTGCCAAACAAAGGCTTAGCTCTGTTTTGTTCTTCAACTTGTTGTCGATAACTTGCTCTTCTAGAATCTTCGAAACCACCGGTTCGCGAATCTTGGTTTAAAACATTATTAATAGTCGCAAAAAACCCGACAAAATACTTCCCTATTCTCCAAGATTTTCCTCCTACTACATTTACCAGGAAGTAATCTTCAATTTGTTCTTGACGCAATAAGTCTCTTGCTATTTCCTCGTTATAATCGTTGAAAGGTTGGCTATCAATATCTGTATAAAAATCTTTGGTGCGTCTTAGATTACTTACATCGACATAAGCATCTGAGAAATAATTCACAGTTAAACCGAACCACCAGTAGAGAGGATCTCGATATTCAAATCCTAATTGTATTGCTGTCTCTGGACCTCCAGAAACATGGTAGTTTTCTAAAGCAACTTTTCGTACCCCTTGTGAAGAAATGTCATTCCCTTCAGTCCCAAAATCATCCCCCGCCAAATATAAATTTGGATTGTTTGTGTAGCGATTTTGACCGACAGAGGCAGCCCCTTTTAATTTAAATGTTGGTAACACCTGCGCTTCAATTCCTATTTCAAGACCCACACTCCTTTTGTCAATTCCGGTCACAATTTCTTGTACAAAAGCACTTGTTTCATCATTCCCCAAAGCGTTTTGAGTAAAGAAGAAGCCGATATCTGTTTGATCCTCGAAGTGGGCATAGAACGCTGTAAGACGTGCCTTTACAATAGGGTGCCGAAAAATATAACTAATATCTGTGGAGGTCGCTTTCTCTTCAACTAAACCAACGACGATATCGTTGTTCTGTCTAGCATTTGCAAAAGAACCTCTAAATGTTGGTGCTTTGCTTAGAAACCCAACATTGACATCAACTAAGTGGCGTCCTGTAATTTTATAAATTATACCTGCTTTAAATCCAGAACTCGTAAAACTCAACTTCTCACTTTCTCCTAAAGAACGATCTGCTTCCGGGAAATAACCGTTTTGGTATAGTCCGACTCTTTGGTAGTTTGTATGACTCAGCGAAAGCCCTATATAAAAATCTACTCTATTATAGTTAAACTGTCCTTGCGCAAATCCCGACAAAGTTGAGGCATTTAATTCATAATTATATTTATAGCGCTCCCCTTCGCTAACAACCCTATTCAAGTTTTGAAGATCACTATTCGATTCTTCGCCTCCAGGTCCAAAAGCATCAATATCGAGGACCCCATTTCCACCTAAAAGATCCTTTAGCTCAGCAAAGTTTTCACTTTTAAGACTTCTATAGTTTACTGTGCCATTCACTAAAATGTTTTCAGAAATACTAGTTGTCAAGATTGAATTTATAGTAAACTGAGTATCATCTACCCTATCTTCTTGAATAGCATAGGTAGAATTACCTGAAATAACATTCCCTGCATATAAAGACTTCCAATCTATTTGTCCATCATTGATAAACTCTTGTTCGGCAATATATGCCTGCTGAAAATCATATGGAGATGGATTTTCATTCCGTAGAAAATAACTAGGTAATTTTTGATAGTAATTTCCAGACGGATTTCTGTTCCCTCCATTGTCTAATCTTGTATCTCCAATTTTTCCAAATTGATAAGCGATATTTGTATTCAATGAGGTCTCCTCACCAATAGCCCAATAATGGTTTAACATTATAACAGGCTCCTTAACGTCACGAATTCTGCTACTTCGCTTCTCCTGTCCTTGGTAGCCCCAATTCGGATTGTAAGTAACCCCTTTTAAATCTCTAACTTCCTGGGTAATCGCCGTCGAACGACCTCTTCTGTTAGGTGTGTAAAAAGCCGCAAAATTTAAACTGTGTTGGTTATTCATCTTTTTTTCTGCGGAAGCAAAAACTGAATTTGCATCATAGAAAGTAGCTTCTTGATAACCTTGCTCGCCAAAACGTCTAGCCAGTAATATTGAATAAGCCCAGCCTTTTTTTGAAAGTCCGCTGCTATAAGACCCCATAATACGACCGCGATAACTTCTATTGGCTGCAGCATAGGAGACTCTCCCGCCCTTGCGATATTGAGAAGCACGCATTATTATATTGGTGGTCCCAGCAACATCTCCAAAAGCGTAATCATTGGCTTTGAGTCCTTTTGAAAAATGTCGATTACGCTGCACATCATTGAGCCCTCCCCAGTCTGCCCATTGGGGTCGTCCATTATACTGTTTGTTCATTTCTATACCATTAATAAGGACTTTTCCATTGGCGTTATCCATCCCTCTAGGTCTGAAAAAAGTAGAGCTAAAATCATAGGCTGCAGCATTTAAGAAGGCGTCTTTAGAGGCAGAAAGCAATCCTGAAACATTGAAGGAAGTTCCTTCGTCTTCGTCTAGTTCTTCTTCGGAAAGACTTATGATCCCTATTTGGGTTTCTAGCTCCGAAAGGTCAATTTCCATATAGATCGGGTCTAGATTTATTACTTTCCCATTCTGAATAATAATTGGAATACGAATCTGATAATACCCCCGTTTAAAAAGGCTTAAAACTTGTTCTCCTTGCGGAAGTTTAAATCTACTTAAGTTAAATAGTCCGTCAGAATTGGAAAGTGTAGTGATTGCTATTCCATCTATTGAAACTATCACCTCATCTATTACCGCTGCCGAATTTGCATCTATTACTCTCCCCTTAAGAATCGCTTCTTGTCCAAGACAGATAAAAGCGGACAAAAATAGTAGCAGTAGTAACCATCCTCTCATAATTTAACCTCCTAATGGAAGAAGTATTAAAATCGGGAGTGGTGAAGAGGTATAAAACTAGCTTTTTTAAGGAAGAGCGGAAAGCTTGAAAACAATTAGATATCCGTATTCTTGAATTTCGACTACTAGCTACTGTTAAAAATAATCGTTTTGAAACCAGAGGACCATTTTAATTGTAAGTTACTCTAAGTATTCCAATTCCATAAAGCAACTAACATTTCTAAATTCAATGCGTTTTAAAATTCAAATCCTACTACTTTGCTTCTCTGTAATTCTCATTGCACAAGAAAAGAAGAATTATAAGGTAAACACCATAGCCTTTTATAATCTTGAAAATCTATTTGATTATGAAGATGATCCAATGACTTTTGACAATGACCGAACTCCCGACGGAAAAGATCACTGGACAGAAGAAATCTATCACGCAAAACTAAAGAATATGGCAAAGGTAATAGCCGAAATTGGAAGTGAGATAACGGGAACAACACCGGCTATCATTGGCGTTTGCGAGATTGAAAACAGAAAGGTCTTAGAAGATCTATTGAATCAAGAGCCACTCATACACAAAGATTATGGTGCTATTCAATTTGACTCTCCTGACAGACGTGGAATTGATGTGGGTTTACTATATCGAAAGAAACTCTTTACACCAACGAATTTTGAGGCACATGAGTTACTAATATACAATGACAATGATATTTCGAAAAGAATTTATACTCGGGATCAACTATTAGTGAGCGGAATATTAGATGGTGAAAAAGTACATTTTATAGTGAATCATTGGCCTTCACGAAGGGGTGGAGAAGCTAGAAGTCGACCTAAACGAATTAAGGCGGCCAAACTCAATAAAAGAATCATTGACTCTTTGTTTAGTATAGATCCATATGCTAAGATCATTACGATGGGAGATCTAAACGACGATCCACTCTCTTCGAGCGTAAAAGATGTTTTAAATACTAAGAAAAATCGCGACAGATTAAAAATGAAGGAGTTATTCAATCCGATGGAAAATATGTTCAGAAAAGGAATAGGAACCCTTGCTTGGCGTGACGGCTGGAATTTGTTTGATCAAATAATAATGTCTTCAGAGTTAATGAAAAAAGAATATAGTTCTTATCGGTTTTACAAAGCCGGAATCCACAATAAGTCCTATCTAGCAAATTCTCAAGGCCAATACAAAGGATACCCCTATCGAAGTTTTGGAAATGGGTCTTTTACAGGCGGTTATAGCGATCACTTTCCCGTCTTTGTATATTTAATTAAAGAGGTTGCATCAGAGTAATACTAATTTAACCTTAAAATATTTTTATTCCGAAGAATCCTAAAACCACTGATTCCATGGAATTCTACTTAGCATCAAGATGAGCGCAATGCTATAAAAGATAGCAAGCATTTTAAATTTTGGAGTTGAAACTAATTTCTTCTTATGCTTAGAATAACCCATAGTTATAAACACTACCATTAAGATCATGATCATTGGGTGTTCTACTGCATTTAGTCTAAGGACAGAGTTTTTCATCACTGCACCCATTCCATTATTCAAAATAGATTGCAGCCCCAGTGGAGAAACAAAGTACAAAACTAGTCCAAGAAGAAGTTGGAGATGCGTTACGATTAAAGCAAAAAGAGAAATCCTAAAGTCTTTAGGGCTGTATTCTTTTTTAGCAAAATATCCAACCAACGCATTAAACGTTGCCAAGGTAACTATAAGCAATACTAAATAAGCCCAATATGAATGTAAAAATTGAAGTGTAGTGTACATTTTTTATAGTTGTTGGTGTTTCTCAAAGATATAGATAATTGTATAAAAAAACCATCCTGAAGACATCAGGATGGTTTTAATTGAATAACTAAGTTATTAAATATTAGAAATTATATCTCATACTTGCGTTATAAGTTCTACCCACTCCAAGGTAATACCCAAAAGCATCTCTTTGACCCAAATAAGATGTATTTCCAACATTTTTTAAATTAGCTCTAAAGGTTAGGTTTTTATCTCCAAACAAAAATTTATAGGTAACACCAGCATCTAGTAAAGAGTAAGCAGGTAATTTTTCTGCTTGAAATGTCCCTCCTCCAGAAAGAGCATTTTGTGCTACATCCTCTGGATCTACGAAACCATATAGGTCGGTATAAATATTATAATCTGCATCAACACTCAGGCCATCGCAAATTTTAAGAGTTCCTCCAAAACCAAAAGATGTTTGAGGTGCATTTCCAATAAGGGTTCCAGTCAAATCAATTTTATCACTCACTTGAGGAATAAACGTTCCATTTTCATCATTTTGCAATGTATAAGGAGAGTCTCCATCGTACTTCCAGTTTCCAATTGAACCGAATGCGTGAAAGCTCCAATCTCTCATATCTGGGCTGTATTCAACATCAAACTCAAATCCTCTGTGACGTTGGGTCACATCGGTCAGTCTGTATGTTGAGGTTTGAGCAACACCATCAGGATCTATTTCAGGACCATTGAAAGCTAAGAATCTGTTTGCCCAGGTCGTGATATAAAAATCTAGGCTAACTTTTAAATTCCTATTCTTAAATCTATATCCAGCTTCAAAACCGGTAATTTCCTCGTTTTCAACATCTGGGGACAGGAAATCATTAGAGTTTCGAATATCTGCAAAGATATTATCCAAATACGGTTGACGAGAAAAATAACCTCCATTTGCAAATACAGAATGATTCCCATCGTACATATAAGCTGCTCCACCTTTTACATTATATCCAGTTTTGCTTAGTTTTTCAGATTTCCCTAAACCATTTCCAGTTCCGCTAAATCGTCCTTCTCTTTGAAATGATTGAGAAGAGACAGCTCCTTGTAAAAATCCAGAAAAGTGCTCTACTACATACTCCGCTTGTGCAAATCCACCAATGTTATTGATGTTTTCAGAGTAGTCATATTGCGTACGGTTCGCTTCATCTGCGAAATCAAAAAGAGCCGACCAAGGGTCTGCTTCGAAGACACTCGATATTACATAATCATCGGGTCTATCATTTCTATAGTTATCTTGAAAACCTGTTAGACCAAGTAAATCATTAAGTTGTCTAAAATGATCCCCTCTATATAGTCTTCCGTCGATCCCTACATTCAAAGTTAATTCTTCTGAAGCCTTATAAGTAAGATTAGAGATTAATCCATACCAGTTATGGTTATTCATAGAAGCTCTGATAATACGTGAATCACTATTATTTCCAATTCCGTTATTAGCGTCCGCTATATTATTCTGTACAATTTGGTCAAAATCAATTTGCCCCATGTCATTTCTTACACGTGTACCTCTACCTAGAGCACCAGTACCTCCACCACGGCCCCACGACGCGTACAATACTGTTGACACATCTATTTTTTCATTTAAATCTAAATCCCAGTTTAAATTGGCAACCGGCTTGTGGTAAAAATTTCTTCTTTCAGTAAATCTTTTACCATCTTTAAATCCTGAATTCGCATTATACTTTTCACCGAATGTATCAGTGTCTTCTAATGAATCTGAAAAGTTTTGATCGTGCCATTGTGGAGCACCTGTTAACAAGAAATTGAAGGTATTCTTATCGTTCATTTTATATCCAACTGAAAACAAATAGTTTTGTCCTTGTCCTGCTGTACCCTCAGCATACTTTCTGTGGCCTTGCCAGTGATCAATTAAAAATGAAAAAGCCCAGCCACTTTCATTTACTCCGGTGCTGTAGCTAGCTGTTCCTTTAAAATAACTGTCATTCCCGGCTAGGAATCTTACAAAACCTCCTTGTTTTGAATCTGTTGATTTTGAAATGATATTTACAGTACCTCCAACAGAAGATATCGCTAATTTTGAAGACCCAAGACCTCTTTGAGCTTGTACAGCACTAGCAACATCTGTCATCCCAGACCAGTTAGACCAAAATATACGTCCATCTTCAACACTGTTAATAGGCTGACCGTTTAATAGGAAAGCTGTATTAGAATCATTAAATCCCCTTAAGAAAATCTGACTATCTCCAAAACCACCAGCTTGATTCGAAACATAGACTGAAGGCGTGTTTTTCAAGACTTCCGTGAATTCGGTATTACCCGTTATCTTTGCCTGAATCTCTTCAGATCGAATGGTCGATACAGCCGAAGGTGTTCTTCTACCTTCTGCAAGATCAATTATTCCCGTCCCAATTATCACAATTTCGTCTAATGCAGCAGCATCAATTTCTATTGAAAGTGACCCTAAATCTGCGGAACCGTCACTCAATGAAAATGCAACTGTCGAATTCTTGTATCCGAGGTATGAAATACTCACTGTTCCAGAATTAGTAGTAACCTTGAAGTTAAATCTACCATCCATGTCGGCGATTGTACCATTGGTTGTTCCAGTTTCAATTATGTTAGCACCGGCAAGTGGCCCTCCTAGATCGGAGTCCATGATTAACCCGGAAACTGTTCCTTGTGAAAAAGCGGTAAAACCGCCAAATAAAAATGCTAAGAGTAATAGTTTTCTCATGGTCGTATGTTTAGTAAAATTTCTGCAAAGATAGATTGGATCTATGATCTAACATCAATAGAATGTTAAATCAATGTAAACAATCTAACCCGTTGAAAGTAAGACTATTATTAGTTTTAAACTCTTAAATAGTTGCTAACAGATTCATGAACAAAACATTAAAAAACATTACGGGTAAGAAATACAGTCTAACTGTTCACTTAGAGGAAGAATATAATTGAAGTAATCTTGCTGATATTCCTTTGGCAATGGCTTAGACAGTGGTAAATCTTGTTTAAAGGGATCTACTTCCTTTCCATTTTTCCAAAATCGATAACATACGTGCGGCCCTCCTGTATTTCCAGTCATTCCTACCCAGCCAATCACCTCTCCTTGACGCACGAACTCCC
>JBLHIC010000014.1:0-42240 GCA_047614245.1 Flavobacteriaceae bacterium
TGGCTTGCATATAAGCATATACCACAGTACTACCTACGAATTTGAAGCCGCGTTTCTTTAAATCTTTACTTAGAGCATTACTAAGAATGGTATTGGTAGGGATATCGGATATTGATTTCAGATTATTCTGTATTGGCTTTCCATCCACGAAACCCCAAAAGTATTTACTAAAACTACCAAATTCGGCTTGTATTTTCTGAAATGCTAGTGCATTGGTCACTGCAGAATGGACTTTAAGCTTATTTCTTATGATACCGGCATCGAGTAAAAGTGAATCTACCTTTTTTTGATTGTATTTGGCAATTTTAGTATAATCAAATCTGTCAAATGCCTTTCTAAAGTTCTCACGTTTTTTCAAAATAGTAAACCAGCTTAAACCAGCTTGAAAGGTTTCCAGTAATAAAAATTCAAACAGAGTAGCTTCATCATAAACGGGGACTCCCCATTCTTCATCATGATAGGCCATATACAATGGATCTGTTCCACACCAAGAGCATCTTTCTTTATTCATAATTTTGGTTTAAGTATTCTCACGATTTGATACTTTATATCGATTTATGTAGCTCTATTTAGGAAAACTAAATATAGTAAGTATTGGTAATTAATTTCGTCAAAACTTTAATGAAAAATACAATAGAAATAGAAAACCCTGTCCAATTGGCGCTAAAAGCCATGGAGAAAGGGACGTCATATCAAGAATATCGAGAACTAGTTTCAAGGCATGTTCAAAATGGAACAAGTACTGGGCCAAATCAGTCAGAGGCATTAACTCAATATACGCTACTTAACGATTCTCGTATGAGAAGACTAGACAAAACAACTAAGATTTCGGATAACATTTTGGGAAGACTCAATGATTTTAATGGAAATCAAACCTGGTTAGTGTTAACCGAAAGTTGGTGTGGAGATGCAGCTCAGTCTATGCCAATTATGAATAAGCTTGCCGAGATTACCAATAAAATTGATCTTAAAATTTTGCAAAGAGATGAACATCTCGATTTAATGAATGCCTTTTTAACTAATGGAGCCCAGTCTATTCCTAAATTGATTGTAATCGATACTTCGACAAACGAACTAATCGGAGAGTGGGGCCCTAGACCATCAACCGCTACAGAGATGGTAAACTCTTATAAAAGGGAACATGGAGGTCTGTCTCCGGAGTTTAAACAAGATTTACAGGTGTGGTATAACAAAGATAAGGGAGTTAATATTTTGGAGGACTTGACAAAGTTATTGAAGTAACTTATCGTTGTCCTGGAAAATTATATGTAATACTACCCAGTTGGGTTGGTTTTCCGGCAAAGGTTGTGAAATTGGCCCTTTTCGCGTAAGCTAGAGCAGCATCTATAAGGCATTCATTCGAAGTATTAGAAGAAGACTTGTTATACTCAGCACTAAGAACTTTTCCTGTTTCACTAACTACGATGTTAATTATTATTTTGCCTGAGGTAGCACAGGTGTAAACAGGATTTGGGAGGCGAAGTGCGCTGCGCTTTGTCAATCGATAACTTATAGTGCTATTTCTTTTATTGGAATTGTTTAAAATAACAATTTTATTAGTTTCACTTTCGGTAGACTCCGGTTCTTGTGCGATAGAGGTAGTTTTGTCATTTTTTAATTCACTGTCCCGAACATTCATGCCATCTCGAACTAGAACGGACTCTTTATCAGAATTTGAGCTCTCCAGAGATTCGATATAATCTTTTTCAAGTTCTGAGATGAATTTTTCAGCTTCGTTGAAAGCTCTGTTGGTTTCTATTTTTAGATCAGGTTGGGAAAGAGTAGCCAGTTCTTCTTCAAGAAGTAGCTCCTCTTCAGAGTATTCCATATCAAAGTTTTCTTCCTCAGCTATTACATATTTGGAAAGATTAATGCTTTTAAAAGCTAGGAATAATATTCCGAATAGCAAGCAAGTAATTAAAAAAGCCCGATACGAATAATCGAAGTTCATAAGCGCAAGTACTGAAATTATTCGCTAAATTATTCACAATTCACCTTATTTAAGGTCTGATTAAGACCGATTTAACTGATTTTGACTACAATTAACTATTTGTTGGGTTTTGAAAAATACAATCAGGAAGTACTAATATTTGAATTAGAGAGCAGATATTTAGTATGCAGACAACTACCCATTATGAAAAGTAGTATTTCTTTCTTTATTATTATGTCTCTTAATTAATAGCCGGCTTATATTTTTTGAAAACCACTTCGGAAGGGGTTGTAATAACCAAAAAGTTTATAGGGAAGTTAGTCGTTCTTCAAAAGCTTCTTTTTATTAACCTATTTCTTCTTGTCAAATTCCCAATTTCTAAAAGTAAATGATTATCAGGTTTGCCCTGTTTGATTTTTAAAATATGGAGGTTTGAGTACATTTAAAACCCAATCATCATGAAAAAGTATATCTTATTTATCTTATTTACAGGAATTGTATTTTCAGTAAAAGCGCAAATAGTAAATATTCCAGATGCAAATTTTAAAGATGCATTGGTGAATTCCAATTGTGTCGATTCCAATGGAGATGGAATACCAGATCGCGATGTAGACACAAATGACGATGGTGAAATACAGCTATCTGAAGCAGATGACGTTCTGTCCTTAGAGGTTTATGAAAGAAACATAAACTCTCTAGAGGGGATTTCATCTTTTGGTAATCTAGAGATGTTAAATTGTGGTTTAAACCTTCTAGCAAGTTTGGACCTATCACAAAACCCTGCTCTAATTGAGTTAAGAGCTCAAAATAATGAAGATCTCACATATCTAAATTTAAAAAATGGAAACAATACTAGCATAGTTTCTTTTTCTGCGATAGATAATCCCTCTCTATTTTGTATTGAAGTCGATGATCCCGCATATTCAAACTCAAATTTGAATTGGAATAAAGATGTTACAGCTGTTTATAGTGAAGATTGTGAAAATTTAAATGCTAATGATTTTAATTCCTCAGATATCGAATTTTTCCCTAATCCGGCAACGGATGCATTATACATTGTTTCCAACGACTTAATTATTAAAACTATTAAGGTGTATACCGTTTTAGGGAAGACAATAACATCTTATATAATGTCTGACGATAATCGGTTGGATATTTCGGGTTTGCCAGCAGGAATTTATTTTTTAGAAGTTATAGGTGAAAACGGAAGCTTAGCAAAACGATTTATAAAGAAGTAAGTCGCTCTTCAAAACCTTCAATAGAAACACTATCTTTAACCGAATAATCGCCAATTTTTGTACGTCTTAATGCTGAAAGATGTGCCCCATTATTAAGAGACTTGCCAAAATCATGTGCAAGTGATCTTATGTAAGTTCCTTTACTGCAAACAATTCTAAAATCAATATTTGGGAGTTCTATATTGGTGATTTCAAAAGCTGAAATATAAACGGTTCGCTTCGGAATTTCAACTTCTTCTCCTGCTCTTGCATATTCGTATAAACGTTTGCCATCTTTTTTTAAAGCTGAAAATATTGGCGGCTGTTGTTGAATTTCACCTATAAACGGAAGCGTGGCCTCATTAATCTCTTCCGAAGTAATAGAAGAATAATCAAATCTTTCATTAATCTCCGTTTCTAGATCATAACTTGCAGTGGTTGACCCCACAGTAATGGTGCCAGTGTATTCTTTTTCCTGCGCCTGATACGTGTCAATCTTTTTTGTGAACTTTCCAACACATAATATAAGCAATCCAGAGGCTAGCGGATCTAGAGTTCCTGCATGTCCAACCTTGATTTTTTTTATCTTGAATTGTTGCTTAATAAGCCAGCGCACCTTGTTAACCACTTGAAAGGAGGTCCATTCTAAGGGTTTGTCTATTAAAATAAGTTGTCCTTCTTTGTAGTCTTCAACAGTCATTGTTAATTGTATAAACCAAAGGCGATAGCAACTATACCTACTACTAAGCAGTAAATTGCGAAATAAGAAAGTTTGCTTTTCCGTACAAGTGAAATCATCCAGGTACATGCTATCAAACCACAAATAAATGCCGAGATAAACCCAAGCCCAAGGGTCGTGAAATTGACAGATTCGGCGGCAAGATCACCACTTACAATATCTTTTCCAATTTTCCCAAAGATTAAAGGAACAACCATTAAAAAAGAAAATCGAGCTGCTTTGCTCTTATCGTTACCTAATAATACTGAGGTTGATATGGTAGCTCCACTTCTTGAAATCCCGGGGAGCATTGCAATCGCTTGTGAAATACCTATGATGAATGCACTTTTATAAGTAACAGGTTTTCCAGTATATTTAGATCTATCTGCCAGCCATAGGAGAATCGCAGTTACAACTAACATAGCGCCTACAAAGGCAATGTTTCCTCCAAAAAAGGATTCGAGTTGTTCCTCAAAAAGAAGCCCGATAACAACGGCGGGTAACATAGAAACAACAATTTTAGTTATAAATTGAGTCTCTTCGTTCCATTTAAATTTTAAAAGTCCATTTATGATTTCCCAGACATCTTTTCTGAAAATAACCAATGTACTTAAGGCCGTTGCAAAGTGAAGCACAACAGTAAATAATAAACCCTCTTCCGGAACAGAGGTGTCTCCTAGAATTGCTTTTCCTAATTCGAGGTGGCCGCTTGATGAAACAGGTAAAAATTCGGTGAATCCTTGAATAATTCCAAGGATAATAGCTTCCCATGCACCCATAGTTTATTTTTTCTTATATGGATTAAGAAGAATAGCGTAAACCTCTATTCCGAAGCCAATAAGAATCAGGGCAGGTGCCAATCGGATACGTCTCCAGCTGTAAATTTCCGGATTAAAAACATTGGGGTCATCACTGCCTCCCCCTGTCATAAGTATAAAACCTAAAACGATTACTGCGATTCCGATGAGCATAAATTTATAATTTTTACGCTCGAAGACAAACTGCGATTTTACCGATTCCTTCCGTTTTTTCTCTCCCATAATTAGTTAAATTCTGTATAAATAACCTCTTGCCCGAGTGATAATTGTGCAATATGATTGGACGACCTTCCTGTTATAATTTTAGCGATGTGCAATGTAACCTTTTTATTTAAAACTTTGTTCTTCATTCTTTGAAGAGTAAGTCCTTGTTCAAGGCCTCTATTAATGTAAAAGAACTTTCCATCGAGATCTAAAAAAACGATGTCTTTTATGCCTCCTTCGTATATTTCTTGAACTGTAATTTCAATTTGCTCACAATTTTCCTGCTTGGGGTTTTGAATGATACAGCTTTGTAACACAATAATGCAAATTATTATGAAACTACTTTTCTTAATAATAGAGATCATCTGTTCGTAAATTTAGAAAGCGCTGTGTCGCAAAGAATGTGCTAATCCAGGTAATGAAAAGCCCCATTAAAAAGATGAAGCCGAATAAAACACTCAACAATAATTTATCTTGTAATAGTCGTAGCTCAGGGAAACTTCTATTCAAATAAAACAGCACAACGGCCATACCAATCATTGCCAATACAGCTCCAACAAACCCTAGTCTAATGCTTTTCCAAATAAATGGTTTTCTTATAAAGTGCTTGGTCGCTCCAACCATTTGCATCGTTTTAATTGTAAATCGTTTAGCGTAAACGGAAAGTCGAATAGAGCTATTTATCAAGAGCACTGCAATAAATGTAAAAAGCCCACTAATAATAAGGACCCAGAGACTTATTTTTTTAACATTGTCATTTAGTAGAGCAATAAGTGGTTTGTCGTATGCTACCTCTTCAACAAAATTTTTGGTCAGAATTTCGGCTGTAATCTCATCCAATTTCTCAGGAGATACGTAGTCGGCCAATAAATATACATCGATACTATTCTGTAATGGATTGTAACCTAAAAATTCCATAAAATTTTCACCTATGGCAGCACTATGTTCTTCTGCCGCTTGCTCTTTGGAAATATAGGCTGCAGATTTGGTGTACTCTGCTAATGACAAACTTTGTTTTAGTTGGGTGATTTCAACTTCTTTCGCTGTATCCTTCAGATAGACCGTTAGTGCTATCTTTTCTTTGAAATGATCGGCAACGTTCTTCGTATTCAATACTAATAATCCAAGAAGGCCTAATAAAAACAAAACAAGAGATATGCTCAGAACGACTGAGAAATAAGAAGAAATTAATCTTCTTTTTTGGTATTTATCGAATGATGAAGCCATAAAAGGTTAAGAGTTAATATCAAAAATAATACGTATTGCAAACTATTACAATTTTGATGCTAATTACAAAAATACAAGGTTTTTTCTTTCTGTGACTTACTAACGTTTAAAGTTTTGTCTTTCGTACAATACTCGTAGATTTGCCTTCCAAAAGCAGCGATAATAATGAGTAAGTATCATTTCAACGATATAGAAGCGAAGTGGCAAAAGTACTGGGCTGAGCATCAAACTTTCAGGGCTGAAAATCAAAGTGTCAAACCAAAATTTTATGTTTTAGATATGTTTCCTTATCCTTCGGGAGCGGGATTGCATGTGGGTCACCCGCTTGGTTATATTGCGAGTGATATCTATGCTCGATATAAAAGGCATCAAGGATTTAATGTGTTGCATCCACAAGGGTATGACTCCTTTGGATTGCCGGCAGAACAATTTGCCATTCAGACAGGGCAGCATCCCAGTAGAACTACGGCACAAAACATAGCGCGTTATCGTGAACAGCTTGATAGAATTGGCTTTTCCTTCGATTGGAGCAGAGAAGTACGAACTTCCGACCCCAATTATTATAAGTGGACACAATGGATTTTCATACAATTGTTTGAATCTTGGTACTGTAAAGCACTTGAAAAAGCCATGCCGATTTCCGAATTAATTCAAGTATTTTCGGATGAAGGTAACGGAGGCATAAATGAGTCATGTGAAATTGCTACTCCAGTTTTCACTGCCGTGCAATGGAACTCATTTTCAGAAAAACAAAAACAAAAGGTATTACTTAGATACCGACTTACTTATTTGGCTGAAACAGAAGTAAACTGGTGCCCTCAATTGGGAACAGTTTTAGCCAATGATGAGATTGTAAATGGTGTTTCAGAGCGTGGAGGCTATCCAGTAGTGCGTAAAAAAATGAAGCAATGGAGCATGAGAATTACAGACTATGCGCAGCGGTTGTTGGATGGTCTAGATACTATTGATTGGCCACAGCCATTGAAAGATAGTCAAACGAATTGGATAGGAAGATCAAAAGGGGCGTCTGTCACTTTTAAAGTAAAAGATAGAGATGAAATTATTGAGGTTTTTACTACTCGTCCCGACACCATATTTGGGGTTAGTTTTATGACCTTAGCGCCAGAACACGACCTCGTAGATAAATTAACAACTATAGAGCAGCGGATTGATGTTGGGAAATATATAGATGCCACGGCGAAGAGAACTGAAAGAGAACGATTGGCTGACGTGAAAACAATTACAGGTGTTTTTACAGGAGCTTATGCTGAGCATCCTTTTACAGGCGAGGCAATCCCAATATGGATTGGAGACTATGTGTTGGCCGGTTACGGAACCGGGGCTGTAATGAGTGTGCCGTGTGGAGATCAGCGAGATTATGATTTCGCGATGCATTTTGATATTCCTATCCCTAATATTTTTGATGGCATAGATATCTCTAAAGAAGCTCATTCTAAAAAAGAAAACACTAAAATTGGAAATAGTAGTTTTTTAAATGGATTGAGTATTGCTGATGCGTCCGAAAAAGCAATTGAGGCGTTAGAGGCTAAAAATGCTGGGACGGGGAAAATTAATTATAGAATGAGGGATGCGGTATTTTCGCGTCAGCGATATTGGGGAGAACCATTTCCAGTATATTATAAGAATGGATTGCCTCAAATAATTGATGCAAGTCATTTACCTCTAGTTCTACCTGATGTTGAAAAGTATCTTCCTACTAGTTCAGGTGAACCTCCCTTAGGTCGGGCAGATGTTTGGGCCTGGGATACTGTAAAAAATGAGGTAGTGAGTAATCGGTTGATAGATAAAGAGACCGTATTTCCTTTAGAGTTAAATACCATGCCTGGTTGGGCTGGTAGTAGTTGTTACATGTTCCGCTATATGGATTCACTTAATAATGAAGCATTGGCTTCAACTAAGTCGATGAAATACTGGGAAAACGTCGATTTATATGTTGGGGGGAGTGAACATGCAACAGGCCATTTATTGTACAGTCGTTTTTGGGTTAAAGTATTGTATGATCTTGGACTTTTACTCGTTGACGAGCCGTTTAAGAAGCTCATCAATCAAGGAATGATTCTTGGAGAGAGTGCTTTTGTGTTTAGAATTGAAGGCGAGAATAAATTCGTTTCCGCCGAATGTGCTGAAAAGTATACTGTGCAGGCAATTCATGCAGATGTTTCATTTGTGAATACTTCCAACGAATTGGATGTAGTCGCATTTAAAGACTGGCGGGAGGAGTATAAGAATGCAGAATTTATTACCCAAAAGGACAAACCATTTCTGGTTGCTCGAGAAGTCGAAAAAATGTCCAAATCCAAGTACAACGTAGTTAGTCCAGACGATATTTGTTCGCGCTACGGAGCCGATACGTTGCGTATGTACGAAATGTTTTTGGGACCTCTTGAACAGGCAAAACCATGGAATACGGCTGGAATCACTGGAGTCCATTCTTTTCTTAAGAAATTATGGAAGTTATATCATACGGGTTCAAATGATAGTTTTCACTTTACAAATGAAGATGCGAGCAAAGAGAGTTTAAAGGTCTTACATAAAACCATAAAAAAAGTACAGGAGGATATTGAAAACTTCAGTTTTAACACCTCAGTTTCTACATTTATGATTGCAGTTAATGAGCTAACAATTCAAAAATGTGATCAGCGTGAAATATTAAAACCCCTGGCTATCTTGATCTCTCCTTATGCTCCTCATATCGCTGAGGAATTATGGAGTAAATTAGGTTATATTCATTCTATATCAGAGGTTCCATTCCCTGTTTTTGATGCAAAACATTTAGTTGAAAGCAGTAAAGCTTACCCAATTTCATTTAACGGAAAGATGCGCTTTACATTAGAACTGTCATTGCATTTAAGTAAGGATGACATAGAGTCAGCTGTTCTGTCTAATGAAAAGACCAAGCAGTATCTAGAAGGGCGTACGCCCAAAAAAGTGATCGTTGTACCTGGGAAGATTGTAAATATTGTGGGGTAGTCTAACTAATTTATTGAAATTTTTAATCCACAATTAAATTTGCATAATATTTGATACGTTTAAGTGACCTTAAGAACTTGGTGCTTTAGTTCCATGCTTGAATTAACACCAAATTTGAGTGTTAAATTGGTATGGGGTCTTTGGTGAGTATTAACTGTAAATAATATGATTCTTGACTTATCGGGAATTGAAAAATTATGATTGGATATTATATTTTAGCTGGCGCGGTCTTTTTGATTAGCATGTACGTTAGTAATAAATTGAAAAGTAAATTTAAAGAGTATTCTGAAATAAAACTTCAAAACGGACTTAGTGGTAGTGAAATTGCCGAAAAAATGTTGGCCGATAATGGCATTCTTGATGTTAAGGTAACTTCAGTAGGGGGGATGCTTACAGATCATTATAATCCGGTAAGCAAAACCGTAAATTTAAGTGAAGGAGTTTATAATCAACGAAATGCCGCCGCCGCCGCAGTAGCTGCTCATGAATGCGGTCATGCGGTCCAGCACGCAACCGCTTATAGTTGGTTACAACTGCGTTCGAAAATTGTTCCTGCTGTTGGGATTTCAAGTAAACTTTCCAACATTGTCATTATGGTTGGATTAGTTCTTTCTGCAAGTGGTACCGCCTTTGGATCGGGTATTTTTTTAATAGGAATTCTCTTGTTTGCCGTAACTACAGCATTCGCCTTTATAACCTTGCCGGTTGAGTTTGATGCAAGTAATCGCGCTTTAGCTTGGTTACAAAAAGAGAATATGGTTACAACTAACGAGTATGATGGCGCGAAAGATGCTTTAAAATGGGCAGCACGTACTTATGTTGTTGCGGCTTTAGGATCTTTAGCAACCTTAGTATACTTTGTAAGTATGTTTATGGGAAGAAGATAACTCTTTTAACCTGTAACATTATCTGGATTGTAACCTAGGTAGGGAGTTTCTCTTTCTTTAAATTCAATTCCGAAACTTTCGAGTTCTTTTAAAATTGGCTCATAGACTTCCTTCGAGAGCGGAATTTGAACTCCAGGAGTGGTGATTTCTTCATTAAGAATCTTTATAGCAGCTATGGCTACCGGCAAACCAACAGTTTTAGCCATTGCTGTATATGTTTGATCGTCTCCCATAGCAACCATGCTACTGTCGATTTGATATTGCTTACCACCTAAGTCATACCCAATTTTATGATACATAACAATCATATCCTTATCATCTTCATCTAGGGTCCACTTGTCCATTAATATTTTCTGAAGGGCCTTAGCAGGAGTTGCACTAGGAATACCAATCTTTTTTTCATTATTGAAAATATCGAGATCTAATAGTTTATCCCACATCAAATCGTCTTGGTCAATTTTTAAGGTATGTCGGAGTTTTAAATCGACAGAATCTGTTGGAGAATACGGCAAAAATAAATTTACGTATTCACGGTAAGACAAATTCTCAGAGTCTGGAATGGTGTAACTATCGTCTGTCATTCCTAGTTGAACAAACATATTCCATGATCTACTAAAACCAACTCTTCGTATTGTGCCTCTGTATAGAGTGAGTACATCATCAAGCTCATAAATAGATTGATACTTGAGTGAATTACGATTAGCAAGGACCTCAAACCTTCCATAACCATCAATCTCAATAAACTCAGTTCTTCGAAATAATCTATGATAAGGGATATACTTATACTTTCCTTCCTGAATAAATTCAGCAGCGCCTCCTTGTCCTGCTAATACTACATTTCTAGGATTCCAAGTAAATTTATAATTCCAAAGATTCGTATCACTCTCGGGAGCAATCAGTCCTCCCGTAAAAGATTCAAATAATATTATTTTTCCGCCACTTTCACGAATTCGATCTATAATTTTCATGGCGCTCATATGATCAATACCAGGATCAAGCCCGATTTCATTCATAAACACAAGACCTTTAGCTTTTACCTTGCTATCCATGGATTGCATTTGATCACTTACGTAAGAAGCAGTCACAAGATGTTTGCCGAACTCTAAACAATCTTTTGCTACTTCAACGTGGAAACGAGCAGGTAACATGGAAATAACCAAATCACTGTTGCTAACGGCTTCCCGTCGTTGTGATTCGTTAAAAACATCCAATAAAATACCACGTGCATTTGGGTGATCTGCTGTAAACTTTTGAGCGGCTTGTATAGAAAGATCTCCTATAGTTATAAACAACTCCTCTTCATCCGATTTGTCAAGTAAATAACTTATCAAACTAGCGGCAGACTGACCTGCTCCTATGATTAAAATATTTCTCATTCGTGATTTTTCGTTAGCTTTGTAGTATTCTTTTTAACAATACGAAAATACTAAATTGCGTGCACATCACATGACAAATTTCGATAAAAATATAGTTGCTTCAGCGTCGATATTAGCCGCTGTGGCTATAGGATTAGGAGCTTTCGGAGCCCATGGGCTAAGAGATATAATAAGTGCCAAGGCATTAAGTTCTTTTGAAACGGGGGTGAGATATCAAATGTATCATTCTCTTGCATTACTTGTGATTGGTTTTACAATGTCGATTCCAGCCAATACTCGTAAGTGGGTGTTTAGGTTTTTTATTTTTGGAATTATTTTGTTCTCAGGTTCAATTTATCTGTTGTCATTTAAAGAAATCTTAACTTCTAATCTGGCTTTTTTAGGCCCAATTACTCCAATAGGAGGGCTCCTACTAATTGTTGGGTGGTTGCGCTTGCTATATGGAATATTAAAAGTAAAAAAGGTATAATTATACTTTTTAAACTGAATATCTCTAGCGGATTTATTATTTTTGCGAGACAACTATTAAATAAAAGTATGGTAACTAATAACCAAACTACTAAATCGATTTCGTTAACGCCTTACGGGATCAAGAATGCAAAAGTAAAATATCAACTCAGTCCTGACGATCTTCAAAACGAAACCTTGGATAAGGAACAAGGGAAGGTTACACATAATGGAGTTCTTTCTGTAGACACGGGTGAATTTACTGGGCGCTCTCCGAAAGATAGATTTATTGTAAAAGATGACATTACCAAAGACAAAGTGTGGTGGGGAAATATTAATATTCCATTCTCTGCAGATATGTTTGACAGTCTATATGATAAGGTTGCTGCATATCTTTCTGAAAAAGAAGTATATGTAAGGGACAGTTATGCTTGTGCTGATGAAAATTATAGATTGAACATACGTTTGATTAATGAATATCCATGGTCGAATATGTTCGCTTACAATATGTTTTTAAGACCCACTGACAAGGAGTTAGAAAATTTTGATCCAGAATGGCTTGTTGTTAATGCGCCAGGTTTTATGGCAGATCCCGCAGTAGATGGCACTAGACAACATAATTTTGCGATTTTAAATTTTACAAAAAAGATTGCTTTAATAGGAGGAACTGGATATACTGGTGAAATTAAAAAGGGAATTTTTTCAGCTCTTAATTTTATCCTTCCAGTTGATAAAAACACAATGCCTATGCATTGTTCTGCAAATGTTGGAAAAGATGGTGAAACCGCTATTTTCTTTGGGCTGTCGGGCACTGGGAAAACTACTCTATCAGCAGATCCAGAAAGAAGATTAATCGGTGATGATGAACACGGGTGGACTGGAGAGAACACTGTCTTTAATTTTGAAGGAGGATGCTACGCAAAAGCCATCGATTTAAGCGAAGAAAACGAGCCGGACATTTATAATGCAATTACACCAGGAGCTATTTTGGAAAATATTGTTATGAATGAAAAGGGGGAGGTTGATTATAGTGATGTATCAATAACACAAAATACACGTGTTAGCTACCCTATTGAACATATTGATAATATTCAAGTTCCGTCGATAGGATATAACCCGAAGAATATATTTTTCCTGACGGCTGATGCTTTTGGAGTTTTACCCCCAATTTCTAAATTAACGCCAGGTCAGGCTGCCTATCATTTTATTAGTGGATATACTGCTAAAGTGGCTGGAACAGAAGAAGGAATTATTGAACCTACACCAAGCTTTTCTGCTTGTTTTGGCGCACCATTTATGCCATTACACCCGACTAAGTATGCTGAAATGCTTAGTAATAAAATGAAGGAGGCGGATGTAGATGTTTGGCTCATTAATACTGGTTGGACCGGTGGACCTTATGGTGTTGGTGCGCGAATGAAATTAAAGTATACCAGAGCTATGATTACAGCAGCGCTCGATGGAAAATTAAAAGATGTTGCTTTTGAAAATCACCCAATTTTTGGTCTCGATGTTCCGCAAAGTTGTCCTAATGTGCCACATGAGGTGCTAAACCCAAGACAGACTTGGGAGAACAAAGATGCTTATGATAGTCAGGCCATGCAATTAGCTATTTCGTTTAAAGAGAACTTTACCAAGTTCGAAGAATATGCTAATGAGGAAATTTTATCCGGTGCGCCATTGGCAAATTAATAGGAAGAACAAAGTCTAAAAAAAAAGGCTTGCCAGAATGGCAAGCCTTTTTTTTTAGACTTTGAAACTATTATTTTTTACTATTTGCTGCTTTTATATACTTTTCAAGTGCCATTGTCATAGATGGTGTTTCTGGTGTTGGAGCTTGAATATTAACTATTAGACCTTTTTCTGCCGCCGCTTTTACCGTGGTATTTCCGAAAACTGCAATTCGTGTTTCTTTTTGCTCGAAATCGGGAAAATTTTCAAATAATGACTCAATGCCACTTGGACTAAAAAACACTAAAATATCGTAATATACATTTCGTAAGCCACTTAAATCACTGACAACTGTTTTGTAAAAAGTAGCTTGTTTCCAATCAATTTTCAAATCGTTTAACATAGCAGGTACTGCCGGTTTCAATTTGTCTGAAGAAGGAAGTAAAAACTTTTCGTTTTTATATTTCTTAATCAATGGAGAAAGTTCAGGAAACGTTCTTTTACCTACGTAAATTTTCCTTTTTCTGTAAACCACATACTTCTGAAGGTAATAAGCCACCGCTTCACTAAGACAAAAGTACTTCATAGAATCGGGGACTTTAAAACGAAGCTCTTCGGCAATTCTAAAAAAATGATCTACAGAATTTCTACTATTTAGAATGATTGCTGTGTATTGCGTTAGATCCACCCTTTGAGAACGAACGTCCTTTCCCGAAACACCTTCTACGTGAATAAAAGGTACAAAGTCAATTTTTACCTTTTGACGATCAATCAGATCAAAATATGGAGAGTTTTCAACTTTCGGTTCTGGTTGCGAAACCAAAATAGTTTTCACTTTCATACAATCAATATTTTAAATATTATCTCGCATCATTGTAACGTCTTGTATAAGATAAGATACGGTGCAATTTCAAGTGTGCAAAGATACAAAATAAAATAGAAGAAATTACCTAAAATCGTCTTGCCTAATGATTTGTAACTATTGAACAATGTAAAGAAGTTTAAAATTAATAGAAAGCCTAAAAATATCAAGATAAGGGTCATAGATGGCTCTGCAACATAAAAAAAGATCAAGTTGCCTATAAATACAACTATCCCCAACAAATTTCGATAACTCAATTTATGATATAAGTAAGTATTAACAATAGCATCAATACTAAATATGGAACCTACAATTTTTTCTACTAAAAATTTAACCAAGATAAAAAATGAATAGGCAGTACATATTTGGACAAATAGCCATGGGTTAGTTTCTTTAAGCTCTGGGCTTCTAAAATTTAGGAGAAGAAAAATAAATAAAGAAATTGATATCACTTGTGCTACAAAGAATAGTACATTAAAAGGATGTTTTAGGTCATCATTTTTGCCTTGCACGTAAAAGTATTTGTTGTTAAGTGGAAGCATAACAAACTCATCAAATCGCTTAGGGTAGGCATATTTAGCAACGGTAAAAAGAACGAAACAACCCATCAAAAAAATAGTAACCCAATCAATAGATTCTGTATAACGCTCAATGTATTGCATTGCATATTTTAATAGCAAAGATAGTGCAAAATAAATCTGACAAAAGTCCTTGTATTAGAATTTCTGTAACATTTATTTATCTAAAAAGGGGTACATTTGCCCTAAAATTGGAGCATGTCCAAAGCTTTAGTGGTAATACCCACTTACAATGAACTAGAAAATATTGAGCGATTGCTTCGGAATATCATTTCGCTACAGCATGAGTTTGACGTATTAATAGTGGACGATAATTCACCGGACGGTACTGCGGGTCTTGTAAAAAAGCAGATGGAGGCTTCCCCTGGGCGTTTTTTTTTATTGGAAAGGCCAAGTAAACTTGGATTGGGATCCGCCTATATAGCTGGGTTTAAATGGGCGCTTGAGAGAGATTATCTGTATGTTTTTGAGATGGATGCGGATCATTCACACAATCCAAATGATCTTATACGTCTCTTAAATGCTTGTGAGAGTGATGGTTTTGATATGGCTGTCGGATCACGCTATGTGACAGGCGTTAATGTCGTGAATTGGCCCATGAGTAGGGTACTCATGTCATGGCTCGCTTCAAGGTATGTGAGATTAATTACAGGAATGGAGATTTATGACACTACGGCTGGATTTATATGTTACCGTCGCGAAATTCTTGAAAAAATAAACCTCGATAAAATTAAATTTGTTGGATATGCATTTCAAATTGAGATGAAATACAAGGCATATTTAAGTGAATTTAAGATAAAAGAAGTGCCTGTGATTTTCACAGATAGAACTAAAGGTGAGTCTAAAATGAGTTCTGGAATAATTTCTGAAGCTATATTCGGAGTCATCACAATGAGATTAAAAAGTTTATTTAACAGCTTAGACATATAATGAATAATATTTTAATAAAAAACGCGCAGATAGTTAATGAAGGACAAATTCTAAGAGGAGATGTACTTATACAAGGTGACCGCATTGCTGAAGTTGCAGAAAGTATTAGCGTAAAATCGTCCGACACTATGGTGATTGATGCAGATGGCCATTACTTGGTGCCCGGAATGATTGATGATCAAGTACATTTCCGGGAACCTGGGCTTTCGCATAAAGCCACTATTGCTACCGAATCAAAGGCAGCACTTGCTGGGGGGATTACGTCCTTTATAGAAATGCCAAATACAGTGCCCCAGGCAACAACTATAGAGCTGTTGGAAGATAAATTTACGATTGCAAGTGAAACTTCTTGGGCTAACTATTCATTCATGTTCGGCGGCACTAATAATAATTTAGAAGAAATTTTAAAAGTTGACGAGACAAAAGTTGCTGGGCTAAAGCTGTTTTTAGGGTCTTCAACTGGAGACATGCTGGTGGATGATCCAGTAATTTTAGAAGAAATATTTAGCAAAACGAATTTACTTATTTCGGCACATTGCGAAGATGAAGCTACAATTAAAAAAAATCTGGAGAAGTATGTCTCTATTTATGGAGATGATATTCCTATTGAAATGCATCCAGAGATTAGAAGTGAGGAAGCCTGCTATATTTCGTCTTCAAGGGCAATTGCATTAGCTAAAAAAACGGGGGCAAGGTTGCATGTTTTCCACTTGTCTACTGAAAAGGAAACACACCTTTTTAGTAATAAAGTACCTCTTGCGGAGAAGAAAATTACAGCTGAAGTTTGTGTTCATCACCTCTATTTTACCGATAAGGATTACAAGGCTAAGGGAACTCAGATAAAATGGAATCCTGCAGTGAAAACACAAAAGGATAAGGATGGCTTGTGGAAAGCACTAAACGATGATAGAATAGACGTAATTGCTACGGATCACGCACCTCACACAATTGAAGAAAAAAATCAAGTTTATACGAAAGCACCTTCTGGGGGTCCTCTGGTGCAGCACGCGATGGACGCCTTGTTCGAAATGCATCACAAGGGATATATTTCGGTTGAAAAATTAGTTGAGAAAACATCTCATAATCCGGCGATTTTGTTTCAAATAAAAGAAAGAGGCTTTATTAGAGAAGGCTATAAAGCAGATTTAGTATTGATAAACCCTACGGCGCCTTGGACGGTAAATAAGGAGAATATTGGGTATAAATGCGGGTGGTCCCCATTTGAAGGGACAACTTTTAAATCTAGGGTGACCCATACTTTTGTGAATGGCGTTCTTGTTTATAGCAATGGGAAGTACAACGAAAAAAGGGTTTCAGAGCGATTAACATTTAACCGATAATGAAATATATAGCGGGTTTAATATTGACTTTAACTCTGTGGTGTTGCCAAGATGTGAAACGCCCGGAAATACCCCTGAATTTAATACCTGAAGACCAAATGGCTGAGGTTCTTACCGAAGTCTATCTTATAAATGCGGCCCGAAGTTTTGATAACAGGACTATTATGGACCATAAGATAAAATTAGATTCCTTTTTTTTTAGAAAGTTCAATATCGACAGCCTCCAATTTGTTGAAAGTAATGCCTATTATACATCTAATTTGAACGCATATAATAAACTCTTTAAAAAAGTTGAAGAGCGAATGGTTCTCGTGAAAGTTGAGACTGATAGTTTGTTACTTGAGTTTGTACAAGAATTGAAGGCTAAACGGATACGGGATAGTATTATTGAAGCAAATAAGGGAACAAAGCTAATCATTCAAAAGGATACACTGTTAGCAGGTATAAGGGACAGTCTGGGCTTAAAGAAGAAGGACTCTTTAATCATAGTGCCAAAGTTAATAGATCCTAAAACAATGCAATAGTACTAGGTTTTATTTAAGTAGTTTTTGGCAACTTGCGCTAATGTCTCCTTGTGTGGAGTAAAACTGAAGTTTAATTCATTTTCAATTTTGGAGGTATCGTAGAACGATATTTTATACAAGGTGCTAACTGTCGATTTTGGTAGTTTTTGACTTTTTCCTGGAAGTAAAGCAAACATCCAGTCAAATTTGCTAAATAACATAAGAACCCATTTCGGGGCTTTTTTATTCGGGGGCTTTTTATTTAAATTTAGAGCAATTTCTGAAAGTAACTCTCTGTAATAAATGTTTTTACCCACTAAAACAAAAGATTCATTTACCACTTGGTTATGCATTAAAAGTACCATGGTCTTTACAACATCCTTTACATCTACAATCCCAATTCCCCCCGGGGTATAAAAAGGGATTCCTTTGGCAACTGAATTAAAAATCACTCCACTGCCACTATTCCAATGACCGGATCCGATAATAACTCCTGGTTGAACTATCACTGCATCTAACCCTTCCTGCGTTGCCCTCCAAACTTCCATCTCGGCACCATATTTCGAAATTGAATACACGCTGTTTTCATTTTCAGGATTCCATTCTGTTTTTTCAGAAATTAAATTTCCATTGTCTTCCTTGCCCAATGTGGCAATAGAACTTACGTGAATCAATTTCTGAATATTATTGGTTAGACAAAGATTCACAATGTTGGCCGTCCCTTCAATATTATTTTTTTTTAGCTTATAGTAGTCTTTAGATTTAAAGCTTATAAACGCCGCTGCATGATAAACATGTGTTATTCCTATAAAAGCTTCGGAAAGAGATGGGACTTCAGTAATGTCTGCGTCCACCCATTCAATTTTACGAAATAAATTCTCTCTAATTTCGGAAGTTTCAGAATAAAAAGAGAAAACTTCCTTTACAGCTTTAAGATCGCTTGATTTACGGCGAATAGCACGAACAGTTTGGCCGTCTTTCAGAAGAAAATACAACAAATGTGAACCCACCAAACCTGTACCACCGGTAACTAAAATCATCTTTGAAAGATACAATTTTAGCTTCGATTAATAAATCTAAAACCCAAATATAAAGGATGCTCAATCAGATTTTATGTTTGGATATTGGCTATGATTAACGAAAATTCCTGTAAAGTCATCCTGTGTGTATCTAAAACGCGTAAAAAACATTTATTAGTAAAGTTATTGCCTATTCTCATACACCAGTATTGTACTCGAGGGGTGCCATGTTCACGTACAAAGAATTCATGACTGCTTTACCCTTTTTCAATACGTAGGTGTTTTTATTAGTTCTGCAACCTGAATTATGCTGTGACCCATAGTTATGATTGAGGCAAATATCTATTGATTCATCAAAACTGGAACATATTTATATATGTCTAATCTAAAACCATATGTTATGAAGCGAAAGGGTTTTTTAAAAATGAACCAAAAGGGATTACTCTACTTTCTTTTCTTTATTTTTTATAGGAAACAATGCTACAATGTTTGCCCAAGATTATTTAGATATTCGTGCCACGAATGATGTTATTTTCAATACGAATATTTCGATAACACCACAAGATTCTACAGCTATTAATAATCAGAATCTTGTAAACGATTTACAGCCCGGACTATATAAAATAGAAAAGACATACGTAGATCGGGCTATTAAACAGACTGTTATTTTAAAATAAAATAATTAATAAGACCCCTTATCGTAGACTGAGGCGGCATTTTATATGATGAGAGTAATATTATTGTTTATAGTTTCACTACCTACTTCTATAGTTTTTGCACAAACATTTGGGCCATTGCAGCTAATTGATTTTGATATTTTCAATGTTTTTGGGGTTAAAAACGGTCAATTTTTATTTCACCAGATAACACACGAGATTTAGGAAATATATTTGCTGTAGACTTGGATGTTGATGGAGATAAATATCTTTATTGGTATGAAAACCTTACTATTTTGGGCACTACCGATTTTAACAAATTGGCCTTTATCCAAACCCTGTAAAAGATGTCTTGGTTATTAAGAGCCCAATTGCAATCACTAAAGTTCGTATATACTCTATCTTGGGGATTAAATTATTGCAAGGCTCAACGGGCTTTTCAGAAATCTCAATGTCAAATTTACCAAGCGGCTTATTACTCGTTGAAGTGGAAACTGAGAAAGGTGCTTTTGTAGAAAAAGTGATTAAAGAATAGTTGATTCTTAGAAAAGATGAAAAGGGAATTCTTGAAAAAGGAATTCCTTTTTTGTTTACAACCATCCCACTATCTTTGTGGAAACTTAAAGAATGCAACTAAAAAATTTCGTTGAAGAGTTACAATGGCGAGGAATGGTTCACGATGTAATGCCTGAAACCGACACACACTTAATGGAGCAAATGCGATCAGCATATATTGGTTTTGATCCAACGGCAGATTCACTTCACATTGGTAATCTAGTACCGATTATGTTGTTGTCTTTTTATCAACGCAGCGGGCATCGTCCTATAGCCTTGGTTGGTGGCGCTACGGGAATGATAGGGGATCCTTCAGGAAAATCAAGTGAACGAAATTTATTAGACGAGAAGACATTACGGCATAATCAAGATTGTGTACGGGAGCAATTATCTCGCTTCTTAGACTTTACTTCCGGTGTAGAAAATGAAGCCATAATGGTCAACAATTATGACTGGATGAAGGATTTTTCATTTTTAGATTTCATTCGGGATGTTGGGAAGCATATCCCAGTAAATTATATGATGGCCAAGGATTCTGTAAAAAGTCGATTGACAGGTGAAAACGCAGAAGGGATGTCTTTTACGGAATTTACATATCAGCTTGTTCAAGGTTTCGATTTCTTGCATTTATTTAGAGCTCATGATTGTACACTTCAAATGGGAGGAAGCGATCAATGGGGAAATATTACCACCGGAACCGAATTGATTCGGAGGATTGATTCAGGGAAAGGATATGCGCTTACGTGTCCGCTCATTACTAAAAGTGATGGAAGTAAGTTTGGTAAAAGTGAAGGTGGGAATGTGTGGTTGGATTCAAAACGGACTTCTCCTTATAAGTTTTATCAATATTGGTTAAACACAAGTGACGACGATGCCGAAAAATATATTAAAATATTTACATTTCTAGATAAGGCGACTATTGATAATCTTGTTGCTGAACACAAGGAGGCACCGCATATGAACCTTCTCCAAAAACGCTTAGGGAAAGAGGTTACAACAACTGTTCACGGGGAAGAAGCGTATGAAAATGCTGCAAAAGCATCTGAAGTTCTCTTTAGTAAAACTAAATCTGATGATATTCGGAAATTGGATGAAGCGACTTTCTTAGATGTTTTCGATGGGGTTCCTATGGTGGAGCTACCAATGAATTTAATCTCAAATGGCTTGGATATAATCGGGGCACTGGCTGAAAAAACTGGTTTCTTGAAATCTAATAGCGAAGCCAGGAGAGCACTAAAAGAAAATTCAATCTCAGTAAATATGTCAAAGGTGAGTGAAGGTTATATTATTACGCCAGACGATCTTATTAACGATAGATTCGTTTTACTGGAACGAGGTAAAAAATCTAAATTTATTTTAAGAATAGTTTAATCAGTATAAGGCAAAAAAAACCCTGAGCTTAACAATTCTCAGGGGTTTCTCACTAACCAACCAAATTATGAAATAGGGTCTTATCTTCCCTTCTTCACAATGCTATTCCAGTTAACATCTGCTTTTATTTGCAGGTCATCTGCACCTTCTTCATTCCATTTCTCCAATGTATTTACACCCCAGGCATTATAGAAAAGATATAATTTGTCATCAATTATTTGAAATGCTTTTGGGTTTACGCTCACTTTTTCGCCTTTCTCTGCAACAGCATAGGCGCAAAAACCACCATATTGTGGGACATACATTTTAGAATTCTTATTAAATTCTGAAAGATTTCCCTGTGATGAAAATTTGTATTTAATTCCTTGATAAACCGCTTGGAACTCTTTATTACCTTCTATTGCCTCGTTTGAAAAATAGGCTACCACGTCATAGCCTTCTGCGGCATAACCTTTTTTAAGATTCACATGTTCTTGAGAGAGGAGGTTGATGCTTATTAAAAATAATAAGAAAGTTGAAAATGTCTTCATTGGGTTTATTCTGTTTGTATTTGACGAGAAAAAGGCATACAACTTACAAGGGGTTACAAATAATTTGCAACCTCTGGGTAAGGAATTAAAGAGCTAATAAGGAGTGCAATACCATCCTTTGCAATTAGGGTAATGCTAACTAAAATAGAGACTACTAAAATTGCGACGGCAATATTGTTTCGCTGGATTTCTTTAAATTCATTCACATTTTTTGTAAGTACAGAGAAAAGTAAAAACACAGAACTGTTTATTATTACTGCGATGATAAAACCAATAAACAAATATAAGCCTGAATATCTTGCAATTTCAAACGCATCTATAGCTTCAGATTGTGTTGTAGAAAGTCGAATAACGTTGCTTATGGATGGTAATATTTCACTTAATATGAGTCCGATAGAAAGGAAAATTCCGGAAGTAAAAATAGTAAAGGCAATATTTTTACCACTTATATCTTCATTTTTGAAGAAGAGCATTTTCAATATTTTATAAGAAATAAAGAAGACGACTACCGATATAGTAATAGTTAGTACGATTTCTATTAGGGCGAGGCCAAAGAGTTGTGTATTCATAGTATTGTTATTTACTTGTTAGTACTACATTCCAATGTCTGATGTCGTCAAAATTACTGGGCAAGACTCCGGCCGAAAAGTACTTGGCTGTTGTTTCCCATAGAATGTATTTTTTTCCTTTAAACAGTTTTATTTTTCCGCTTCCGGGAATATTTAGTCCTAGAATAGAATGTCGGTAAAAATTACTGTTGAGGATGGCTACATCGAAGTCAAAATATTTTAAAATTGAATAAATGAGTACTGTTCTTGTATCACAGTCACCCTTTAGATTCATAATAAACGAAATTGGATTCTGTATACCGTAAGGGACATTTCCAATACAACATCCAGGGCAATTCTCTAAGATGTCTTTTATTGAATCTTCATAATTTTCAGATGGGAGACAGGCTTCTTGAAAAACGAAGGAATACGGAATGTCTTGAATACAGCTTACAACCATTTCTGCAAACTCCATCTGGTTTAATTGTTTTTCCACGTTAATTCTAGTGAAGGTTGCCATCACTAGATCCAGGCTTGGAGCATCTTTTTTCTCGACATAAGAATATAATTCACCCCAGAAATTTTCGTTAGAAGAAGGCTTAAAGTTTTTTGTCGAATGTTGCAGTTTGAGGTAATCACTTTGCCTAACTGAGAGTGCACCATAGAAACTATTTCCAAAATTGTCTTTCCAGGAGCGCATGCTGGTATAGACAGGGATAGTGTCGTTTTTTTCTATTAGAAGATCGTCACTTACCATTTCTTCTTTTGAAAAGTTCACGTTTTCTGTTGATACGGTCTTAATGATATTTAAGAATATTCCCTCAATTAATTTAATTCCGAAGAAAAAAACTAGAATGAAAAGACTTTGACGAATCAACATTCGAAGAGAAGGCCTTCCCAGTAATCTAGTAGAAATGAAAATGGCGAGAATAATTGCTAATAAAATAGCTGGGGCGTTCTGCAATCCGGAAACAACTTTAATAATACCAAATCCTATTACTGTTGCTACTATGATTATAAAAGCCCATAGACAACCACCGGAATCTGTCATTGGTTTTTTGCTCATTATTGCACCATTAGATTACAACCTCTTATATCACTTGCATCAAATCTACCTAAAATTTCGAAACCTCCATCATCCCTAATTTTTCCCAAATCCTGAGTGGCGATAAATGAACATGAATACAAATTAGCAAGATCAATCACGTTGATGCCTCCTGTTTTACCTTCAACAAAGGACAAGGCATCTTCTGTATCTCGGGTGCGTATTTTCATCCAGGGCGGTGAATAAAAAACACCTTCACCTTTAGAATATGCTTGAGATAAGAGTTCGGTCATTCCATATTCACTATGAATCCGGGTCACACCAAAACCGTTTTTTAAAATCGAATGTAGTTCCTCTTTTACTAGCTCTTTTCGTTTGCCCTTCATGCCCCCCGTTTCCATTATAATGGTGTTTTTAAGCTTAAAATTCTGCTTTTCAATAAGGTCCAATAATGCATATGAAACACCAATTAATATAGTTTTTTGGTTGATACTTTCAAGAAAGATTAATTTCTCTATCAAAGCATCGGTGTCATTTAAATAAAAGCCACTGTGCTCAACATCACCCGTTTCAATAAGACTAGCGGCCATATACACGAGTGAAGATCCTCCTCTTTCTATATACGACGGGAGTAAGGCAAGAATTACATATTGCGATGGATTCCCATAGATTAATTCAAAAGCTGTTAAAAAACTTTTTTCGTATAAGCTTAAGTCCGAAACGTAATGCTTGCTGGTGATACTACCAGTTGTGCCGCTACTTGTGAAGGTGATAGCTTCAGACTCTGCTTCTGAAATGACACGGTGACTTTTGAAAAACTGAATAGGTAGAAATGGAATGTTTTCGATTTTTTTTACGGAGGCAGGAGCCACTTTTAATAAATCACAAAACTGCCTGTATACTTCAGTATTTTCATATTGATAGCGGAAAATTTTAATAGCAAGACGCTCGAAATCTTCAAAGCTTTTAATCGAGAAAATGGCTGTTTCCAACATTGTGTAGTTTCAGAAAAATCTATTTCAAAAGTAGGGAATAAAAAAGCCTCTACGAAAATAGAGGCTTTTAAATTATGCGTATAATGGAAGGCTAATTAATCACTAATTTTTTAGTTGTTTTAACCTGTCCTTGCTCAATTTCAACAATATAAATTCCGCCGCTAAGTGCCGATATGTCTAGTCTTTCTGAAGTCAAACGAGTGTTAATGACTTGCTGCCCTAGTATATCAAAAACGATTACTTCTTTAATTCCGTCGGTTTTTGAAGTTATATTTACATAACCCTTGTCATTCGGATTTGGATACATGGCGAAATAATCACTTTCAAATTTCCGATCACCTAAAAGCTGTTCAAAAGAGATATTATCAAAGAAGAAAGCTTCAGAACCAGAATTTGTTCTTGCTTCAATTATTAATTGCACATTGATATTTGGACTGTTCTCAATGGACAAAGAAACTGTATTCCAGCTCCCTTCGATTCCTAGGTCATTGATGTCATTTCCCGTTGTATTCAGTAAGTCGTATTCCGTATTATCACCCAGATCTTTTATAAAGATGCGCAAGCGATCTGAACCTGATGTGTTACTAGTACCATCTCCTTCATAGCCGGTTTCGCTAATATAATAATCAACTGAAATTGTTGGTGAAATTGCTATCACGGGGTCGAATTCCAGAATAAAATTGCCATCTACATCGCTTATCTCATAGCCTTGTTGCCCTTCTGGGAATGGTGTTCCGGAAGTTGGAGGCGAATCCGTCACTCCTACAAGATCGCCGTCGGTTAATCCGTCTCCGGGATTGTTATACGGTTCATAGCGAGCATTGAAACCCATCTCTTGGTTTACAAAGGTGTAATCTACAAGAGGCTCACCTGTATTGTTAATTAAATCGTGGGCTATTGTCGCATCTCCAGTATCGGTGTAATCAATGGAGAAAACAGCTGCTTCTTCAAAACTGGTGTATGCCAGTTGTGCTTGGGACATAGTGCAAATAAATAGAATTGATAAAAGATAAAATTTGATCATTATACAAAGGTTTAAAATCGACCAAATAATACAAGAAGGTATTATATAGTCAATGGAGGGAAGTCGGTGTAAACCTTAATGAGAATAAATATAACCAAAAATTTTAAGAATATCCTATGTTACTTAAACGTTAACATTTAGTAAATAAACGATAAGACAAGAGGATTAAATATTATATTTATAAATTGGAAATAAATTTAAGTACGTGAAGAAGAAAGATATTCGAATTTTATTGGTTGACGACGAGCCAGATATTCTTGAAATAGTTAGTTATAACCTTTCTTCCGAAGGTTATCAGATATTTACTGCAACAAATGGAGTAAAAGCCATTTCGGCGGCAAAAAAACACCTACCACATTTAATAATTTTGGACGTAATGATGCCTGAAATGGATGGCATTGAGGCTTGTCAAAAAATTAGAAGTTATCCGGAGATGTCTGAAACGATTATCACTTTTTTAACCGCACGCGGAGAAGATTATTCGCAAATGGCTGGTTTTGAAGCGGGTGCGGATGATTATATTACAAAGCCTATAAAGCCTAAAGTTCTAGTTAGTAAAGTAAAAGCCTTATTGCGCCGTTTTAAAGAAGCGAATGAAGAAGAGTCAAGTATAAAGTTAGGTAATTTGGTTATAAATAGGGAAGAATATAAAATTATTCTGAACAATTCAGAAATAATCTTGCCGAGAAAAGAGTTTGAATTACTATCGCTTTTAGCCTCCAAACCTGGAAAAGTATTTAAGAGAGAAGAGATATTGGATAAAGTTTGGGGTAATGAGGTAATTGTCGGCGGAAGGACAATAGATGTACATATTAGAAAATTGAGAGAGAAGATTGGAGATGATAAGTTCAAAACCGTGAAAGGAGTTGGGTATAAATTTGTGTTATAGTGGTTAAAAACTTTAAAAAGACCTATGAATTTGCGGCCTATACCGCAAGCTTTATTACCCTGTGTTTGACACTTGTTATAGGTGTCTTTTTTTATTTTTTACAATTGGGGAGTTTATGGATTCTACTTGGTTTTGCAGCTATATGTTATGTTTTTTGTTTTTTCATTATTCAAAACAGGGTAGAACGATTTATCTATAGACGTATAAAAAAAATATACGATGATCTCACTTTATTGGAGGCTACCGATTTTAGTCAAAGAGAAATCACGACCGATTTAATAACGCTTATAAAGGACGTGGAGCGATTTGCCCGCGATAAAAAGTTAGAAATAGAAACTCTGAAAATTCGCGAAAACTATCGAAGAGAATTTATAGGGAACGTTTCCCACGAGCTTAAGACACCGCTGTTTACCGTACAAGGATATATCGAAACATTATTGGATGATTCTAAAATGGATAAAGGTATTCGAAAAAAATACCTAAAAGGAGCAATTAAGGGTGTGGAACGTCTCACTTATATTGTGAAGGACTTAGATATGATCACCCAACTGGAAGTTGGTGGTCTAAAATTGGATGAGGCTCGATTTAATATAGTTGAATTGGTGCATGACGTATTCAATCTTCTAGAAATGAAGGCGGCAAAGAAGAATATTTCTCTCGTATCCGACATTAGCTTTAAGAAGCTTGTCTACGTTTATGGAGACAGAGAAAGGATACAACAAGTGTTGTCCAACCTACTAGATAATTCTATTAAATATGGTAAGCAAGATGGAACTACCGAAGTTAGCATAGAACATCTTATTAAAAACAAGGTTATTATTCGAGTAACCGATAATGGAGAAGGAATCGATAGTCCTCACTTACCCCGAATATTCGAACGCTTTTTTCGAGTTGATAAAAGTGGTTCTCGTAATGTAGGGGGAAGTGGTTTAGGGCTGTCCATTGTGAAACATATTATAGATGCTCATAATGAACGGATTTATGTAGAGAGTCAGATTGGCATTGGGTCTGAATTTTCATTTACCCTCGAAAAGGCTAAATAAAGCTTCGAAATCGGGAGTTGTTTGAAAACCTTCTAGTCCGCTATAGTTATTTATTTCATCTAATTGCTTCACGTGAAAATTTTCTTGGTTACAAGAAGGTGCTATTCCTAAACCTTTAAGACGCTTTGCCAAATATATTTGCTCGTACTGCCCAGGAGTTGGAATAAAAAATGCTTTCTTATCCAGTATTGTTAAGTCTAAAATAGTTGTATAACCTGAGCGAGAAACGACAACTTCGCTTTCGTTTATGGTCTTTTCCAATTCTGCACTTAGCATGAAATTTACCACACAAATCTTACCTACAGTATGTTTTTTCTGCACTTCTTCAATAACTCCCTGCACTAATACAATTGATTTTTCGGAAAGCTCAAAGGCTTCCATTAATTTGTTTTCGAAAAATGTTCGTTGTGGCTCAGGACCTGAGATGAGTGCCAGAATATCATTTTTTATCGGGAGATTTTTATTTTGGAATCTACTTAAGGGCCCTAAATATTTAATAGAACCCTCGGGTTTCTTTAAACGCCCAAGTTTGCCACTAAGGTTTTGTTTAGAATCAATGTCCGGGACCCAGCATTGGTCAAACTTGTTGATTATTTTTTGGTGTATTTTGCTGCTTAAAAAGCTTGTATTCCCTGTCAGAACATTCAGTTGATGTGTAATAAATACACTGGGTATTTTGCTGCTTCGTACACCAAAACGGTTATCACTTATAATACCGTCTACTTTGGCTTCTGAAACCAGTTCTCTAACTATTTTTTTTTCTGAAAGAATTGCTTTCTGGATAGTAGGTAGATTCATAAACATCTTCCACTTAAAGTACTTTCCTTTATTTGGGTAAACTATGTTATATGAGGGTAACTCAACAAAAGACAAGGACGGAAATTCTTTCCGAAGAAATAACAAAGCAGCCCCATCCGAGCCCAATAGTACATTATAATTATGCGAAAGCAATGCCTTGATGATTGGAATACAACGGGCTGCATGACCTAAGCCCCAAAACAGGGGAGCGACAAGAATGGTTTTTTTAGTCAATGCATTAAACTTTAAGGTCAAATAGAAAACAAAAGTACTAATAATACCAACCAGTTATTATTTCCTTAATTTCGCAAAAAATATATATCGGTGGGAAGTAAGAATAAATTGAAGCGTTTTAAGGAGAATGAAACATTTGGGAATGTTGTACAGCCTTCAAGAGAAGAAGCCGAAAATGATTTATTATCTCTTCAAGGAAACTGGAAGAAAAATTTCTTTAAAAATGACCGCCCTATTGTCCTAGAGCTGGGTTGTGGTAAGGGAGAGTATTCAGTTAATCTTGCGAGACTACACCCAGAAAAGAATTTTTTAGGGATCGATATCAAAGGGGCTAGATTTTGGAGGGGTGCGAAGACGGCACTTGAAGAAAATCTAACGAATGTTGGGTTTATGCGAACCCAAATAGAGCTGATAGACCTTTTATTTGCCGAGAATGAAGTTGATGAAATTTGGATAACCTTCCCCGATCCTCAAATAAAATATACACGTACGAAGCATAGACTTACAAATTTTCAATTTCTTCAGAAGTATAAAAAAGTACTTAAGCCAGATGGAGTAATTCATTTAAAAACGGACAGTGAATTTATGCACGGCTATACACTCGGACTCTTGCATGGTCTAGAGGAAGAAATAGAATATGCGCATCATGATGTCTATGGTACAGATCATGCGCCAGATGATGTAACCAGGATTCAAACGTTTTATGAATCTCAATATTTAGAAAAAAACAAGAAAATCACTTACGTGCGATTTAAATTTCGTTGCTCTTAATTTCTTATATTCACCATATAAAAACCCTTAATGGCAGTATTAATTAATTTTCTAGTAGGTTTTATTGCCGCATTTGTCGGTGTTGCACCTCCAGGGCTACTTAATATGTCTGCGGCTAAGATTAGTATAAAAGAGGGGCGAAAGGCCGCCTTGCTCTTTTCTATTGGGGTTTGCGCTACTGTTTTAATTCAAACATACGTTGCATTACTATTTGCAAAATACCTCGATCAACATCCTGAGGTAGTAAATATGTTGCAAAAAGTTGCCTTGGGGATATTTATCTGTATTACTATTTATTTCTTTTTTATTGCAAAAGACACTAGGCGTGAAATTCCTGAAAATGTAAATCACTCTAAAACAAATAGATTTTTTTACGGAATGCTATTAGGGGTTCTTAATTTACTCCCTTTGCCATATTGGGTTTATATGAGCATTACCTTTGGTGGATTTGGAATGTTTAGTTTTTCGCAACCAGAGCTTTTTGCAGCCGTACTAGCATCTGGGTTGGGAACATTTGCAATGTTAGTTTTATACATACAGTTTTTCAAACAGAAAAAGGATAGTATGCGAATTAAGGTAAATATGAATTATGTTATTGGTTTGATAACAGGTGTCATCTCTATTGTTACATTTCTGAAAATATTAAAAGAATTTTAATGTCGTCATCGGAAGGGTTTTTCTATAAAGTTCATGAGATTGCTAAATTAATTCCATACGGAAGGGTTACGTCCTATGGCGCTATTGCTAAATATTTAGGAGCTTCAGGAAGTTCAAGAATGGTGGGGTGGGCGATGAATTCTTCCAATAAAAACGGTGATATCCCGGCGCATAGGGTCGTTAATCGGGTTGGTTTATTAAGTGGAAAACATCATTTTGAGGGGACGAATCTGATGCAACAACTATTAGAAAGTGAAGGTGTCGAAGTCGTTGATCTTAAAGTTCAGAACTTTGAAATACTGTTTTGGGATCCTATGAAGGAATTATAAGATTCGAAAAGGCCGGCGATACATCTAAACGGTTTATTTCTAACTATTCTGTCATAAATCAAATCAATACTAGCTTTTCCTTTTCCGAATTATTACAACTATCTTTGTACTTTAGAATAAATCTAAATTAGGAAAAAGCATATTTGAAAAGCGAAATGCATTCAGAAATGTTTTAATAATTACCTTCCGATATTATTTCGGTCGCAATAAAATATTTACTAATAATAGAGATGAAAATTAACAAACAGGATATTCTTAATGCATTAAAAACTATAACCGTTGCTGGGGAAGGAAAGAATATGGTTGATAGTGGCCAGGTTCAAAATGTCGTTACTTTCGCAGATGAGGTCATCGTTGATTTAGTTTTGACCACTCCCGCTTTACATATAAAAAAGAGAGCGGAAACTGATGTTGAAAAGGTAATTCAGGAAAAGGTTTTTAAAGATGCTAAGGTAATAGTGAATATTAAAGTGGAGGCTCCTCCAGCTTCTCAAAACCCAAACCTAATTAAAGGAAAACCTATACCAGGGATTCAGAATATTGTTGCAGTCGCTTCAGGAAAAGGAGGTGTTGGTAAATCAACAGTTACGGCCAATTTAGCGGTTACTTTGTCAAAAATGGGATTTAAGGTTGGAGTTTTGGATGCAGATATTTATGGCCCGTCTATACCTATTATGTTTGATGTGGCAACTGAAAAACCTTTATCTATCAATGTTGATGGAAAAAGTAAAATGAAGCCAATAGAGAATTACGGAGTAAAAGTCTTGTCAATTGGGTTTTTTACGGAGCCAAATCAAGCGGTAATTTGGAGAGGGCCTATGGCAGCAAAAGCGTTAAATCAGTTAATCTTTGATGCTGCTTGGGGTGATCTTGATTTTATGCTTATCGATTTACCTCCAGGAACAGGAGATATTCATTTGAGTATCATGCAGTCTTTACCAATAACAGGAGCTGTCATTGTCAGTACTCCGCAAACTGTTGCATTGGCTGACGCTAGGAAGGGAGTTGCGATGTTTCGACAGGAGAATATTGATGTACCAGTTTTAGGGATCATTGAGAATATGGCATTCTTCACACCAGATGAGCTCCCAGAAAATAAGTACTATATCTTCGGAAAGGAAGGTGCTAAAAATCTGGCTGAAGACCTCCAGGTACCATTTTTAGGAGAAGTTCCATTGGTTCAAAGTATTCGAGAAGCTGGAGACGCAGGAAGACCAGCGGCTTTGCAAACTGCCACCTTAGTAGAAGAAGCATTCGAGGAAATCACGAAAAATGTTGTACAGGAAACTGTTCGCAGAAACGAGGCACTACCTCCAACGGAAGTGATTAAAATTACTACAATGGCAGGTTGTAGTGCTGTAAAAAAATAATATGACAACTGAACAGTTAACAGAAAAAGTAGAAGCTGCGTTGGATGAGATCCGACCATTTCTTCAGAGTGACGGAGGTGACATCACCTTAGTGTCAATTGATGATGACAAAATTGTTAAAGTGCAATTAGAAGGCGCCTGCGTGGGATGTTCTGTAAATCAAATGACTTTAAAAAGTGGGGTAGAAATGACTATAAAAAAGTATGCTCCTCAAATTGAAAGCGTGATTAACATAGAATAAACGGTTTAGTTGGCGTTTAATGAAAGCGAAAAAAATAAAACTTTTAGACTAAAATTAATATTGTTCATTTTAGATGATAAAGACTGACATACTTATAATTGGCGCTGGACCTACGGGTCTTTTTACTGTTTTCGAGGCAGGATTATTAAAACTGAAGTGCCATTTAATTGATGCTTTACCCTTGCCAGGGGGACAATGTTCGGAGATCTATCCCAAAAAACCAATTTATGATATACCAGCTTTTCCTGAGATATTAGCCGGGGACTTGGTAGATAATCTAATGAAACAAATAGCGCCGTTTCAACCTGGTTTTACATTGGGTGAACGCGCTCAAACAATCGAAACATTAGAAGACGGCTCATTTATAGTAACAACGTCAAAAGGAACACGGCATCAAGCTCCCATTGTTGCTATTGCTGGAGGATTGGGGAGTTTCGAGCCCAGAAAACCACCTATTGTATCAATTGAAAAATTTGAAGGGAATGGGGTAGAATATATAATACGTGACCCTGAATTTTATCGTTCTAAAAAAGTGATCATTTCGGGAGGTGGTGATTCAGCACTCGATTGGTGTATTTTCTTATCAGATATTGCCGATAGCGTAACTTTAGTTCATAGACGAAATGAATTTCGAGGGGCTCTGGACAGTGTAGAAAAGGTGCAGGAGTTAAAAAATTTGGGAAAGATTGATTTAATTACTCCAGCTGAGGTAGTTGGACTAAAAGGCAATACAAAAATTGAAGGGGTAGTAATTAAAAAGGGGGATGAGGAGATTATTGTTGAATGCGATCACTTTATTCCTTTGTTTGGCTTAGCGCCAAAACTTGGTCCTATAGCGGATTGGGGCTTGGAAATCGAGAAAAATGCAATCAAGGTTGACAACGCTCTTGATTATCAAACAAATATACCAGGAATTTATGCGATTGGAGACGTAAATACCTACCCAGGGAAGTTAAAACTAATTCTTTGTGGTTTTCATGAAGCGACATTGATGTGTCAAAGTGCTTATAAAAGGATTTTTCCGGATAAACGTTATGTGATGAAGTATACCACAGTTAGCGGAGTTGAAGGGTTTGATGGTTCAAAGAAAGAAGCACCTAAGGCCATTATAAAAGCTATTATTTGATTTATGATTGACATAAATATTACTATTGTCGACCGTCAAGGGATTTCTCATGAAATTACTGCTCCGACCGATATGAATATGAACTTAATGGAAATAGTTAAATCTTATGAACTAGCTCCTGAAGGTACAATTGGAATATGTGGAGGCATGGCGATGTGTGCTTCGTGCCAGTGTTATGTTGAAAGTGATCATCAACTTCTTGAAATAAGTGACAGCGAGGATGCTATGTTGTCGGAAGCATTCCACGTAAAGTCAAATAGCAGACTTGGTTGCCAAATTCAAATGAGTCCAGAAATGGATGGTCTAAAAGTTCATTTGGCCCCAGAAAGCTAGTCGCTCGATTCGTCCGTTTTGTCGTCGATTAACTTTTGTGGAACTTTAAGTATAACACGAATTTTCTTTAACACACCATTATCCGTTGTTTCAATATGCCATTTGATTAATGAAATGGCTTCATTTTCGATTTTAATTCCTGAAATACTCCTTGGATGAACACAAATCCCATCATTAAAAACAACAGTTTCAACAGGTTTAGGGAAACGAGGGCTATTTGTATGTCCTACGATGGTGATGATGTTATTATTATCGCTGATTCATTTTCTAGTTCGTCGTTCTACTTTAATTTGCTCTATTCTAGATAAACAAACTTTGAGGTCTGATTGAAGAATTAACTAAAATTCACATGACTCCATAAAATCTTCTTTCACAGTCTTGTTGAAAATGCACACCTTGGTGTTTTTCAACGTTTTGTCAATTTAAGTCTTAGGCAGATATAATTAAACTATTATTTAAATGCGTTTAAGCCTGTAACATCCATACCAGTTATTAGTAAGTGAATGTCGTGTGTTCCTTCATAAGTGATAACACTTTCTAAGTTCATAGAGTGGCGCATAATACTATATTCGCCAGTAATTCCCATTCCGCCTAACATTTGTCTCGCTTCACGCGCAATATTAATTGCCATATCGACATTGTTTCGTTTTGCCATTGAGATTTGAGCCGTAGTTGCTCTTCCTTCATTCTTTAAAACCCCTAAACGCCAAGTTAAAAGTTGTGCCTTCGTAATTTCTGTAATCATTTCGGCCAATTTCTTTTGTTGTAATTGAAATTGTCCAATAGGTTTTCCAAACTGAATTCTCTCTTTAGAATATCTCAGGGCAGTATCATAGCAATCCATTGCTGCACCAATAGCACCCCAAGCAATACCATATCTGGCAGAGTCTAAACATCCAAGTGGAGCTCCCAATCCAGATTTGTTCGGAAGTATATTTTCTTTAGGAACTTTTACATTGTCAAATATTAACTCTCCAGTTGAAGAAGCTCGTAGGGACCATTTGTTGTGGGTTTCTGGTGTTGTAAAGCCATCCATTCCACGTTCCACAATTAATCCGTGAATCCTGCCCGATTCGTCTTTTGCCCAAACAACAGCTACCTGTGCAAAGGGAGCATTGCTAATCCACATTTTTGCACCATTAAGTAGATAATGGTCACCCATATCTTTAAAATTGGTTGTCATTCCTCCCGGATTTGAACCGTGATCAGGTTCTGTCAAGCCAAAACATCCCATCCACTCGCCTGAAGCCAATTTTGGCAAATATTTTTGACGTTGCTCTTCGTTACCGTATTTCCAAATAGGGTACATCACCAAAGATGATTGTACAGATGCAGTACTTCGAACTCCGCTATCGCCTCGCTCAATTTCCTGCATAATTAGGCCATAAGAAATTTGATCTAATCCGGCTCCACCATATTCTTCAGGAATGTAAGGGCCAAAGGCTCCAATTTCTGCTAAACCGTTAACTATTTGGGTTGGAAATTCTGCTCTCTGAGCATAATCTTCTATAATTGGTGAAACGTCACGCTTTACCCATTCCCGGGCTGCATCACGAACTAATTTGTGTTCATCGGACAGTAAATCGTCAAGAACGTAATAATCTGGAGCTTCGAATAAATCAGGTTTCATTTATGTGTGTTTTTTCTCTCAACAAATTTAAGTATTGCAATCGAAACACACATTTAAATGATGATAAATCTTTACAAATCTATTTTTATTTATTTAGGAATTTTGCTAATAAACTATGGAAATGATGCACACCTTGTTCTCTTGATGGAGAAAAACGACCCGCCTTATAAAAGGATGAATTAACTCCTTTTTGAACATTCTCGACCACAAACTCATCTTCTCGTTGTACCTTTTCCAAACCACTTCCTGCACCTTTGTCGAGTTTTGAAGGATCATAGACATAAGAAATAAAGGAGACTTTTGTTCTATTGATGTCTATTGGTTTGACAACATTTATAGATAGACCCCAGGGATAAAAATTAAACATCATATTGGGGAAGACCCAATAATAATAGGCGGCTACATTTTTACCATAATCTATATGGCCTTCCGGTAAATCAAAAACCTCCGTGGCTTCGTCCGTATATCCAATTTGAAGACTACAATACTCGTATGTTTCCGTTTTATAGCTTCCGTAATCTAGTACTTTGTTTAATTCTTCATGCACAAATGGCACATGAAATCCTTCTAGGTAATTATCGCAATACAAGGCCCAATGAGCGTGAACCAAAAAGTCTTTCGATAATACTGGATCTAAAAAAAACTCATCCAAAGGTAGGAACCCAACTCGTTCTTTCATTTTATTAATTACCCCACTAAACTCGAAATTCGGATTGAGTCCCGCAAACAATAAAGGACCCCATTTTTCAATAGGAAATTTATGGAGATTGTCACAGGGTCTAGGAAAATCTTCAGCCGCCTCAAACTCCGGCATACTCTCATAACTTCCATCTAAACCGAAACGTCTTCCATG
The DNA here is from genome assembly GCA_047614245.1 of Flavobacteriaceae bacterium. Taxonomy (GTDB): domain Bacteria; phylum Bacteroidota; class Bacteroidia; order Flavobacteriales; family Flavobacteriaceae; genus Ulvibacter. The sequence continues at coordinate 35,717 of JBLHIC010000014.1, forward strand.
ATATGTGCAAATTAATTTTTTTGATTTTCCAGGGTTCAAAGCCACTAAGTTTCCTCTATGAGTACAAACGTTCGACAAGCAACTTATAGTTTCATCAGCCTGTTTTGTGATTAATAATGGTTCCGTTAAATATCCATCTAACAATACAAATGGATGCACCGATTGAGGTAATTTCACCAAATTCTCATCACCAATCCATTGCCAGGATTTTAGAAAGACCTTTTCTTTTAGTGATTCAAATACATCTCTGTCCCTATAGAATGACGCAGGAAGCGTTTCAGCTTTGCTTATATCTGGTTGAATTGTAAATTTGTTTTTCATAGGATTATTAAATGTATATTTAACACTGCCTAAATTTAGGTAATTAAAATCTAATGCTTTGATCGAAGAGATACTATGGCGAAGGAAGTAGAAAAAATTGGTTTATTAACGGCAACTTCTCTTGTTGTGGGTAATATGATTGGTGTAGGTATTTTTGTTTTGCCAGCAGTATTATCAAACTACGGGAGTATTAGTTTGTTAGGATGGATTTTTACGGCTGCTGGGGCATTAATTTTAGCTAAAATATTTAGTAATTTCAGTAAGATAATTGCAAGCAAGAGTGGTGGTCCATATGTTTATTCTAAAGCTGGGTTCGGTGATTTCACTGGGTTTTTAGTTGCCTGGGGATACTGGATTGCGTGCTGGGTGAGTAATGGGGCAGTAGCAATCGCCGTCATTGGAGCGGCTAGTTTTTTTGTTCCAGAATTAGCAACTAACTCGGTCTTATCCGTATCAATAGGATTAGGGCTTATTTGGGTTTTTACTTGGATCAATTCTAGAGGAATTAAAGAGTCTGGGAGAGTTCAATTGGTTACTACTATTATAAAAATTTTACCATTACTATTTATTATAGTAATCGGACTATTCTTTTTTAAAATAGATAATTTTCCATCTTTTAACTTAACCGGGGAAAATAATTTTTCAACATTATCTGCTGTAGCTACATTAACTTTATACGCGTTTTTAGGTATTGAATGCGCCACTATTCCAGCAGGGAATATAAAAAATCCTGAAAGAACTATACCGAGAGCGACCATGTTAGGTGCCGTCATTACAACAGTTTTGTATATACTGGGTACAGTTGTTTTATTTGGAATATTGCCTTTGGATATCCTTCAAAGTTCACCTGCCCCATTTGCAGAGGCCGCTAAGGTTATGGGTGGTGAATATGGAGGTTATTTTGTTGCTATTGGTGTAATAATATCGGGGCTTGGAGTATTAAATGGCTGGATCTTAATTACGGGGCAAATTTCTATGGCAACGGCAAAAGATGATTTATTTCCGGACTTTTTCAAGAAGGAAAATAAAAATGGAGCTCCTATGAATGGGTTCGTTATCGGCGGAATTTTGTCTTCGATTGTTATGTTAATGAACTATACAGAAGGATTGGTTGAGCAATTTGAATTTATTATTCAAATTACAACTTTGGTTGCGTTAATGCCTTATTTGTTTACAGCAGCATCCTATGCATTAATTGTTATTGAAAAAAAGCTTCACACTAAAAGCTGGATAAAAACTTTTGTATTATCAGGATTAGGATTTTCCTATTCACTATGGGCAATATATGGTTCTGGATCCGATATTGTTTTCTATGGTTTTTTACTCATGTTAATGGGGATACCAGTTTATGTTTATATGAAGTGGATTAAAAACAAAGAGGATTAATGAAAACGACACATCATTCAGAGTTTTTAAAGTTAGAATCAGTTTTAATAAAACCAGCAGTAAATGCCTTTGTTTCTGAAGAGCTTCTGAAAGCGCAGTGGGATGCATTAAATTACTTGTCTCAGCCAAACTTTAATACTTCCGTTAATGAGTACAAATTGTTTGAGAATCACTTGTATGAAGCAAATATCGAAATTCATCATTTTCCGCAGAATTTAACTCTGAGTATCGATTCAATTTATTGCCGAGACGCGGCTATTGCTACCGACTTCGGAATGATACTTTGCAATATGGGTAAGGAAGGAAGAAAAGGAGAGCCCGAAGCTCAAAAGCATGCTTTTGAAAGCTTAGGAATTCCTATCCTAGGAGAAATTTGTACCCCTGGGACATTGGAAGGCGGAGATGTTGCTTGGCTAGATGAAAAAACATTGGCTGTCGGTCATACCTATAGAACGAATGAAGCTGGTATTGCGCAATTAAAAGGTTTACTGGAGCCTAACGGAATTGAGGTCGTGGTGGCCGAATTACCACACTATAAAGGAGCGTCTGATGTGTTTCACCTGATGTCTATTTTGAGTCCTGTTGCTAAGGATTTAGCAGTGGTTTATTCTCCATTAATGCCAATAAAACTCAGAAATGAACTTATAAAACGAGGGTTTAAATTTGTTGAGGTTCCGGAAGACGAATTTGATTCTATGGGTTGCAATGTATTGGCTGTCGCTCCTAGAAAGTGTATTATGGTAGAAGGAAATCCGAAGACCAAGGAAGCACTTGAAGCTGCAGGTTGCGATGTGTTTGCATATAAAGGAGATGAAATAAGTGTAAAAGGCGGTGGCGGTCCTACCTGTTTAACCCGACCGCTGCTTCGGAGTTATTAGTGAGTAGAACTCCGGAAGCTCTGCCTTTTGCATAGTTTACTGATTCAAGACTTTTAGAACCAATATTTTTTGACCCAAGACCCGGAATAAAGAAGTGACTTCTCGATACTAAATTCAAATTTACTGGCGTAATTTGAATTTCACACGAAGTGACTGTGCTAGCAATTAGATGTGAGATGTTAGTATTGAGATGTGAGAAAAAAAAGTAAAGAATAAATAAAATATTGAAAGTCAACCCAGAACCCAAAACCAAGAGTCTTTCTTCTTTCTTCTTTCTTCTTGCAGCGAAGCGGTCGTGCCTCTGTTTATTTACATTTTCAGATAAAAATCTTTCACCAAACTACGATAGGCATCTGTGTATTGATGTCTTTCGGTTTCTATGGTTAGTTCAGTTAATTCAATTTCCGCAGATTGGAATGAAAATTCAAGGAGACTTCTTTTCTCTTCGGAAGTGCTATTTCCCCTAACTCTACAAATCCGTTTTGGAAATAGACTAGCTTCTGAAGCTAAGCTAATGAATGACTCCTCTTCCTTCCTAGGAAGTATTAAAGCAAAGGTTCCTTTTTCTGAAAGTAATTTATGAACGCAACCTATAAGATGCTCAAAGGGAAGTGCATCATTAAACCTAGCGAGTTTTCTAGATTTCTGCATTATTTTCTCTCCCTCTGGGAGAGATTCACTTTTTCGGAGAGAGGGCGAATAGAACGGCGGATTAGAAACAATCAAATCATAGGTTTCGTCCACCTCTGTAGCAAACTTTTGAGCTGAAGCGTGATAACAAAATAAACGGTCGGCCCAAGGAGAGTTTTCAAAATTATCGATGCATTGTTCAAAAGCTGCATCATCGATTTCAATAGCATCTATATCCGCAAAAGCGTTTCGTTGGGCAAGCTGAAGCGCAATAATTCCAGTTCCTGCGCCGAGATCAAGTATCTGGTTAGCATTTGGGTCAATAGTTGCCCAGGCCCCAAGTAAAACTCCATCGGTGCCGATTTTCATTGCGCATCGATCTTGATTTATAGAGAATTCTTTAAATTGAAACGGAAGTGACATATTAAAGATAGAGATCAATCAATCCTTCAGGGACATCTAAGAGAATGTTTTTCGATTTACGATCAAGATTCTTAATGAATTTGTCAATAATTGGAATTAGGATTTGTTTGCCATTGCGATCAATTTCAAACAAAGCTTGAGAAGTTGTGTCGTTCACTCCGGTAATAGTTCCAATTTTCCCAAAGGAAGTATCTTCGGCTGAAAATCCAATAATTTCGTGATAGTAGAATTTGTTTCCACTCAGTTCCGGTAAAAAAGAAAGAGGTAAATATAAAGCAGCACCTAAAAGAACATCGGCTTCCTCTTCAGAATTTACATCTTCAAATTTTATCCGAAGTAATAGAGACTTGTGTAATGAGCTTCTTACAATAAAAAATGGAACCAAGTTTTTGTGTTGTTCCACAAAAACTGATTCCATTTTAGTAAAGAGTTCGGGTTCGTCCGTGTCTAATTTTACAAGAAGTTCCCCTTTAAAGCTATATTTCTTAACGACTTTGCCTAAGTAGAAACAGTTCTCCTTTTGCATCGCTTAAAAAATTATTCTTTAGTTTCTTCCTTTGGTGCTTCAGTAGCCTCTTCAGCAGGAGTATCTGTCGCCTCCACAACCGCTTCAGCAGCCTTAGGATCTTGATCTGCTTTTGCTTCTGCAGCAGCAGCATCTATAGGTGAAACATTATCTTCAGCAGCAGCTTCAACAACTTCAGCAGCCTCTTCAACTTCTTCAACTACTGGCGCAGCAGCAGCAGCAGCATCGGCAGCACGTTTTTCGTTTACAGCTTTTTCAGCGGCAAATGCAGCTTCTTTAACTTTGTTATCGGCGTCTGAAAGTTTAGCGCGTTTAGTGTCAACGGTCTTTCCTTTCTCTTCCAACCACAAGTTGAATTTTTCCTCAGCTTGTTCTTCAGTTAATGCTCCTTTACGAACACCTCCAGCAAGATGATTTTTCATCATAGCACCTTTATAAGAAAGGATACCTCTAGCTGTGTCTGTTGGTTGAGCTCCATTTTGAAGCCATTTTACGGCCCCATCAATGTCAAGTTCAATTTGTGCAGGGTTTACATTTGGATTATAGATACCTAGTTTGTCTAAGTATTTACCATCTCTTTTTGAGCGGGCATCTGCCGCTACGATCCAGTAAAAAGGTTTTCCTTTCTTACCGTGTCTTTGCAATCTAATTTTTACAGGCATATAATTATTTATTGAGGTTCGCGACCTCGGTTATAATTTTGGAGTGCAAATATAACATATATTTTAATTCAAAATTAAAAGATTAGACTTTTTCTTTTATATTCGTGGAGAATCCCTCTTAACTCAATTTGTTATGAAACTGTTATTGTTGTTTATTAGTTTATTACTTCTTACGTCGAGCTGTGAAAATACGGAGGTCGTGAATGCTGTGTTACAAGCTAAAATTAACAATACTTTTTACAGAGCATTGGATGCTAAAATAGTCGAAAATGAGGATGGTACATTTTTGATTCAGGGGGTGACAGGGCATGAATCACTTAGCATGAAAGTTGCAAACTTGGAGCTAAGAACGTATGATTTTGGAGGGACAAGTGCAAATTATGCCTCCTTTGAAAGGTTAAATGGAGACACCTATTTTACAAACCCTAACGGGGAAGGGAGGGTGACAATCAGTAATTACAATGAAGAAGCTCAAACAGCCAGTGGTTCCTTTGAATTCCTTGCAATTATTGATGGAGTGGATACCATTGCGGTACAGAACGGAATATTTTACCAAGCTGAAATATTTAATTTCTTGGAGGATGAGATAATAATAGACCCTGTTATGAACGTAGGAACCTTTTTATGTAGCGTTGATGGAAATCCATTCAATCCTTTTAATGTTTCGGCATTATTGTCAACTGGTTTCATTGAAGTAAAAGGGTATACAGGAAATAAATCTATAACGATCAAATTACCCATAGATGTCGTACCTGGTGACTATCCTTTGCCAGAAACAGGATTTTCGGCTTACTACGACGATGGGGAGGGTTTACAAGATGCGACCCTTGGAAATGTAATTATTTTTACCCATGATGCAATTAACAATAAGGTAAATGGCACTTTTTTCTTTCTTACCGCTGCTCACGCCATATCCCTAGGTCAGTTCAATGTGATTTACGAATAAATTGATGCTATTTTTCTATTATGAAGAAATCAATGCTCTTGATGTTTCCGGCGCAGAGGTTAAGGTAGCCGCAGAAAGGGATTTGACAGTAGCAAGGAGAAATTCCTGAAATGACTTTCTAGTCATCAAGATTAAAACCTCAACGTATTTATATTTTAAAAAAAACCAATCTTCAAGGTTTTTGAATTAGACCATAATTATCAGGCTGTTTTTTTCAATTTTCTCAGAAACACTTTTATTAGAAAATAGAGATTCAAATGGAAAAACGTTTTACTCGAATTAACGGGTTAAAAATTTCCGGGGTTAGATTCAAAACTAAAGGGTTTAACACTTGTAAAAAGACAGGTAAAGAGTCAATTTTATTCGATAATCGGCAATAAAAATTCAATAACTATAACGATTATCTGTAGGATAATAGGCGTAATATAACAATTAGTGTTAAAAAATGATGTATTTCAGCGAATAATTAGTCTTTTAATCGTTTTTTAATTTAAACACTTCCTATATTAGTAGTCTCAAACCTAACGTGCTTAACCTGCTTATGAAAAATGTTATTAAACCCCTAAGAAGCACATCTCCTTTTAACACTTATTCTTGTGCTATGAAAAAATCAATACTCCTCCTCTTCGCGGCAGTTATATTTCTTTCCTGCGAAAACATCGAAACAAACGCAACGGCCATGCAAGCCAATTTAAATACTGACTTTTTCAGAGCTTATTCAGTAAGTGGACAAGCAAATAATACAGATCAAA
>JBLHIC010000015.1:0-37288 GCA_047614245.1 Flavobacteriaceae bacterium
AGTACAGTCGACAGGAAGATTTGAAAACAAAGAATATTTGGGTAAATCAAATAAGCGCTAAGGAGATACAGGCAAGAAATTCTCGATATAAAAATCAATTTGAAGATTTTATAAATAAGAATTTAATAAATGGCTCTTTTAAATTGAGCTTACAATTTGGCGTCTTTTTCAAAAACAACCAAGGATTCAATATATTGTATGGAGATGGCTTTATTTATATAATTTCAGAACAAAACATTGCTACAGAAGATAAATTTATGCTTCATTTTATTGATAAAGAAAACAAGTTTGTTAATAAATCTTTTAATATAAACGAACAACGTTTTCAAGATCAATTAGAACCCCCATATTCCAATTTGAATATTACAAGAATTCCTTTGCCAAATGAACCTTTTATTCAAATTAGAATTGGTCAATTTAATAGTTCAGGGAATATTTGGGCACAACAATTTTCACTAGAGGATATCTTAGGGAATCCACTGTTGAAATATAATAATGAATTTCAAAATTATAAACCATAAAGTAAAAAAAATTATATTTTTGCGCATTATACCTTTTGAAGAGCTAATTGAATGATTCATTACATATTTACTAAGGTAACAACTAAGTTCAATTATTTTGAAAAGCGAACTATAGTTTCTTACGTCAATGTTTACAACTATCTTGAGCTTAGAAATTCTCCGAATCTATTAAAATCAATTGATAAATTTACACTTGATGGTATTTTATTAATTGGGTGTTTTAGGATACTTTTTAATAAAAAATTTAAAAGATTATCTCCCGATTTTAGCTCGTACTTTACAACGGTTTTTCAGCTTTGTAATCAGAATAAGAAAAAAGTATATTTCATTGGTGGGTCGCATGAAGAAATGGATAGATTTGTTGATACTATTCAATCAAAATTTCCAAGTATAGAAATTGTTGGTTTTACAAGTGGATTTTTCAAAAAAGACGAATCCGATACAATAATTGATGATATCAAAACATTGACGACAGATCTTGTATTTGTGGGAATGGGAACTCCAAAACAAGAAGAATTTGCTGTACGACTGAAAGAAAATGATTTCCAAGGCACCGTTTATACCTGCGGAGCATTTATTAGTCAAACATCGAATCATGGGTTTCATTATTACCCAGATATTGTTAACACTCTACATTTGAGATGGCTATATAGATTGATAAAAGAAAAAGGCCTAGTTAAAAGATATTTTGTACTTTATCCTTATTCATTGTTGCTTATTTTAAAGGATTACTTAAAAAACAACAAATGAAAAAAGTAATTGTGGGAACAGACTATGTAGGATTGGTGTCAGGGACTTGACTTCCAGAAACAAGAAACGAAGAGATCTGTGGATATTGATAAAATAAAAGCTGTAAGGATGCAGCAGGGTGTAACCCCTATTTATGTTTCGCATTTAAACGAAATATTAATGCAAATCGATTGAGTTTCACAACTTCTCTTCATGAACGCCCGGAACCTGGGGACATTCTTTTTCTGGCGTTGCGAAGCCCTGAAGATGCAAATGATTCTCCAGATTGCTAAAAGAACCAAAAAGAATGTGGAAAAGATATCTAGTAGGTAATAGTAAATTCATACTTTTAGTTCTTAAAGAGAAATTAAGAGATAAATAATGAGAATACTTCTTGCCTCCATATATCCGTATACTTTCTTTCTTTTGTATTTACTCATTCCTTTTGATGAATACATAAGAGCACTTCCTAATATTTTATTGGGGATCATCGTAATAGTGTTTCCTTTTATTGTCACAAAGAATGATTTCAAGAAATTAGGTAAAATACCAGTATTACTGTTTTTAGCCTTTTTTGCTTTTTTAGTTCTCAACTCTCTTTTCTTCGGAAGAATTGAAGAGGATTTTTACGTACTGAAGAAAATTATAATAGCTGTTGGGCTCGTAATTCTCTATATCCCTGTTGCAGATTTTGAAAAAATCGACAAGGCGATCATCTTTTCCGCTATCGCGGCAATGTTGTTTTCGATTGTGAACATCTTTTTATTAAATGACATTAGCTCTTTTGAATTTAAAAACCCGATAGACATTCTGCTTATAGATCGACTCTACCTAGGGCTGTTGAGTGTGTTAAGTATTTTGGTTTCATATAAGGCGTTAAAACCCAGGTTTCATCCTAATAACCAGTTTTATGTAGCAAATATTTTTCTCAATATAGTTTTTATCTTCGTAATGGGATCCAGAGTAGCTATTGTGATACTTCTCACCATCTTACTGCTCCGTCAGTTTTATGGGCCACACAAGAAACTTAGGCTACTAATAGCTGCAGGTCTAATTGCTATAGCTTCGGTGTTTACTTTCGCCTCTTCAAATAATTTTGTAAAAAATTATATGCTAGAAACCGATATTATTGGGGATGCACGATTTGATGAAAAGCCATTGCATTCGGACTTTAGGACTTTGGTATGGGATTGCGGATGTGATTTGGTTGCTGCAGAATGGAGCAATTTATTCGGCTCAGGCTTTAAAACCACCAATGTTAAATTGGCAGATTGTTATAATCAGCGAATAGAAGATGATAAAACTGGAGCTTGGTTTGAGTCGCAAAGCCTAAATACTCATAATCAGTTTTTAGATTTCTATCTAAGTAGCGGTTTGGTGGGGATACTATTTTTTGTGGGAATAATATTGTTTCTATTTAGGCAACATCGCAACCAATTCTTTCCTGTTGCATCTCTACTAACAATAGTGTTGTTTGGATTGACAGAAAATTTCTTACATCGACAAATCGGAGCTTATTTCTTTGGATTTGCACTCATTATTCTATTGAGTAATGTGAAATACTCCCAAAAGGAAATAGTAAACCAAGAGAAAAAAGACACTTAATTAAATGGACAATATCAAATTGAAGAAAATTCGGTAGAAACTATAGCAAATTGTACTTTTGCACGTCTTTAAATTAACCAGAAGGACACGATTTATTAAGGATAAGGAATAAGTGAACATATGAAGATAGCAGTAATTGGAACAGGATATGTAGGTTTAGTAACTGGTACTTGCCTTGCCGAGACAGGAAACGAGGTTATATGTGTAGATATTGATGCTGAAAAGGTTGAGAAAATGCGTAATGGTGTCATACCCATTTACGAACCACATCTCGACGTTTTGTTCGATCGAAATATAAAAGCCGGTAGGCTAAAATTCACCACCTCTCTAACCGAAGGGCTCGAGCATGGAAGTATTATCTTTTTAGCTTTACCAACTCCAGAAGATGAAGATGGGGCAGCAGATCTTTCCTATGTTTTGAATGTCGCCGAGGAAATTGGAAAGAAAATTCAATCGTATAAAGTAATTGTTGATAAAAGTACAGTGCCAGTTGGCACCGCTGATAAAGTAAAGGCAGTTATTGCAAAAAATGCAAAATCATTATTTGATGTGGTCTCTAATCCGGAGTTTTTGAGAGAAGGTTTTGCCGTTGATGATTTTTTAAAACCCGAACGTATTGTTATTGGTTCAAGCAGTGAAAAAGCCAGTGCAATGATGCTAAAGTTGTACAATCCTTTTGTACGATCAGGGAATCCAATTATTGTAATGGACGAAAGATCTGCAGAGCTTACTAAATATGCGGCAAATGCTTTTCTTGCAACCAAGATTACCTTCATGAATGAGATTGCTAATTTTTGTGAAAAGGTAGGAGCAGATGTTGATAAAGTAAGAGCCGGAATGGGATCGGATTCGCGAATAGGTAAAAGATTTTTATTCCCGGGAATTGGTTATGGAGGCTCGTGTTTTCCAAAAGACGTTAAAGCACTAAGAAAAGCTGGTTTAGACGAAAGTTACGATTTCAAACTGCTGAATTCTGTAATTGAGGTCAACGATACTCAAAAGACTATTTTATTTCCTAAAATTAAAGCACACTTCAATAACGATCTAGCTGGCAAGCGAATTGCGGTTTGGGGTCTTGCATTTAAACCTGAAACTGATGACATTAGAGAGGCTCCATCAATTTATATGATGAAAAGTTTACTGGAGGCTGGTGCTAAACTAACCGTTTTTGACCCTGAAGCTATGCCGAATATTAAGAAACAATTTGGAGATGATTTGACCTATGCACCTTCTATGTACAATGCATTAGAAAATGCAGATGCGCTTTTAATTTGTTCCGAATGGAGCATTTTTCGAACACCGGATTTTCAAAGAGTAAAGAATTCGCTCAATGAACCCATTATTTTCGATGGTAGAAACCTCTATAATCTCGAAGATATGGACGCCGAAGGTTTTACATATATTTCTATAGGAAGAAAAAAAATAAACACATGAAAAAGAAAATTTTAATTACAGGAGCTGCGGGATTTTTGGGATCCCACTTATGCGATAAGTTTATTTCTGAAGACTTCGATGTAGTTGGAATGGACAATCTAATTACAGGCGATCTAAAAAATATTGAGCACTTATTTAAACTAGAGAGCTTCGAATTTTATCATCACGATATCACCAAGTTTGTAAATGTGCCAGGGAATTTGGATTATATTCTTCACTTCGCTTCCCCTGCAAGTCCTATTGACTACCTGAAAATTCCAATTCAGACTTTAAAAGTAGGTTCTTTAGGAACTCATAATTTATTAGGACTCGCTAAAGAAAAGGACGCAAGGATTCTTATTGCCTCTACTTCGGAAGTATATGGAGATCCATTGGTGCATCCTCAAAACGAGGAATATTATGGAAATGTAAATACGATTGGACCTCGAGGGGTTTATGATGAAGCAAAACGTTTTCAGGAATCAATAACCATGGCCTATCATCGGTTTCACGGATTGGAGACTCGAATAGCCAGAATTTTTAACACCTATGGACCAAGGATGAGACTCAATGATGGAAGGGTTATACCAGCCTTTATAGGTCAGGCACTACGCGGTGAAGATTTAACGGTATTTGGGGATGGTAGTCAGACCCGTTCTTTTTGCTATGTGGACGATCAAATAGAAGGCTTGTATCGTTTATTATTAAGTGATTATTCGCTTCCTGTTAATATAGGGAACCCTTATGAGATAACGATTTTAGATTTTGCAAAGGAAATTATTAAGCTGACTGCTTCAAAGCAAAAAATTATATTTAAAGACTTACCTCAGGACGACCCCTTGCAACGTCAACCAGACATATCTAGGGCCAAAGAATTATTGAATTGGGAACCGAAAGTGACAAGAGAGGAAGGTATGAAGAAAACCTACGAGTATTTTAAAAACTTAACCGAGGAAGAGTTATCGAAAAACGAGCACAGGGATTTTTCAAAACATAACCGTCAATGAAATTGAATGTTTAAAAAAGGAAGATTTTCAGGGTATCTAAGGCCTTTATCATACATCATTGATTTATCAATAATCAATGTGCTTGCATATATATGCTTTTCTGATAATTTTCAGATATTGAACTTTGCATTCTTTACTTCAATCGCTTGGATTCTGGTATCATTTAGATCGAGTTTTTATGAAATTTACAGATTCACTGAGGTTGTGAAAATTATTTCTTTAATTGGCAAACAATCGGTTCTCTTTACGCTTATCATTTTTGCTTTTTTTGGTCTATACAATGAGGTGTATAATGATCCAAAAGAAATCTTTAAGTATATAGTTTTAGTCTTTCTATTCATTAGTATTTTCAAGTTAACTATTTATTATTTACTCAAAAAATTTAGAAGACTCCTAAGGGGAAACTTTAGAAATACGGTTATTATTGGGAAGAATAAAAAAACAGCTCAGTTAGAGAAATTCTTTACTGATAACTTAGAATTTGGATACCAGCATCAAAAAACATTTAATCTACGCGGTAAAGATAAAGTTGAGTTGAAGGAGTGTTTTGACTATATTTTGAACAATGAAATAGATGAAATTTATTCTTCGATAGGAGAGCACACCAATAAAGAGCTTCTCGAAATTACTGATTTTGCCGATAACAATTTAAAAATACTAAAATTTCTCCCCGACAATAAAGATATATACACAAAGAAGCTGGACTTTACTTATTACGGTTTATTGCCTATACTATCACTTCGAAAAATTCCAATCGAGGAACCTTTTTATAAGTTCATTAAACGAACTTTTGACATTTTACTTTCTTTAACAATAATTATAGGCTTGCTTTCTTGGCTCACACCAATTTTGGGGCTATTAATTAAATTAGAATCTAATGGGCCAGTATTTTTTAAACAAAAAAGGAATGGCCTTGATTACAAAGAGTTTTATTGTTATAAATTCCGGTCAATGAATCCAAGTCCGCAGGCTCACCTTCACCAAGCAACAAAGCAAGATGAGCGTGTTACAAGAGTAGGTAGAATTATTAGAAAGACCAGTATAGATGAGTTACCCCAGTTTATTAATGTTTTGAAAGGAGAGATGTCTGTAGTAGGTCCGCGACCACATATGGTAAGTCATACCTTGATGTATGCAGAGCGCATAGACAAGTTTATGGTTCGCCATTTTATTAAACCTGGAATTACTGGCTTGGCTCAGGTTAGTGGTTATAGAGGGGAGGTAGAAACGGACAATGATATTATAAAAAGGGTCAAACTAGATATTTTCTATCTAGAAAACTGGTCCCTCCTCTTGGATATAAAAATTGTCTTCCAGACTGTTTATAATGCCCTACGTGGAGAAGAAAAAGCATATTAGCCCTGAGCAAAACCCTCTAATTTCCATTATTACTCCCCTGTATAATGCGGAAAATTTTATTGCCGAAACTATCATAAGTATTCAAAACCAAACCTACTCGAATTGGGAAGTACTAATTGTCGATGATTGTTCGACTGATTTATCCTCACAAGTTGTCGAGAAGTTAGAACTAACAGATAGTCGAATCCACTTCATTAGAAACGATGTGAATAAAGGTGCGTCCGATTGCCGTAATCAAGGGGCAGGTCTGGCAAAAGGAGAATATATTGCCTTTTTAGACGCAGATGATCTTTGGCATTCGGAGAAACTAGAAAAACAACTCCAATTTATGCAGGCTAATAATTGTGATGTTTCATTTACAAGCTATGTACATATTGATGAAGATTCAGAACCAATTAACAAGAGAATAAAGGCTTTAGCCTCACTATCATATAAGAAACAACATTCAAATAATTATATTGGAAATCTAACCGGAATGTACAAAACAAGCGCGCTGGGTAAAATAAGCTCCCCTAGCATGCGTAAAAGACAGGATTGGGCGTTATGGCTCGAAGCCATTAAAAGAAGCAAAAAACCAGCGCTAGGGCTTCAAGAAGATTTGGCTTATTACAGAATTCATAAGGGCTCCATGAGTGGAAATAAATTAGCGCTCGTGATTCACAACTTCAGCTTCTATCGGCTCCATTTAGGACATTCACGAATCGCTTCAGCTTTTTATCTAATTCGATTTTTCTGGGAATATTTTCTTATTCGACCCAAGCAGATTGAAAAATGGTAGTGTCCTTCAAATATTTATTCAATTGAAGGGTTTTATTTTCGGCTAATTGTAATTGAGTCATGAGTCATGAGTCATGATTCTTGCTGCGAAGTGGTCTTGTTTATTTACCGTACAATAATAATTGAAATACTATATTTTAGAGATAAACTGCTTCAATTTTCCGCGATTACTTCGATCGAGCATTGAAGTCCTTTCAAATTCTATTTTTATACCTTTTTCAAGATACGTAAGCGATGCTTTTTCTATAGCCTTCATCTCTTCCGAAGTTAACTCCCTTTCAGAAACATATACAATTCTAAAAGTGTCTATTGTAATTTGCTCAATAAGGAACTCTTTTACGTTTCCATTATCTTCAATAACACTTTTAGTTACATAGTAAAACGTCAATCCGGGAACGGTTTTACCACTAGGGAGTTTTGCGATATCATTGGTACGACCAATGAGCCGCTCCAGTATTGGTTTTTTAAAGGTGCTGTTCTTTGCTAAAACTCCTATATCACCAATATCGTAACGTATCAATGGGTGCGCCTTATTATATAAAGATGTGATAAATATTCGACCCGACTGTCCGTTGGGCACGGGCTTATTATTTTCATCTAATATCTCAATAAAGAGCGTCTCACTATTAACAATAAATTCGTCTTCAGAATTTGTAAAAGCAATGATTCCTAGTTCACTAGCTCCATATTCATTGATTACAGGGACACCAATTGTCGTTTCTAATAATTCTTTATCAGCATCATATAACATTTCACTGGTAACGATACATTGTTTGAGTGTTGGACAAATGGCTGTTAAAATGAGATCGTTCTTCTTCAAATACTTTGCAAACAATACAATAGAGCTTGTATACCCGTTTATGTGATCGAATTTTTTTCTTCGGAAAGCTTTTAGAAATTGTTCATTTTTTTCATCAGACAGATCAAAAATGGGAAATCGATAGCGATTGCTCAAACGATCTTTTAAACGCTCTTTTTGATATCCAATCGCATCTAATGGTATTCCGTAAAATCGCGCTTGTAAAGAAGTGTTTAAATGAATATTGAACCAACTATACCGATCTATGAACTCGGCCCATGACAGAGCGTGACATGATTTATCTTTGGCAAAGATAAAAGGGTGTCCGCTCGACCCCGAAGTCTTGTTTACATAGCTGTTTTTTGGGGTAAAACCATACGAGAGACGCTGTGCTAATGGTTTTTGTAAGTCCTTCTTTTGCATAATCGGAACCTCTTCCCAATTTGAAACAGTTTTTTCTCCAACAAGGGTTTTGTAAAAGGGATTCTCTTTTAAATGGAAATCAACTATTTCTCTTCTCGCGTCAATAATGTACTTTTCGTATTCTTCTTCAGGGATGTTTTGAATCTTCTTGAGTCGCTTTTTTGCTTCACCGATGTGAAAACCATTAAATCTTAAAGTGAGTTCAAATAAATTCAAAAGAGATCTTTATTTTTCAAAGTTACAAACTTTGTCAAAGCTTGACTTTAAATTCGTGTATTCGTGGCAAAATAATTTACTTTTGTATTCTAATTAAATTAGCTTTTTAATGAATATTTTAATATTAGGATCCGGAGGTAGAGAGCATGCTATTGCTTATAAAATTGCTGAAAGTAATCGTTGTAAAAACCTATTCGTTGCACCCGGAAATGCTGGAACAGCTCAAATTGGAACAAACATAGCGCTTTCGGTCACTGATTTTAAGGCCATTGAAAATTGTGTGATTGCCAATAAAATTGATATGGTAATTGTCGGACCTGAAGATCCTTTGGTGGAGGGAATTGTAGATTATTTCTCTGCTTCAAATGCTTTAAAAAAAGTAATGATTATTGGTCCTTCAAAACAAGGAGCGGCCTTAGAAGGAAGTAAAGAACGCGCAAAGGAATTTATGATACAACATCAGATTCCAACTGCTGGCTATGCTAGTTTTACGAATGAAACATTGGCAGAAGGGAAGCAATTTCTAGAAACATTAAAGGCGCCTTACGTGTTAAAGGCTGATGGATTGGCAGCTGGGAAAGGAGTATTAATACTTGGTGATCTCAGTGAAGCCAAACAAGAATTAGAGAACATGCTAGCTCATTCAAAATTTGGTGCTGCCAGCTCAAAAGTGGTGATAGAAGAATTTCTTGACGGGATTGAACTAAGTGTTTTCGTACTTACAGATGGAAAAGGCTATAAAATACTGCCAACTGCCAAAGATTATAAGAGAATCGGCGAAGGGGATGTAGGGCTTAATACTGGTGGAATGGGAGCTATTTCTCCTGTCCCATTTGTAGATGAGATCCTTATGCAGAAAATCGAGGAACGCATAGTAAAACCTACTGTGAATGGATTGAAAGAGGAGCAAATAGATTATAAGGGATTTGTTTTTATAGGTCTTATTAAAGTGGGTGATGAACCGTTTGTAATTGAGTACAATGTGCGAATGGGTGATCCGGAAACAGAAGTAGTAATACCGAGAATAAAAACTGATTTGGTCGATCTATTCGAAGCGACGTATTATCAAGATCTAGATTTGCTTAACCTTGAATTGGACGATCGTTCTGCAGCTACAATAATGTTGGTTTCGGGTGGTTATCCTGAGGCATATGAAAAGAGTAAAGAAATAAGTGGATTAGATAATGTAACAGGTTCTATAGTTTTTCACGCAGGTACCACAGAAAAAGATGGAAAAGTAGTTACAAATGGAGGCCGCGTTTTGGCCGTTACTTCTTTGGATTCGGATTACCGGGAGGCAATAAAAAAATCCTATCAAAACATAGAGAAACTATCTTTTGACAGGATGAATTATCGTACCGATATAGGTTTTGATCTGTAATTCTTATCCTAAGAATGAATGCGAAGTAGATGTTTTGTCTTCTTCATCATTGTCATTGAATTTTTTCAATTGACCCATCCAATAGATAAACGCAACAAATCCAATAAGCATCAAAGTCCAAGACACAATATTAGCCAACCACCAATTATCCAATTCAATAGCTCGGAGCATATTGTACGGTAAAAATAATACATCTTCAGCAATGGATTGTATTCCTTCAAAAACTCCTTTCCAAGTCATATCTTTATATTTACAACGCAAAAGTATAAATTAACCTCCATGCTTACAAGCTTTTTTGGTAAATCTAACCCTATAAATTACCTAATTCTTACAGTTTTTATATTTATAGGCTCTTTTGTTTCAATTTTTAAGTTAGAAAAGAATGATTTAGAATGGTCATCCTTGATTGAAAATGTTGGTTTAGCTATAGCTACGATCTTCCTAATGCTGTTGCTAGATTTTTTTATTAGAAAAAATCATCTTACCAAAAACAACACCTTTGGCATACTGCTGTTCACTTGTTTTCTTCTGGCTCTTCCTGCTATTTTTTTGTCGCAGTATGTCATATTTGTTGTGCTTTTCCATTTTTTAGCGCTCCGAAGAATTTTGAGCTTTCGATCGGAGAAGAATGTTAAGAAAAAAATACTTGATGCTTCGTTATGGATCACATTGGCCTCCTTCTTTTATTTCTGGAGCCTGCTCTTCTTTCTACTCCTATATTTTGCCTTGCTTCGAAGAAGAGGTGTCAATTATAAGCAATTATTGATTCCAATTGTTGGTTTTGCAACGATGTTCATTTTGGCAATCTGCTATTATTTGCTGGTTTCAGGCTCCTTTGCCTGGTTATCTGCATGGAGATTGGCGCCTAGTTTTGATTTTTCGGCTTATAATCAAATCAGTGTATTACTTCCAATAACTGTAATCATGGCTCTTCTAATTTGGGCAGGAATAGCACGTTTTGTAAATCTGGTATTTTTGCAGAAGAAGGATAGACCCAATGCAACTATAATCCTTGTTTCGACAGTGGTTTCATTGGCAGTTGCTTTAGCATCACCAGAAAAGACTGGAGCTGAGGCTATTTTTATTTTTGGTCCACTCGTTATTATAATAACTAATTATATAGAAATTAAGAAGGAATTTTGGTTTAAAGAGATGCTTTTATGGCTTGCAGTCCTGCTTCCCATAATTGCATTTCTTTTATGAGACAGAGCGCTGCCAGCATACACCATTCTATCGGGTTAATTCTGTCATTCTGTGCTTGTCACGGAATCCAAAAATATGTAGCTCATTTTTCGCACACTCAATTACATTCTTTTACTTTTGCAGAGAATACATTGACCCTTAGAGATATTATTTGGGCAGTACAATGAATTATATAGGCTCCAAAAACAAATTATCTTCGTTTATTTTTGACATCGTAACAAATGTCACGGGAAACGACTTGTCACAAATTGTTTTTTGTGATCTCTTTGCAGGAACCGGAATCGTGGGAAGAACTTTTAAACCTTTTGTAAAAGAGGTCATTGCTAATGACATTGAGTATTACAGTTATGTTTTAAATAGAAATTATATTGGGAATATTATCGATTTTCCTTCGAAAGAACTACTAGAACAGTTGAATAATTTAACTCCAAAAAAAGGATTTGTTTTTCAAGAGTATTCTCAAGGTGGATCGGCAGGTAGAAATTACTTCAATTCGGAAAACGGAAAGAAAATAGACGTCGTTCGAGCCCAACTTGAAATTTGGAAAAATGCTTCAAAAATTTCCGATGGTCAGTATTTTTTTCTACTTGCTTCTTTGTTGGAAAGTGCAGACAAGGTTGCTAACACGGCTTCAATTTATGGCGCTTACCTAAAGCAGATTAAAGCTTCTGCAGCAAAGCCATTTGTTTTGGCCCCAGCCAATTTTCAGAAAACGAAGAACGCTCACAAAGTGTTTCAACAAGACAGTAATATGTTGATAAGAGACATTCAAGGAGATATTTTATATTTAGACCCTCCTTATAATACTCGACAGTATGGCGCTAACTATCATTTGCTTAATACTATTGCAAAATATGATACCTTTGTCCCTAAGGGGAAAACAGGATTGCGCGACTATTACAAAAGCGAGTATTGCCGCAAAAGCAAAGTGCTGAAAACCTTTACTCAATTAATTGAGGATGCTCAATTCCGCTATGTTTTCTTGAGTTATAATAATGAAGGATTAATGTCGAGAGATGAAGTTAAAGGTGTGATGGAACGTTTTGGTAAATATCATTTAGAAACAAAAAACTACCGGAGGTTTAAAGCAGATAAATCGGAAAACCGAAATCATAAAGCATCAGAAACGACGGAGTTTTTGCATATTTTAGAGAAACGATAAAAACAACAAATAAATAAATAAGAATATGTTCAGTGAGTTAGCCAATAAAATTTTTGCAGAAGTTATAGATACATATCACCTAATTAATTCTGTCGACCAAGCTTTTTCAAACCCTTATCACAAGGACAATAATCTTCTCGAACATTTATTGTACAGAAAATCTTGGATTGACACAGTACAGTGGCATTACGAAGATATTATTCGCGATCCAAATATTGACCCTGTAGCAGCCCTCACTCTAAAACGACAAATTGATGCCTCCAATCAGGATCGCACAGATATGGTCGAATATATAGACAGCTATTTTTTAGAGAAATATAAAAACACCAAAGCGAATGATGATGCTACGATCAATACCGAAAGTCCAGCATGGGGGGTAGATCGCCTTTCAATTTTAGCTTTGAAGGTGTATCATATGAACGAAGAAGCTACAAGACAAAATGCTTCAGACAAACACAGATCTGCGTGCCAAGTGAAGTTAAATATATTGCTCGAACAACGCGTTGATTTAAGCACAGCAATTGATCAACTATTAGAAGATATCGATAAGGGAACAAAATATATGAAGGTGTACAAACAAATGAAAATGTACAACGACGATGAATTGAATCCAGTTTTAAGGAGTGTAAAATAGTGTACACTTCCCCTATTTCTAGGGGGAATAACAAATGAAAAGACCTAGCCACATACTCGTAATTCGTCTTTCTGCTCTTGGCGATGTTGCGATGACTGTGCCTGTGTTAAGGGTCGTTGCAAAAACCTATCCTGAACTCAAACTTACTGTGGTTTCGAGGGCATTTTACAAACCTCTTTTTGATGGGATTCCTAATATTAAATTCTTGGAGGCAGATGTTTATGGAAAACACAAAGGAATAGGATTACTGAAACTTGCCAAGGAAGCAAAAAAGCTGGGAATCGACGCCGTTGCAGATTTACATTCAGTGATTCGGTCGAAAGTGATTACTAATTTATTAGGGTTTAGCGGAATTAAAACGGCATCAGTAGATAAAGGACGGGCTGAAAAAAAGGAACTAACGAAGTCCGAACATAGAAATTTTAAACCTTTAAAGTCTACACATCAGCGATATGCCGATGTTTTCGAAAACTTGGGGCTTCCAATAGATTTAAATATACATCAATTTCCAGAAAAGAAAAACTTGGGTCCAAACCTCAATACATTGATTGGACCGGAACCCAAAAAACTAATCGGAATTGCTCCCTTTGCAGCCTTCAAGAGTAAAATGTATCCCTTGAGTATGATGACGGAAGTAATTATAAAGTTGGACGCAACATCCAAATATCAAGTCTTTTTGTTTGGCGGCGGCAAAGATGAAAAGGAACTTCTAAAGGAATTAGAAAACCAATTTGAAAGTGTTACCTCAGTTGCCGATGTGTTTTCATTTGAAGAAGAATTGGCATTAATCTCTAATTTAGATACTATGCTTTCTATGGATAGTGGAAATGGACATTTGGCCGCGCTCTTTGGAATACCGACGCTCACGCTTTGGGGAGTAACCCATCCTTACGCAGGTTTCACGCCTTTTCAACAGCCAGAAGAAAATCAATTGTTAGCAAGCCAAGAAGAGTATCCTTTAATTCCTACCTCGATTTATGGCAATAAGTTTCCGAAGGAATATGAAAAAGCAATTGCCAGCATACCTCCTGATGATATCATAGAAAGGATTTTGAAAATAATTTAGTTCACTTTATTAAATTAACTAGACGTCGTCATAATCTACTATCAAAGTTGCGCTGGTAGGATGTGCCTGACAAGTTAAAATTAGACCGTCAGCAATTTCGCTATCAGTTAAAATTTGATTTTTACGCATCTCGGCTTTGCCTTCTTTTATTCTGGCAATACAGGTACTACAAATTCCTCCTTGGCAAGAATACGGAGCATCAATTTTATTGGCTAATGCAGCCTCTAAAATTGATTTGTTTTGAGGCATTGTAAATGTTTCCGTTTCATCATCGACAATAATGGTTATTGTTGTATCACCCTCATGAGGCTGGACCAGTAAATCACCCTCAGCAGTAGTGAAAAGCTCATAGTGAATTTGCTTGGTATTCACGTGATTTGCCTTCAAAGTAGAGGAAACAATATCGATCATTGTTTCGGGTCCACAGAGATAGAAATCATTGAAATTGATATCCCTAAATTTATTTTTTAGAAGAAAATTTACCATCGCCCGGTCGATTCTCCCGAAGAGAGCACTCCCAACCTCTTCCCTACTGTAGACAAACTGTATCATTAAGCGTTTCGGGTAGGTTTGCTGTAAACCATGCAGTTCTTTTTGAAACATGGTCCCTTTTTCCGTCTGATTCCCATAAACCAATGAAAAAGTACTATTGGGCTCCTCTTCTAGAGCGGTTTGGATAATGGATAACACTGGAGTAATTCCACTTCCCGCAACAAAGGCAGCATAATTTTTTGAGAGCTGAGGGTTTGGATTTAAAATGAATTTTCCTCCAGGCATCATCACATCAAGTTTGTCGCCAGCTTGTAATTGTGAATTAGCAAATTCAGAAAAAACACCTCCTTTTACTCTTTTAATTCCAACTTTAAGAACGCCACTTGATGGATGGCTGCAAATAGAATAGGCTCTTCTTATTTCATTTCCATTAGAATTGTGCCTAATAGTAATATATTGACCAGCCTTAAATAAAAATGTTTCTTTTAAACTTTCAGGAATTATAAAACTAAGAGAAACAGAATTAGGGGTTTCTTGTTTTACTTCTGAAATAACTAATGGGTAAAATGTTTTCAAACCTTTTAAATTTTTGGCAAAAATACGAAGGAAATTATGTTTAACGGGTATTGAGGGGAGCATTCCTGTTGATTTTTTGAAGCAATAATCTACTAGTTAGAAAAAAGAAGTGTATTTTTACCGTTCTAACAGCGGTTTATATACTAAAGACAAAGCTTTTAAGTTAGTATATCATATAAATTGAAAGAATTTTGAACGGTATCTATAAAATTACATTCGTCTTACTTGCAATCTTGATTTTAGTAGCGTGTGGACGTAAAAAAAACAATTTTTTAAATAGAAATTCGCACGCAGTCTCAGCAGAATTTAATGCGCTGTATAACGGTGGCGTGGCTTACGAAAAAGGAAAAGAAGAACTGTCACTTACGTATCGCGATAATTTTTGGGAAATTCTACCAGTCGAGCGTATTGAATTGAATGAAGACAACATCCTTCCTGGAGAATCTAAAGATCCAAATTTTAATCGTGCGGAAGAAAAGGCCGTATTGGCAATACAAAAACATGCTATTTATATAGACGGAACGGAATACAACCCTCAGATAGATGAGGCTTATTTGCTGTTAGGAAAATCACGTTACTATGATTCTAGGTTTATTCCCGCGATGGATGCATTTAATTTTATTTTAGATAAATATGCTACAAGTGATGGTATCAATATGGCTAAAATCTGGAAGGCTAAAACGAATATAAGATTAAAAAATGAGGAGGTTGCTTTAGTGAATCTTCAGAAAATGTTTGAAGAAGTAGAATTAGATGATGATGTATTGGCAGATGCTTCGGCTATTATTGCTCAAGCATATATTAATTTAGACTCCTTACCTGAGGCGCTACCTTTTATGAAATTGGCTTCCGAAAATGTACGAGATAATGAGCTTAAAGGAAGGTACGCATACATAAAAGGGCAATTGTATAATCGGCTAGGTTATAAAGACAGTGCAAATCTTGCTTTCGATGAGGTCATTGATCTGAACCGTAAGTCACCAAGAGTTTATATGATTGCCGCGCATATCGCAAAAGCTAAAAATTTCGATTATAATAGAGAAGACCGCATTTCACAACTAGAATTGCTGTGGGATCTAAAGGATGATCGTGAAAATCGTCCATACCTCGATAAGATTTATAATCAAATGGGAGAGTATTATAGAAACAGTGATAGTATACAAACAGCTGTTATATACTACAATGAATCAATTCAGGCTTTTACAGAGGATAAGGTTTTACAAGCAGTTAATTATCAGACATTGGCAGAAATAAATTTTGATGATGCAGAATATAAAATTGCAGGATCTTACTACGATAGTACGCTTACCAATTTAGTTGAAAACACACGACAATGGAGGCGTATTAAGAAGAAAAGAGAGAATCTTGATGACGTAATAAAGTATGAAGATATTGCTGCTCTTAATGATAGTATCTTGCGAATTGCAAATATGAGTGAGGTAGAACAACTAGCCTACTTCACAGATTTTACATCAAAACTTAAGGCTCAAGCATTAGCAGATTCGATCGCAAATGTGAAGGCAGAGCAAGGAATTGCAAATAACGAATTTTACAAAAAAGGTAAAAAGGCAGAAGCGACTGAACCTGGCGGCAAGTTTTATTTTTATAATTCCTCTACTGTTTCTTATGGTAAGCAGGAGTTTAGAAAAATATGGGGTGATAGGAAGTTAGAAGATAATTGGAGAGTTTCGAGTAAACAAAGTGCATTGGGAGAGATTGACGATGTAGCCGCTGCTGAACAAATTCCGATAGCTGAAAATGAAAAGTTTAAGGTAGAAACATATATATCACGAATTCCTACCGATCAGATAGTAATAGACAGCATTGCTAAAGGCAGGAATTTTGCCTACTATCAATTAGGACTAATATATAAAGAAAAATTTAAAGAGTATAACCTGGCAGCAAATCGATTAGAAAAACTACTTTCCTATAGTCCGGAGGAACGTTTGATTTTACCTTCGAAGTACAATCTGTATAAAATCTATGGCGAATTAAATAACGAAGCCTTAGAATTACAGTATAAGAACGATATCTTAGCTAATCATAGTGATTCACGCTATGCAGAAATTTTAAGAAATCCAAACTCATCGCTTGCAACCGATGAGTCAAGTCCAGAATTTAAGTATAAAAAATTGTACAAAGACTTTGAAGCATCTAAATATCAGCTCGTCATAGACACCTGTGATGAATACATTACTACCTATAACGGAAATGATATTATTCCTAAATTAGAGTTGTTGAAGGCTACAGCTTTGGGACGTCAACAGGGTTATGAAGTGTATAAAAAGGCCTTAAACTTTATTGCTCTTAATTACCCAAATAGTGATGAAGGAAAACAAGCTCAGGATATTTATTCGAGCGTTCTTACACGCTTAGCGAGTAAAGAGTTTATTGATGATGAGAGTAGTGATAGTTTTAAATTGGTATATCAATATAGTAGGACAGAATCTGAATTAGCAAATGAAATGTTAGAGAAGTTGAAAAAAGCAATTATATTTTTCAAGTATGACTTCGATACTTCAGTAGACTATTATTCTGCTGAAAATCAATTGGTAGTAGTTCACGGATTGAACTCAAAACTTGGCGCTAGAGGATTTGGACAAGTTCTTTCAGAGCATAAAGATTATAAAATTAAGAAACCATATTTTGAAATAGCTACCGAAAATTATAAGATTGTTCAAATACATAAGAATCTGGCAGATTACCTTAACAAAGATACAATAGAGGAAAAGGAGTCTGACTCTCAAAAATAGCTTATTATGTTTTCAGAAAAGAAAAAGAAGAATAGTGTTAATCCTGTTACAAGTCAAAACCGGATAAACGAAGGAACAAACATTGTTGGCGATATTCAATCTAACGGTTTTTTTAGAATTGATGGTGTAATTGAAGGCAATGTGAGTACCCCTTCGAAAGTTTTTTTAGGCAAAACAGGTTTAATAAAAGGCTCTCTTACCTGCGAAGATGCAGATATAGAAGGTAAGATTCTTGGTACTTTAAAGATCAATAATACACTTAGCCTGAAAGCTACTGCTTTTATAGAAGGAGATGTGGTTGCTGGTAAACTAGCTGTTGAACCAGGCGCAACTTTTAATGTCTCTTGCATCATGAAAGGCACCAATAAAACCAACAAGGAGGTCTCATCAATGGTGAGAAACAAGGAAATTAAAAAATCTCAAAATCATCCTTTTGACAGAGCCCAAAGAACCCAAAAAAAAGAAGGCCAACCGTCTTAACACCTATGCTCGTTTTTCTGGTATAGCCTTTCAAATGGTTGTAATCATTGTACTAGGCTCCTTCGGAGGGGTAAGACTTGATGAGATGTATCCCAATGAATATTCAACTTTTACCATAATATGCAGCTTAGCGTCGGTTGGTATTTCCATGTATTATGTTGTCCGACAAGTTAATTCTACAAAAGAAAAGTAATATTTATGCTTAAAGACATTGTTCATTTTTCCCTTAAACTACTAGTATTTAGCTTGTTATTGTGTGGAATCCATTACTATATATTTTTAAATTTTTATTCTGAAATAGACCTTTACCTGCCTATTTGGGGGATATATGTCTTCAATCTGGTTTTAGTATTGATTGTTTTTGCGATAATTAATCACAAAGTAGCGACCGATGAGTCTAAAGTATATAATACATTTTTAGTATTAACCATAGTAAAAATGGGGTTAGCGATAGTGTTCTTATTGCCGCTTTTTGTTGGTAAGTCGGAGCATTCTACAACTGAGGTGATTAACTTTTTCGTCGCATATTTTCTTTTTTTAGGATTTGAAATAAAAATGCTCGATAAATTTCTAAAAGACGCACAAACAAAGTAATTTTTGGTTTGTCAGTTTATTTAATGTTAGTACATTTGCACCAAATTTCAGGAACGCAAAAGAACGATATTGAAAACAACTCATTTTACTTCCATTAGAAACCTCGTTATAGGGGTGTTTTTTATTTTAGTATCTACTCCCTCTTTTGCAGCTTCATCTGATTCTGAAGGGGAAGAATTCGACGTAACAAACATGATCATGCATCATATTAAAGATGCACATGAGTTTCATATCATGGATTGGGACGGTCACGCCATTTCGATTCCATTGCCTGTAATATTATGGACGGAGAATGGAATAGTTACATTTATGTCAAGCGAATTTCATCACGATGATACGGGAAGTGTGATTGTTGAAAGAAATGGGCAGAGATTTGTTAAGTTTCACGAAGAAATCTATTATGCTGCTTCAGAGCCTAGTGCGGATGGTTCTTACTTAACTATGAATGCAGAGGCGCATCCTGAGAATGCACATCCAATGGATTTCTCCATTACTAAGTTGGTGTTTTCAATGTTCCTTTCAATTCTATTACTCTTTTGGATTTTTGGTCTTTCAGCTAGAAGGTATGATTCAAATGGAGTGCCTAAAGGGATCGCTAAATTCACAGAGCCACTAGTAGTTTTTATTAGAGATGAGGTAGCTATACCTAATATAGGAGAGAAAAATTATAGAAAATTTATGCCATTTCTCTTAACCTTGTTCTTCTTTATTTGGATTAACAACGTAATGGGCTTGGTTCCTTTCTTTCCTTTTAGTGCAAACCTAAGTGGAAATATTGCGTTTACTGGTGTTCTTGCTGTCATCACCTTTGTGATAACAACGATACACGGGAATAAAGATTATTGGAAACATATTTTTTGGATGCCAGGAGTACCGGTGCCAATGAAATTATTTTTAGCTCCAATCGAATTTATCGGAATTTTTATTAAGCCTATATCTCTAATGATTCGTTTGTTTGCGAACATTACAGCAGGACATATTATTGTATTAAGTTTAATCTCTTTGATATTTATTGCAAAGACGGTTTGGATATCACCAGCCTCAGTTTTCTTTGCGGTATTTATAAGTCTTATTGAGGTTTTAGTAGTTGCCATACAGGCATATATATTTACCATGCTTTCTGCCCTTTACATTGGGTCGGCCATGGAAGAACATGAACATTAATTAATTTTTAAATATTTACACTATGAGTTTAGCATTAATTCAAGACGTAGCAAGTTACGTTCCTTTTGCAGCAATTGGAGCTGGTTTAGCAGCTATTGGTGCCGGTATCGGTATTGGTAGAATTGGTGGATCGGCAATGGACGCTATTGCGCGCCAGCCAGAAATGCAAGGGAAAATTCAGTCTTCTGCAATTGTATTAATCGCCTTCGTTGAGGCGGTTGCACTTTTTGCGGTGGTTGTATCACTTATTGCGAAGTAAAGAAAACTCGGCGCAACGGTTGGTTGCGCCAGTTTTATGTTTAAGTATTAAGGAATTTAAAAAAATATAGAAAT
This sequence comes from Flavobacteriaceae bacterium, assembly GCA_047614245.1. Lineage (GTDB taxonomy): Bacteria > Bacteroidota > Bacteroidia > Flavobacteriales > Flavobacteriaceae > Ulvibacter. The sequence goes on from JBLHIC010000015.1 coordinate 20,688, forward strand.
GGATTTAGTTACTCCGGATGTAGGTTTATTGTTTTGGACATTTATTTCGTTTGCAATTTTATTTTTTCTTCTGAAAAAATTTGCCTGGAAACCTATCGTAGGAACCGTAAATGATAGAGAACAATCTATCAAGGAAGCGCTGGCATCTGCTGAAGCTGCAAAACTTGAAATGCAAAACCTTACTGCCGATAATGAGCGTATACTAAAAGAAGCTCGTGCAGAAAGAGAATTGATGATGAAGGAAGCGCGTGAGATCAAAGTAAAGATGATCGCCGATGCTAAAGATGAAGCAAAAGAGTCTGCAGATAAAATGATCACGCAAGCGCAAGCAGCTATAGAAAGTGAAAAGAAAGCTGCAGTAGCGGAATTGAAAAGTCAAGTAGCTTCATTGTCTATTGAAATTGCTGAAAAAGTAATGAAAAGCGAGCTTTCAGATACAGATAAGCAATTAAAATTAGTCGAGGATATGTTGGGTAACGCTACATTAAACTAATAAAGAAATGAGTAGTAAAGCAGCAATACGTTACGCTAAAGCAGTATTACAACAAGCCACCGATACGAAAGTAGCTGAGGTCATGTTCGACGATATGAAATCTGTGTATGCTACCATTCAAGGTAGTAAAGAGTTACGTTCTGTGCTAAAGAGTCCAGTTGTAAAATCGAATGATAAAAAGGAAGTTTTGCTTTCTATTTTTGAAAAGCAATCAGATACGACAAAACGATTGATTCAGGTATTAGTTGATAACAAGAGAATACCACTTCTTAGTGCTGTAGCATCTAGTTATATCGACTTATATAATGAGTCCAAAGGTGTAAAGGTTGCTAAGGTGATTACAGCAGTTGCGCTTACCCCTGCACTTGAGGAAAAAGTTTTAGCTAAAGTAAAAGACCTAACCGGAAGCACTAGCGTTACGCTAAACAAAGAAATTGACCCTTCAATAATAGGAGGCTTTATCCTTCGCGTGGGAGATTTACAATACAACGCAAGTATTGCAAATCAATTAGGAAATATTAAAAGAGAATTTAGTAAATCATTATAGTTCTTTGCATAAAGCTTCGGACTATAAGTATATATTTAAGGAAAAGTTTGTAATAGTAGAGGTTCAGCATTTAGTATTATTTCTAAATTCTAACATCTAAAATCTAAAATAGAATGGCAGAAGTTAAACCAGCTGAAGTTTCAGCAATTTTAAAACAACAACTTTCAGGATATGAAGCAACAGCTTCATTAGACGAAGTAGGAACTGTATTAACTGTAGGTGATGGTATCGCTCGAGTTTACGGACTTGCAAATGCACAATACGGAGAATTAGTAGAATTCGAAGGAGGTCTTGAAGGAATCGTATTGAATCTTGAAGAAGATAATGTTGGAGTGGTATTGTTAGGACCTTCTAAAGAAATTAAAGAAGGAGCCACAGCAAAACGTACACAACGTATTGCCTCTCTTGAAGTTGGGGAAGGAATTGTAGGTCGTGTTGTAAACACACTTGGAATACCTATCGACGGGAAGGGACCTATATCTGGTAAAACTTACGAAATGCCATTGGAGCGTAAGGCACCGGGTGTAATTTATAGAGAACCAGTTACGGAGCCATTACAAACAGGGATTAAGTCTATTGACGCAATGATCCCAGTTGGTAGAGGCCAACGTGAGTTGGTTATTGGTGACCGTCAAACAGGAAAAACAACTGTTTGTATCGATACCATTCTAAACCAAAAAGAATTTTACGATGCTGGAGTGCCAGTATATTGTATATATGTAGCAATTGGTCAAAAAGCCTCAACTGTAGCGAATATAGCTAAGGTACTAGAGGAAAAAGGAGCTCTTGCATACACTACAATTGTTGCTGCGAATGCATCAGATCCTGCTCCAATGCAAGTTTATGCTCCTTTCGCAGGCGCTGCAATTGGTGAGTACTTTAGAGATACAGGTCGTCCTGCTTTAATTATATATGATGATTTATCGAAGCAAGCGGTAGCGTATCGTGAAGTATCTTTATTATTACGTCGCCCGCCGGGACGTGAAGCTTATCCTGGAGATGTATTTTACCTTCACTCTAGGTTGTTAGAGCGTTCGGCAAAAATTATCGCCGATGATGGAATTGCTAAAGAGATGAATGACCTTCCAGAGAGCATAAGAGCTCTTGTAAAAGGTGGTGGCTCATTAACGGCACTTCCTATTATTGAAACACAAGCGGGAGATGTTTCGGCATATATTCCAACCAATGTAATTTCAATTACTGATGGACAAATTTTCTTAGATGGTGATTTGTTTAACGCTGGAGTTCGTCCTGCAATTAACGTAGGTATTTCAGTATCTCGTGTAGGAGGTAATGCACAGATTAAATCGATGAAGAAGGTTGCAGGTACTTTGAAGTTAGATCAAGCTCAGTATCGTGAATTAGAAGCATTTGCCAAGTTTGGATCGGATTTGGATGCGGCTACAATGAATGTAATTTCAAAAGGGCAACGTAATGTTGAAATTTTGAAACAAGCTCAAAACGATCCTTTTACCGTTGAAGATCAGGTGGCGATTATCTATGCAGGTTCTAAGAACTTATTGCGTGATGTACCTGTTGAAAAAGTAAAAGAATTTGAAAGAGATTTCTTAGAGATGATGAACGCTAAGCATAAAGATACGTTAGACACATTGAAGAGCGGGAAACTTACCGACGAGTCAATTGACGTTATCAGAGCTGTGGCCGCCGATTTATCTGCGAAATATAAAAAATAATTCAACGTGTGTATCCTGCACAGGCAGGATACACATAAGGGTAGTTTAGGTTTAATTAATACGATTCCGTCTCAAATGCGGAATGACGAAACCAAGAAAAATGGCGAATCTTAAGGAAATCAGAAATAGAATTGCTTCGGTTGGATCAACCATGCAGATAACCAGTGCTATGAAAATGGTATCGGCTGCAAGGTTGAAAAAAGCGCAGGACGCTATTACCGCAATGCGTCCGTATTCTGAAAAGCTTACTGAGCTATTGCAAAACCTGAGTGCTACTTTAAATAGTGATACTGGAGGGGTATTTTCAGAACAACGCGAATTAAATAATGTATTAGTAGTTGCCATTACATCTAACCGTGGATTGGCAGGGGCATTTAATAGTAACATTATTAAGCAGGCTAAAGTCTTAGCTGAGGTCACTTATGTAGATAATAAAGTCGACTTCTTTACCATTGGTAAGAAAGGAAATGATATTCTTAAGAAATCAGGAAATGTGATTGAAAATAACATTGCCATATTCGATGATTTATCTTTTGATGCTACTTCTGAGATTGCTGAGCAGTTGATGGATCTATATGCCAATAATAAGTACGATAGAATTGTAATAGTATATAACAATTTCAAAAATGCCGCGACTCAGTTTATATTAACCGAGCAGTTTTTACCCATTTTACCTCCGAAAGTCTCTGAAACGAATACAACGGCAGATTATATCTTTGAACCTTCAAAAGCAGAGATCGTAGAAGGATTAATTCCGAAGAGTTTAAAAACTCAATTGTTTAAATCCCTTCGTGATTCTGTGGCAAGTGAGCATGGAGCACGTATGACTGCTATGCATAAAGCAACAGATAATGCAACGGAGTTAAGAGATGCACTCAAATTGCAATATAACAAAGCGCGTCAAGCTGCAATTACTAACGAAATTCTTGAAATCGTTGGTGGAGCTGAGGCATTGGCTGGATAGTATCTAAAAAATTTTTTTCTAAAAGCCTTTCGAATTTCGAAAGGCTTTTTTTATGGAATAATATTTGTTTAATTTCACAATAACAGAACAGGTTTATGATAATTAGAAATTTATTAGTTGTTTTTTATCTAATGTTAGGTACTTCAGGCATGTTTGCTCAGGTTAAAAAAGGAGATATGAGTCTTTCAGTGACAGCTTCGCCATTTCCAACCACTCAAGGGGATAATGATGATGTTGGAGTTATTGGGCTGGCTGGGTTTGAGTTCTTTGTTTCGAACAGGGTTTCTTTAATGGGAAGTTTTTTTAGCTCGAATAATACAATAATTAAGAATAATAGCGGAACTACGATTCGTTCGTATGGATTTATACCTTCGATACAGTACTATTTTGTCAATAAGGAAAAATTCAATGTTTTTGGAAATCTGGGATATGGCTTTGGTTTTGAAGATCGAACGAGAGGAGTAATTCAAAATAGTGCTTTAATAGTTTTTAGTGTTGGGCCTGGGGCGAATTATAAGCTGCACGAGAAGTTGTTTGTGAAGTTGACCTTACCATATTTTAATGCAAGGAACATTACGATTGATGAGAATGCAGCGGATGGAATCGCAGTATTTTTAGGATTAGATTTTAAATTATAAATTCGAAGTATGATACATATAAAGCATTTTTTCACATTTTTCGGCATGACTTTTCTTTTAGTTAGTTTTTCAAACTGTGGAAGCTCGCAACAGAGCAAAACTATTTCATTTGAAGAGAACCCACCATTCACTATTTCTGAAATATTTGCACAAGACTGGGTGGCTGGAGTTAAAGAAGGTGGTTCCGGAACAAATGTTCATGTTACTTTTGATAGCCTAAATGAAAACCTTAAAATAGAGAATATTTATTTTGCGAAGAAAATATTTTTAGTAAGACAAGCAGGTAATAATGCTAAGGTATTTGTGGGGTCATATAAGACTCTTCCTGGACGAGATATAATTATGGACAGCGATCCCACAAAAGAAGCTAAAAACGCACCTGCACCTGCTTTTCCGTTTGAATTAGGGAGCAACGAAGCCGTAATTAAGTATAGTGTGGGCGGCACGGCCAAGTTTTTTACAGTTTCTGATGTTGTAATAAAACCGAGAATCGCTTATCCGGCTGCGAATAGAAACTAAATTATATGCCCTAAAAGACTTTCAAGCTTCATGGGATTTGACAGGAAGTTATAGAACTTTTTAATGCCCTCTTTTTCATTTCTTCGTTTTAAGGATTAATCTAAAGTGTTGTCGCACAATCTTAATTTCTATACTTTTACCTAATAAACCTACTCAGCATTGAGCGTTTTTAAAAAACTCTTTCAGCAAACATTTATTTACGGCTTAGCGACGGTTTTACCGCGAGCTTTAGGTATTGTTTTGGTCCCACTATACACTGCAGAATTAACAACTTCTGCCTTCGGTATTTACGCAACCTTAATGTCGTATCTTATTCTAGGGAATGTCCTCCTTTCTTACGGAATGGAAACAGCTTTCTTTCGGTTTATCAATAAGGATGCTTCAAAAAAGGAAATCGTACAATCAACTGCCCTTACTTCTTTAACTGTTTCAACCTTGGCTTTTGTCGCGGTTCTTTTATTGATCAGAGATCCTCTTTCAAGTTTTTTGGATTTTAAAGTGGATTATATTTTGTACGCAATATTCATTCTTGCCTTGGATGCCCTTGCCGTTCTGCCATTCGTATGGCTTCGGGCCAACGAAAGACCACTGCGCTATGCAATTATTAAGATTTTCAATGTCTCTGTAAACTTGGGATTCAATCTATTTTTCTTCTTAATTCTTCCGAGGTTGGCTTTAAATGACACCAGTTCTTTTTGGGCAACTATTTATGCTGAAGAAAATAAAATAGCCTATGTTTTCATTTCTAATTTAATCGCAAGTGCTGTAACCTTGTTGGTAGTAATGCCATTGTATTTTAAAATAGGTTTCAGGTTCAATTCTTTTATTTGGAAACAAATGATCAAGTATTCTTTCCCGGTTCTTATTGCCGGAATTGCTTTTTCTATTAACGAAGCCTTCGACAAGATTTTACTTAATTATTTACTTCCGCCAGATATTGCTTCGTCTGAAGTTGGTATCTACGCGGCGTGTTATAAACTAGGAGTATTTATGACATTATTTGCCACTGCATTTCGTCTTGGGATTGAGCCTTTTTTCTTTAATCATTCCAAAAATGCGAAGGCGAAGGACACCTATGCAACTATTACCAAGTATTTTACCATTTTTGGCTCTTTTATCATGCTTTTTGTAATTGTATATCTAGATTTTTTTAAGAGAATCTTAATCAAGGATAGTGACTATTGGGCTGCGGTATCTATTGTTCCTATTATATTGTTTGCAAATTTGTGTCTTGGGATATATCACAATCTTTCAGTTTGGTACAAGGTAACCGATCGCACAAAGTTTGGTGCTTATATTTCTATTACTGGAGCGATAATTACCTTGATTCTTAATTTTGCGCTAATCCCTAGTATAGGTTATGTGGGATCAGCGATTGCAACATTGGCCGCTTATGGAACAATGATGATATTGTCCTATTACTTCGGAAGAAAATATTATGCGGTTCCTTATAATGTGAAGAAAATTACAGGATATATGGCACTTTCCGCCGGATTTGGAACATTGTCATTTTACGTTTTCGACAGAAATTTAATGGTAGGAACCACTTTATTATTGGTATTTTTGCTATTGATTTATTTAAATGAAAAGGAAGATATAAAAAGGATATTGGCAAAATAATAAAATTCGAAAGGTCAGTTTAGTTTATGAAAATAAAAATTATTAACAAATCAGAGCACCCTTTACCATCCTATGAAACAATGTTTTCTGCGGGAATGGATTTACGGGCTTCTGTAGTAGAGTCATCTACGCTAAAACCCTTGCAAAGGGCAATAATTAAAACAGGGTTGTTTATAGAGCTGCCAATTGGTTATGAAGCACAAGTTAGACCTCGAAGTGGTCTCGCCGCAAAAAAGGGAATAACAGTTTTAAACGCGCCAGGCACAATCGATGCCGACTACAGAGGTGAAATAGGAGTTATTCTGATAAATCTATCAAATGAGGATTTTACAATTGAAAATGGGGAGCGAATCGCACAATTGGTAGTTGCGAAACATGAACGTGCTAATTGGGAAGAAGTAGATGTGTTGGAAGAAACCGATCGAGGTAGTGGTGGTTTCGGAAGTACTGGATTGAAATAGATTGTCATTCCGCCGAAGGTTGGAATCGCTAACAGATAAGATAGAATTAATATGAAAATAATTGTCCCAATGGCCGGCCGAGGATCTCGTCTCAGGCCACACAGCTTAACGGTACCCAAGCCATTAATTCCAGTAGCCGGAAAGCCAATAGTTCATCGTTTAGTCGAGGACATTGTAAAGGTATTAAATCAGAATATTGATGAAATTGCATTTATATTAGGAGACCCGGCGTTCTTTGGGGAAGACGTCGTTAAAAGTTTAAAAGACCTGGCAGAGGGTTTAGGTGCGAAAGCCACTATTTATCGTCAATTAGACCCTATGGGCACAGGTCACGCAATTATGTGTGCCGAGCCATCCCTTTCTGGACCTGCCGTTATTGCATACGCAGACACACTAATCCGAGCTGATTTTAATTTAGATAAAGAGGCAGATAGTGTCATTTGGACTAAAACAGTCGAGAACCCAGAAGCTTACGGAGTTGTGAATTTAAACAAGAAGGGTGAAATCACCGAGCTTGTTGAAAAGCCAGCAGAATTCATAAGTGATCAGGCAGTTATTGGTATTTACTATTTTAAAGAAGTGGGTGATTTAAAGAAGGAGTTGCAATTCGTTTTGGAAAATAATATAATAAACGGAGGAGAATACCAAATTAATGACGGTATTAAGCGTATGATGCAGGATGGAAAAATTTTTAAGACTGGTACCGTTGAAGAATGGATGGACTGTGGAAATAAGGAAATTACTATTGAAACTAATCGACGGATGTTAGGTTTTTTAGCTGAAAGCAACGAACCATTGGTTGCGGATAGTGTGACTCTAGAAAACTCAAAAATTATTGCACCTTGCTTTATTGGGAAGGATGTAATATTAAAGAACAGCACCATTGGGCCACATGTCTCGATTGGTGAAGGAACCGTAATAGAGAATAGTAACGTTAAAAATAGTATAATCCAAACGCACTCAGTAATAGAAAACGCTATCTTAGACAACGCCATGATAGGTAATCATGCTATTTTTAATGGTAATTTTACTAATATAAGTATAGGGGATTATTCCATGCTAAAGTAAGCAACGACTATGCAAGTTAACTATTCCTATATTTTGCTTTTCTTCTTTGGAATTCTATTTTTTCCGAAGCAATTGATTGCACAAGAAATTCAGGGTCCTACAGATGATTTGGGCGATATTAGCGATGCCTTTCAGGAGAATTTTTTTGAAGCCTTAAAACAAAAAGGAATTGAAAATTATGAATTGGCTCTTGAGGCATTAACAAAAGCGGAACAAGCAGCGAAAGAAGATCCAGACGCCAAGGCAGTAGTGTATTTTGAAATGGCTAAGAATTTTTCAAAATTAAAACGGTATGAGGAAGCTGAGACCAATTTCAATAAAGTACTCCACGCTCGAGGAGATCAACTTGACGTCTTAGAAGCTCTATATGAGTTGTATTATCAACAGAAGAATTATGAGGCTGCAATTCCTTTAGTTATAAAATTGACAGGAATTGATAGTGACTATAAAGAAGACCTTGCCAATTTATATTCCATAACTAAGCAATTTGACATGTCATTACAGGTGCTTGATGAATTGGACGAAACTTGGGGTGAGAGTGATAATCGAGATGCTTTGCGGGCTCGAATTTATCGACAAACGGGAAATACGTCTGGTCAAATTGAACAACTCGAGGGAAGGATCGATGTAAATCCTAAAAAGGAACAGGACTATCTCAATCTCATTTATTTATATAGTGAAGAGGGGAATAATGGAAAAGCATTTGAAGCGGCCAAGGAGCTTCTTAAAAACAACCCGAAGTCCGAATTGGTCCACTTGGCATTATATAAATTTTATTTAACAGATGGCCTAATTGATGAAGCACTAGCTTCTATGAAAACCGTTTTTGCTTCTCAGGAAATTGATAGGACGTCTAAATATAAAGTATTAGGGGATTTCATTCAATTTGTAGATGAAAATCCAAGCTATGAGGCAGAATTAACATCGCTAGTAAATTTGTTCGCAGATAAAAATGACGGGCAGGTTTATGAAAAATTGGGAGATTATTACTTTTCTAAAGGGCAAAAAGAAGAAGCTCTAGTACTTTATGAAAAAGGAGTTTCCTTAGACGAAGACAACTATAGTTTGATTAAAATCACCTTATTACTGCAAATTGAATTCAAAAATTACGAAGGCGCGTCACAATTGAGTAATGCAGCCTTAGAAATTTTTCCAGCTCAAGCTTTAATTTATTTGTTGAACGGCGTTGCGAATAATGGTCTCCAAAAATCCGATTTGGCTATTGAAGCTTTAGAAATGGGCATTGATTACTTGCTCGATGACAAGAAAATGGAACACGACTTTTACGAGCAACTAACTATGGCATATAGATTTAAAGGAGATATTAAAAATGCCAATTTGTTTGAAAAAAAAACGTTAGACCTAAAAGACCCAAATTAATTTAATGAAAGTAAATCGCCTAACTTTAGTTTTCATCTTTGTATTACTGTCCTCTTGTCGGGGTACAAAAACAATAACGGGTACAAACAGCTTATCGGTTAATGACATTATCTCTAACCACAATGCTGCAGCTCCTAATTTTATAACCCTCGCTGGACGGGTTCAAGTGGCTTATGAAGATAATAAAAAGCAGCAAAGTATTACTGCGAGTCTGAGAATTGAAAAGGACAAGATTATATGGATTAAAGCCTCTATTCTAGGCATTACGTTGGCTAAAGTTTTAATTACACCAGAACGGGTTAGTTATTATGAAAGCATTTCTAACACTTATTTTGAAGGAGATTTTGCTTTTTTAAGTGATTTGTTGGGAACAGAGATAGATTTTAAAAAGGCACAGGACATATTGTTGGGCCAGTCAATATTTAACTTAGACCCTTCAAACTATAAGTCTAAAATCATGCTAGAAAAGTTTAAACTGCAGCCGAAACGACAAGCTCAAAATTTTATATATTCCATCCTAATTAACACAGAAAATTTCAAGGTAAGTACTGAGACGCTATCACAACCTGACGATAAAAGAATTCTTGATGTACGATATGATGATTATCGGTTAATTGAAGGCGGGTTTTATCCTTCAGTAATCGAAATAAATGCTTCAGAAAAAGAATCAAAAACTAAGATTGGACTTAAATTTAGAAAAATCGATCTCAATGTAGATGTAAGCTTCCCTTTTAATATTCCAAAAGGCTATGAGGAAATTCAGTTTAAATAGATGAATAAGTTTCGAAAATATTTTTTTTTAGCAATATGTTGCTTTGCAATTTCGGTATGTCTTGCACAACCCGACAAGCAAAAGGAGCTGGAAAATAGGCGGATATCGATTCTTAATGAAATTAAACAAATAAATGCATTATTGTTTAAAACTAGTGGTCAGAAGAAGTCTGTATTAACCGAAGTTGAGGATATATCTCAACGTATTTCCGCGAGACAAAACCTAATTAAAGTTACGAATCGACAGGCGAATTTACTCACTAGAAACATCAATGATAATCTTCAGAAAATGGAGCAATTACGAGATGAATTGAGGGAGTTAAAAGATGATTATGCTGCGATGATTATTAAGTCTTATAAAAGCAAATCTCAGCAAAGTAGAATTATGTTTTTGTTTTCTTCGGAAAATTTCTTACAAGCATACAAGCGCCTTCAATATATGAAGCAGTATGCAAGACAACGTAAGAAGCAAGGAGAGAGCATTAAAGAAAAGACAATCTTACTTCAGCAATTGAATACAGATCTTATGGATCAAAAGAAGAAAAAAGAGTTGCTTATTACTGAAAATGAAGGGGCAAAAAAGGAGTTACAGCAAGAGAAGAAAGATCAAGAAACCTTAGTTGCATCGCTTCGAAAAGATGAGGGGAAATTTTCTTCTCAAATCAAAAATAAGCAAAAAGAAGAAGCTGCTATTGAGAGACAAATTGAGGACTTAATCAAAGCTGCCATAGCAAAAGCTAACAAAGAGGCCGCTAAGAAGACTTCAAAGAAAGTCACCAAGTCCAAAACATTAGCACTAACCCCTGAGGCTAAATTACTAGCTGCGAATTTTACCGCAAACAAAGGGAAGTTATCTTGGCCAGTGGAAAGAGGAGTTGTAACACAAAGTTATGGATCGCATAGGCATCCACAATTTCCAAATGTAACAACCAATAATAACGGTGTGGATATAACAACCGACACCAATGCTAAAGCTAGGGCGATTTTTGCAGGTGAAGTGATGCAGATTCAACAAATTAAGGGGGCTAATCAAGCGATCTATATCAGGCATGGAGATTACATCACCATTTATAGAAATTTAGCCACTGTGTTGGTCAAAAAAGGAGATAAGGTGACTTCCAAACAGAACATTGGAACCATTTATAAGAACCCTATTAATGGGAAGACGGTTTTAAAATTTTACATTTATAAAAATGCAAAAAAGATGAACCCAGCCGATTGGGTTTATAAAATGTAATTAATTTGGTATAAAAAAAGGGAGCTAATTAGCTCCCTTTTTTTATACCAAATTATGATCTCTATTTAACGAGGAGTTTTTTGGAAACTGTAACTCCATCAGCTTCGATATTTATAAAATATAATCCTGTAGCTAAGTTTGAAACATCGAGACTAAAGTTGTTTGTACTTTGCCCGTTTGATTCTGTTGACTGCAGCTTCTGACCAAGACTATTAAACACTTTAATTCTTATTGAATCATATGTGTTGTCATTAACGGCGATATTAACTCTATTATTAGCAGGGTTTGGATATAGTGAAATTGTACTTGAGAGTTGATTTTCAGATATTCCAAGTACACCAGCAACATTTATATTGTCAACGAATGTACTATTTCCGTAGCCATTGATATTGACGAATCTAAACATGATATTTTCACCTAGGAAGGAAGTAAGGTCAATTTGTTCGTTTCTCCAATCATTTGCCGATGAAGGAGTCCAATTCGAAGTCACATAGCTAGGAACCGTAGACAAGTCCAAATCTGTTTTATCATAGACCACCGTGTAGGTCGCGCCACAATCAATAGACGCTTCTACGCGCATTGCGTCAAATAATGAGGATGAATATTGTGCTTTAGCCAAATCGAAAGCTAAAACCCCTGAGGTCGCATTAGTGAGGTCGAAAATTTCTGTTACAAAAACATCCAATTCGCTTGGTGCATTATATGTATAGTTGTCAATAAATGAAGTAACAGTGGCATTTCCATCACTACCAGTAATTCCAGATCGTTCTTCCCAAGTAGTATCGTTATCTCCGTTCTCAACTGTCCAGGCAGGAGGTGGAAATCCGTTGGTTTCGAAATCTTCTGAAAAATCGAGCTGTGTTGCTTCAGTGGCTGCATAGAAATCGAAAGTTTCTGAATCATTGCTGCTGTTTTCATCTCCTGAACTATCAATAGAAACAGTTAAGGTATAATTCCCAGAAGTAACTATGGTAAGTGGGACTGTAAAATCAAAAGCAATTTGTTGCCCAGAGGCTAAAGTTCCACTATAAGTTTCTTGAACAACGGGATTGCTATCAAGTTGATAGGACACTTCAAAATTACTCTGAGGGTCAATACCAGAATTTCTAAAAGTAGCTTGAATAATGACATCTGATGTGCCAGCGCATACCAATGCAAAATCACTTAATAAATTGTCTACAGAAACTGTCGCTAGATCATTACTAAGCGAACAATTCACTAATCCTCCTGGATGATAAATCGCAATTGTTCTTCTACTAATCCAACCGTCGGTATCATTTCTTGCAATAACTGCTGCCCAAATTGGGCTTGAAGGGTCCGTAATTGGCACTGTAATACTTGCTGATGTAGAACTTCCAATTAAATCCATAAATTTTGAACCTAAAATATAGAGCTCATAAGACTCTGCGCCAGCAACTGCACCCCACGCAAATGTAGCTTCCGTTGGGCAGATCTGTGAAACTTCTACATTTGAAGGTAAATTCGCGATTGAAAAGCTCTCATCACTCATATCAGAAAATCCACCACTGCTAATTCTAACTAATGCATCACCTGTAACGGAGCTTGGTACTGTCCAACCATAATTAGTAACATTATTATCTACTGAAGCAATGACACTCCAAGATGTTCCATTATCGATAGAATACTCTAAATCGAAATCTGCTGCGGTATTTGTAGCATCCCAGTGAATTGATTCAGTCTCACCTGGAACAAAGCTCTCTCCGGCATTTGGATAAGTGAGCGTTAGGTTTTCAGAAATAATTTCATAAACAATAAAGTACTCTTGAGGCCCGACAGGTATATTGAATCCTGAAATTTCTATATCGTAATTTCCAGCCGCTGGATTGTTTAGCAATACCTGTTCCACATTGTTTAGATGATCCGCTCCATTTGTTGCTGGCAAATCTAAGGTAGTGGCATTTGGTGTTTCATCTAAGATCCAAGGCAAATGCATTCCGCTTGAGGGGTCTGTAACAATAAGATCAAGATCGTTTACCAAAGCTGGACTTGCTCCTGTGGCAGCTGGCACATCACTCCAATAAGCCATAAATCGTACTTGAGTTGTTCCGGTAGGCACATTTATTGTATGATTATTAGTTACTCCTTGACTAATATTATCCGATAAATATCTCCCTTCTTCAAGAAGCAATCCTGCTCTTAAACCATTTACAATTCCCCAACCGAATTTATAATCCGGTCCAATATTTCCAGCTTCATTTGCGGTATTAAGCAACGCAGCCTTTATTAGTGCCGACTGCGGTAAGGCACCACCATTAGCATCCCCATAGAGTTCGTATAATTGGGCTGATACTCCTGCAATACCAGGAGCAGCTCCAGATGTACCACCGAAAGATTGGTACTGATTATTTTCAGTAGTAGAGTTTTGGTTTTGCCCGTTAGCCGCAATATCTGGCTTTATTCTTCCATCATGCGCTGGTCCACGGCTACTTGAGTTCACTAAAGATCCGTCAAAGAATACGTTCGCTGTCGCTATTACGTTTTTACCTTGTTTATGTCCTCCGGTAATATTTCCCCATTGATTCCCAGCTCCATAGCCACAATTGTTATTGTTTGAATTACCCGCAGAAAATACGTGTAATAATGTTGGGATATCCTTTGTTTGTGTATCTACCGTTTGTGTGATTGATGTATATCCATCATTACAACCATTACTGTAGGACGAATTGGTGACTTGAACATCGCCAGATGTAATAAGACCAACGGTTTCTGAGTCAAGAAAGTTAGCCTGATAATTGACTACATGCAGATTTGAACCAGACGCCATACCTCTCATTTTAGGATTAAGGTTACCCGCACCAGCCATGATTCCAGAAACTCCATCGCCGTGCGTTCCACCACTACCTGACGCAGTACTATTATCAATCCTACCCTGAAAATCTATATGTGGACCAACGACACCATCATCACGGCACAGAACTCCAATACCCAATCCTGTATAGTTTCTTCCAGCAGTAGTTTGAGTGTCTAATCCATTAGACTTGTGTAAACTTCTTCCACGGGTATCATCAAGTACAGAAGGAGCTACAATTAATTCAATCCATTTTACATAAGGTAAATTAGAAAGAGTTTCTAAACAGTTATTGGGAATCGAAAGATCAATATTGTTAGAGCCTTTATATTGTTCCACAACATTAATTTGTTGATTTGCCAGATCACCAATTACATATTCGGCACTAACACTATCATGATATTGAAGTGTAACGAGAATATTATCTCCATCTAAAGCCCAATCGTTATAGTTGCCATTTTTTAATGCTGACGAGAGCTTATACTCTCCTGCAATGGCCTGAATTCCTCGAACACCATGATCCTGTAAAAGTGATATAGAAGTATTTTGAGGAAACTTAAATAAGTAAGCTTTGTTAGGGATATATTCCAAGAGGTCAAGTTTTTCAGATTTAAAAAGATCCTGTGTCGCTTGATCAGGTGTTTCGTAAAACTGAATCCAGCCATAATAACTTTGACCAAGTTTTGAATAATCCGGCATCTGGTTCCATTGAAAAGTATTTATGTTCTCGGGAAACTCAATATTTTGATCCTGAAATTGAATAGAATATGAAGATTGACCAAAGGAGTTTGAAAAAGCAAATACCAGTGTTAAAACACTTAAAATAATTTGCCTAGTAAGTCTGTTAAAGGAAATTTTCATCATAGCAGTGATATTAGTTTTACTAGTTAGTTAGCCTGAGTACTTTTAACTTTTTCAGGACGATACCAAATATATCCAATTAGACTGAAAATCTCACGCTTGTAAAAGTTAAATACTCTGTTTCCAATGTTTTCTATACAAAAATAACCACTTAGGTAGTTTTACCTAAGTGGTTATTACATTATAAATTAAACGCTTCTATTTAATTAACAACTTTTTTGTCGTAGTAATTCCGTCTGATTTAATAGTTATAAAGTACAAACCACTAGCAAAGCTTGAAATGTCAAAACTTGCTTGAGAACTATCATTAAAAACCGATTGATCATATTGATTGAGCTGTTGCCCTAGACTATTAAATATGGAAACATCTATATTGTCACTACTATTGTCGCCAAGATTTATCGTAAATTCCTGAGCAGCAGGATTGGGATACAAGGACAATGATGATGCGTCAAAATTACTAGTAGCCAGTAGCCCATCTATAAAGACATTATCAATATAGGTGCTATTTCCGTTATTATTCTGATTAATAAACCTAATTATTATCTGTTCTCCTGCATACGCGCTTAAATCTATTTGTTCAGTTCTCCATTCGTTTGCTGCCTGAGGAGCCCAATTGTTGGTTGTATTATAATCTGGTATCGTGGAGAGCCCTAAGCCACTTAAGCCATAAACAAATGTAAAGCTATCGCCACAATCTATTGAAATAGCAACAAATAAAACATCACTTGCAGTCGATGAATATTGAGCTTTTGCCAAATCGAAATTTAGCACACCATTCGTTAGATTTGTTAAATCGTAAATATCCGTTGTCAAATTATCTTGTTCTCCAAGGCCAACATAGTTTGAATTATTGACATAAGCTGCACGTGTAGGATTACCGTCACTACCAATAATATTGTTTCTTTCTTCCCAAGTATATGAACTATCTGGGTTTTGAATACTCCATCCATTTGGCGGCACTCCGTTTACATCAAAAGGTTCGAGGAAGATCGGACTTAAACCGTTCAAATAAGCAATAAAAGATAAATCTTGAGTATTGTTCAGCAAATACTCATCCGATACGAGTGAGACCGAAGTCGTAATTACAAGGGCTCCACCTGTTGTCAAAATAGCCGGTGTCGTAAACTCATAATTGGCTTGTTCCCCAGAGTTCAGGGTAGCCGTATACGTTTCTGTTACCTCGGGTTCCCCTGAAATTTGGTATGAAATTGGAAAGTTATTTTGAGCATTTGAACCATTATTTTTTATGGTAACAGAAATAATGTTATTGCCGCCTCCACAAGCTGTAGAGAAATCATCAGGATTGTTGTTTATAGACTCCATCGACATGTCATTAGATAAAGCACAATTTAATAATCCGCCTGAATGACCTTTCGCAGTTGATCGTGCGCTTTGCCAGCCTGCTGTGCTGTTTTTAGCAACTACAGCAAACCATAAAGGCTCTAATGGATCAGTAATAGGGATTGTAATACTAGCCGTATTGGAAGTGCCTACTATCTCCATATACTTGTCACCTAAAGTATACACGTCATACGA
>JBLHIC010000016.1:0-37232 GCA_047614245.1 Flavobacteriaceae bacterium
ACATATTTTCATTTTTTTCAGCTAAAAATTAAAACAGTTAATTTCAAACAACAGGTGCAGCATTGGATTTAAATTAGCGAAAAAAAAGAGCATTTGAAGCTTGTAATATTTCGGCAGAAAAAACTATCTTTGCACCGTTGAAAATCGGGGGGCTTTTGTCACTCTTATAGTACTAAAAAATAAATAGTTATTCATGTCACAAGTTACAGGTAAAGTTGCACAGATTATTGGCCCAGTAGTAGATGTTGCATTTGCAAGTGGAGCAGAACTTCCAAAAATTTACGATTCATTAGAAGTAGATAATAATGGAAATTTATTGATTCTTGAAGTGCAATCTCACATTGGTGAGAATACTGTACGGACAATTTCTATGGATTCAACAGATGGATTGAGTCGTGGTGTTGATGCAGTATCTACAGGATCACCTATTCAAATGCCAATTGGAGATGATATCTATGGCCGTCTTTTTAATGTGATTGGAGATGCGATAGACGGTATTGGAAACCTACCTAAAGCAGGTGATGCTGGATTGCCAATTCACCGTGACGCACCAAAATTTGAAGATTTATCAACTTCTACCGAAGTATTATTCACAGGGATTAAAGTTATCGATTTGATTGAGCCTTATGCAAAAGGTGGTAAAATTGGTCTATTTGGTGGAGCTGGAGTAGGAAAAACTGTATTGATTCAAGAATTGATTAATAATATCGCCAAAGGGCACGGTGGTTTATCTGTGTTTGCTGGAGTTGGAGAACGTACTCGTGAAGGAAATGATTTACTTCGTGAGATGCTTGAGTCTGGTATTATTAAATATGGAGATGAATTTATGCATTCTATGGAAGCAGGTGGATGGGATCTTTCTAAAGTCGATAAAGAGGCTATGAAAGAATCAAAAGCAACTTTCGTTTTTGGACAAATGAATGAGCCACCTGGAGCACGTGCACGTGTTGCCTTGTCTGGTTTAACAATTGCTGAGTATTTCCGTGATGGAGCTGGAGATGGTCAAGGTAAAGATGTGCTTTTCTTCGTTGATAATATTTTCCGATTTACACAAGCAGGATCAGAGGTTTCGGCTTTATTAGGTCGTATGCCTTCTGCGGTTGGATATCAACCTACCTTAGCAACTGAAATGGGTACGATGCAAGAACGTATTACTTCAACAAAAAGAGGGTCTATTACATCCGTTCAAGCAGTTTATGTGCCTGCGGATGATTTAACAGATCCTGCACCAGCAACAACCTTTGCCCACTTAGATGCAACAACGGTATTGTCTCGTAAAATTGCTGAGCTAGGTATTTACCCTGCGGTGGATCCATTGGATTCTACATCCCGTATTTTGGCGGCAGATATCTTAGGTGATGAACATTACAA
Organism: Flavobacteriaceae bacterium; assembly: GCA_047614245.1. Taxonomy (GTDB): domain Bacteria; phylum Bacteroidota; class Bacteroidia; order Flavobacteriales; family Flavobacteriaceae; genus Ulvibacter. Next base: position 1,372 of record JBLHIC010000016.1, read on the forward strand.
CTGCGCAACACGTGTTAAAGAGTTGCTACAACGATATAAAGAATTACAAGATATTATTGCGATTCTTGGTATGGAAGAATTATCCGAAGAAGATAAAATGGCGGTAGGTCGTGCACGTCGTGTGCAACGTTTCCTATCACAACCTTTCCACGTAGCTGAGCAATTTACAGGTATTCCAGGGGTATTGGTAGATATTAAAGAAACAATTAAAGGTTTCACCCAAATTATGGATGGCGAATGGGATCACTTGCCAGAAGCAGCTTTCAACTTAAAAGGGAGTATTGAGGAAGCAGTTGAAGCCGGTGAGAAAATGTTAGCAGAAGCTTAATTAGTAGTTAGCTTAAAAGAATTGATAATAATTCTCTCCGTAAAAGGGAGAGATGCCCAAAGGGCAGAGAGGGCTTTTGATTTTGTCCTCTATAATGAATAATAAGACTCCCTCATTCGAGGGAGTAGTTAAACAAGTTTAACTATGTATTTAGAAATTGTAACTCCAGAAGCATCTATCGTATCCGGTGAAGTAGAATCGGTAACTGTACCAGGTGTTAAAGGACCATTTCAAATGTTGAATAATCACGCTGCCATCGTTTCGTTACTCGCTGCAGGGAAGGTAAAATTTCTTGGAAACCCTACGATTGCTCAAGGTTTTGAAGCTAAGTTTACTAAAGAAGAAACAGGTAAATGGGTTTTAGAGATCAATGGTGGAACCGTTGAAATGAATGATAATAAAATAATTGTTCTGGCAGATTAATCCTGAAGTCAATTAAAAGATAAAAAAGCGCCTCCGGTAATGGGGGCGCTTTTTTATTCATATCACATTAAGTATATTAAAACCCAGTCTCGGTGATTGGCTCTATGTTTTGAAAGTATCTTAAAACCAATTGCATAATGCGCTTCTAATGAGCGCCTATTTGAAGCATCTACTTCTGTAACTATGGCGTCAAACTCTGGAAATATGCTTGCCTTCATTTTGGCATATAGTTTTCTGAAAACACCTCGCTTCCTATATTCTTTTGCGACACAAACTTGTCCCATAATAACATAGGTTTTAAACGGCGTAGAGTGTTTTCCAATCTCTGTGAACAAGGGTTTGAGTATTTCTATTTCCTCTGCAAATTTAGTATGCATACAAAGTGTATATCCGGCAAGAACATTATTGTCGACAGCAATAATATGTGGGCAAACATCATTCATCCTTTTTAAAATGTCAAACTCATGGTCAACCGTTAGAAAACCCTCCTGATCTTTTTCTTCGGAAGAAATAGAAATGGGAAGATTTGATTTTTGAAGCGCAAGAATTTGATGTAATTCTTCGGAAGAAGATGCCGTTTTATACTGAATCATTAGTAAACCTTTTATTAAAGATACCTAAATTTGAAAAATGAATCAATTGCCTGAAAAACTTCGTAAAAAGTTAACTGATCGTGAGGCGACTAATTCGTTACGGGGTCTTGGAAATACTGGTAAAGGGTTAATTGATTTTTCGTCCAATGATTATTTGGGTTTTAGTGTTTCTGAAGAAATTTTTAATAGGACTTCACAAATTCTTCGGGGTCATAAGTTAGAAAGGAATGGCGCTAGCGGTTCTAGGCTGCTGTCAGGAAACAATAAGCTCATAGAAGATACTGAGGCATTTATAGCCGACTTCCATAAGTCGGAAACCGCCCTAATTTTTAATAGTGGTTATGATGCGAACATAGGTTTTTTTAGCAGCGTTCCACAACGGGGTGATATTATTTTTTATGATGAATTTATCCATGCTTCTATTCGTGATGGGATTTCTCTAAGTAATGCGAAGGCATATAAGTTTAAGCATAATGATGTAGCGGATTTAGCAAATTTAATCAACAAACAGACGAACCTTTCTCTCCCTCAGGGAGACCTGCCTGACGGCGAGGTACGGGTGCCCGATGGACAGAGAGGACAAGCGAAAGTAATATACGTAGTCACTGAATCTGTTTTCTCTATGGACGGGGATGTGCCAGATTTGCAAAAGTTAGCGGATTTTTGCTCCAGGAATAATTGTTATTTAATAGTTGACGAGGCTCATGCCATCGGAGTTATTGGACAGGGAAGAGGGCTTGTTCAAGAATTGGGAATTGATGACCAAGTTTTTGCCCGAATAATAACTTTTGGAAAAGCCTTAGGATGCCACGGCGCGGCTATTTTGGGAAGCCAGGAATTGATTGCCTATCTCGTTAATTTTGCGAGAAGTTTTATTTATACAACGGCTTTATCCCCACATTCAGTTGCTACCATTTTTGCATCTTATGAGCAATTGGTAAAGGAACAAACAACTGAGGACAATTTAATGAAAAGATTAAATCGTAATATAGCAATGCTACGATTTTATATAAAAATGTGCAATATTGATGAAGATTTCATCAAGAGTAAATCGGCTATCCACTCCTGTATTATTCCGGGAAATGAACGTGCAAAGAAAGTTTCAGAAAAGCTAAAAGCGCAAGGTTTCGACATAAAAGCGATTTTGTCACCTACCGTTCCCGAGGGAAAAGAACGATTGCGAATTTGCTTAAATAGCTTCAATACCGAAACAGAAATCGAAAGAGCTATCAAACAATTGGCTGCTTTTATACATAATCAATAAACCATGAACGATAACTATACAGTTTTAGACATTTTCGAATATTCTACCGAAGCACAAGTGACAAAGACCAAATTAGAAGCAGAAGGGCTAAAAGTGATGTTAATGGATGAAAAAACTGTAGACTCAGATCCGCTAATTAGTCAAGCAATAGGCGGTGTAAAACTCTTAGTGCATAACAACGATGTAACGGAAGCAAAAAGAATTTATAGTAGGATACGCTCCTACGCAAAGGATGAGAATGATCAATTATTTGTCTGCCCTAATTGTAGCTCTAATAAAGTTCTAATAGCCCCCTTGCAAAGAAAAAACGTGTTCTATATGCTTTTTCCTTTTTTTGAAAAAACAAGAAAGCAATGTACGGTTTGTAATACTATATTTTAATGAATTCAACATACTTCATAACCGGTATTGGAACCGATGTTGGCAAGACAATTGTTTCGGCAATAATGGTGGAAGCATTGGAGGCCGATTACTGGAAGCCTATTCAGGCGGGCGAACTTAATAATAGTGATAGTCATACTGTAGAGAGATTAGTTTCTAATAAGATGACAAAGTATCATAAAAGTGCGTTTAATTTAGAAACGCCAATGAGTCCACATGCGGCTGCAAAGATAGATGGTGTTAGCATTGAGAAAAATAAAATAAAGCGCCCAAGCACAAAGAATAAATTGGTAATAGAGGGAGCCGGCGGGTTGCTTGTTCCAATTAACGATTCTGAAACGGTTTTGGATCTTATTAAACCAACAGATAACGTAATTGTTGTTTCTCGTCACTATTTGGGTAGTATTAATCATACGCTTCTCACTATTGAGACATTAAAACAACGAGGATTATCTATTTTTGGAATTATTTTTAGTGGTGATGAGAATAAATCTACCGAATCTATTATTGAAAAGATGACAGGGGTTCGCATACTTATTCGAATTGATGAGGAACCATATTTTGATAAGAATGTGGTGAAAGAATACGCTTCGATTCTAGAACCACGACTGAAATGAATCAAGATCAACAAAAAGCTCTCTTGTTTTCTGCAATGAGCGAAGTGAATGATCGTGTCTCGTGAGTCAAATATGTAAATTTGTAAAATGAAGCTATCACAACGCGACCAAAAACATATCTGGCACCCGCTTACGCAGCATAAAACTAGTGCGCCTCCTATTGGCATTGTAAAGGCCAAGGGAGCCCTTATGTGGGATGAAGACGGCAAAGAATACATTGACGGAATTGCATCTTGGTATACTGTTATGTACGGTCATTGTAACAAAATGATTACGTCGAAAGTAGCCCGTCAAATGCTGCAACTAGATCAGGTCGTGTTTACGGGTTTTACACATCAGTCGGCAGTAGAACTATCAGAAAAGTTAATAGAGATCTTGCCGTCAAATCAACAGAAAATTTTCTTCAATGACAACGGATCCACAGCTGTTGAAGCCGCTATTAAAATGGCTCTTCAGTATCATTTTAACAAGGGAGAAAAAAGAAATACATTGATTGCCTTCGAGAATGGATTTCACGGGGATACATTTGGTGCCATGAGTGTCTCGGGACTCTCAATATACAACGGGCCTTTTGAAGATTACTTTTTGAAAGTGGAGCGGATCCCGGTACCGAAGGGCGACAATTTAGCTGAAGTGCTCTCGAGGCTTCAGTTTCTTATTTCTGAAAATAAGTGCGCGGCTTTCGTTTATGAACCTATGGTTCAAGGTGCGGCGGGAATGAAATTTCACGATGCGGAAGGACTTAATGAAATATTAAAACTTTGCAAGAACAATAATCTTCTTTGTATCGCGGATGAAGTTATGACTGGCTTTGGTAAAACGGGAAAGAACTTTGCTTCAGAATATATAGAAACAAAACCTGATGTTATGTGCTTGAGTAAATCACTTACTGCCGGTATTGCTGCTATGAGTATAACGAGCTGTTCTCAAAAGATATTTGATGCCTTTTTGGATGATGATATCTCCAAAGGTTTTTTTCATGCACACACCTATAGCGCAAATCCACTAGCCTGTACAGCCGCGATTGCCGGTATCGATTTGTTATCTTCTAAAGAGATTCAAGAAGATATTAGACGAATTGAGAGGCATCATATACACTTTTCAGAAAAAATAAAAACACATCCCAAAGTTGCTTCAGTACGTCAATTAGGAGTCATTTTTGCATTGGATTTGAATGTGGAAATGGATCGCTATGGCGAGCTTCGAAACAAAATTTTTAATCACTTTATGAGTGATGGAGTTTTTCTTCGTCCCTTAGGAAATACAATTTATATCCTACCACCTTTCGTAATAGAAAATGAGCAATTGGAAAAGATTTATGCTAGTATTGAAAATGTTTTGTCAATTCTCTAAATGCCTTTCCAGAGTGAGCAAAGGAATTAATTCCCCTGTTTCTGAAATTTCTAATTCCATCACTTTATACTCCCAATCACCATTGTACTTATCTGCAATAACAAAGAGGACTGCCTTTCCTTTAGGACCTTTTAATGGAATTTCTAAGTTAAAATGACCATCACCATTCATATAATTCACACTTCCTTTTGCAATACCGTTTTCCTCTATTGGTATGCCTAAAGCTTCAATTGCAACTTCGCTCGATTGTGCGGTTAATAGAGCTGCCTTATAAGGTTCAGATCCCGTAAATAAGGACGAAACGCCTAGTATCATGGATCCTATAAAAATAATAATGAGGATAATAATTAGTAAACAGCCGCCTGTAGGTACAGCCCATTTCCAGTTTCTGTTAAACCAATTTTGATGAGGTGCATTTTCTTCCATTTAATTATTGAATATAGTTTATTTAAAAAACAAGAACACTTATTTTTGTTGCAAATTAATAAACAAATTGGGCACCCAAATATCAATTTCAGGAATTGCGTCAATTTCAGCCTTAGGAATTACTCAGGATGAAGTTTGGCAGAGTTATTTCTCAGGCCGACCACTTTTCATTAAAAAAAAGTTGGGTGTTAAGGAAGAATGGGTTTCAGAAATTCCAAAAGATGCTCAAAGTTTAATTCTTCATTTGCTGAGAACGACCACAGTTTACAAGAAATTAGATCGTACGGTCTTACTGGCAATTCTTGCTGCAAAAAAAGCATTCAAGAGTAGTGATTACTTAGATATGAATATTGGGGTTAATATTGGTTCATCTCGCGGTGCGACCGGTCTATTTGAAACCTCTCACGAGCAATTTATTGCTGGTGATGGAGTTTCGGCTTATACCTCTCCAACTACTACTTTAGGTAATATTTCATCCTGGGTCGGGCAAGAACTAGGCGTTGAAGGTGTTGAAATAGGTCATTCAGTTACCTGCTCAACATCGTTGCATGCAATACTTAACGGGATAGCTTGGTTAAAAGCAGATATGGCAGATGTATTTGTTGTTGGCGGGAGCGAGGCTGCTTTAACGGCTTTTACATTGGCTCAAATGAAGGCGATGAAATTGTATGCAAATTCTGCGAACATATTGGCTTGCGAATCTATGCGCTTTCAAAAGAAAAGGAATACGATGGTGATAGGAGAAGCAGCAGGGGTTGCCGTTTTGGAGAAAGGAGTTTCAGAAAGAACCCAGGGAGTTATTGAGGGTTTTGGATTTGCTTCGGAAAAATTAGATCACTTAAGTTCGATTTCAGAAAATGCAGATTGCTTTCAGAAATCAATGACAATGGCTTTAGGAAAGGCGAGCTTGGAAACAGTAGATGTTATAGTAATGCATGCCCCTGGAACAGTAAAAGGGGATGTTTCTGAATTGAATGCTATTAAAGCTGTCTTTGGGAAAGAATTGCCATTGCTAACCTCGAACAAGTGGTTGGTGGGTCATACTTTTGGTGCCTCTGGGATGTTAAATATTGAAATGGGAATATTAATGTTGAAGCACAATCAATTTATTGAAAATCCCTTTTTTAGCAATGAACGGCTTCTACCAAGGGAGTTAAAAACAATACTAGTTAACGCAGTAGGATTTGGTGGAAATGCTGTTAGTATTATTATTTCCAAACCCTAATATTAGATTAATATTTTAGTTATTTTTAAAGTTATTCAAACTTTCTATGAGCGAAATTAAATACAACTGGACAAAAGAAGAAATCCTAAAGATATATAATCAACCCTTGATGGAGTTGTTATATGAAGCTGCGACTTTACATAGAGAGTCTCATAACCCGAATCAAGTACAAGTTTCTACGCTACTTTCAATAAAAACGGGTGGTTGCCCAGAAGATTGTGGTTATTGCCCACAGGCTGCTCGATATCATACAGATTTGGAGGGTAATGACTTAATGGGAGTGCAACAGGTAAAGGCTCAGGCATTACGTGCTAAAGCTTCTGGAAGTTCAAGAGTTTGCATGGGAGCTGCTTGGCGAAATGTAAAGGATGGGGAGGAATTTGATCAAGTTTTAGAGATGGTAAGAACCATTAATAAGCTCGATATGGAAGTTTGTTGCACACTCGGGATGATTACTGAAAATCAAGCAAAGCGATTGGCTGAAGCTGGGCTGTATGCATATAATCATAATTTGGACACTTCCGAAGATTACTATAAGGATGTTATATCAACTCGTGCCTATCAAGACAGACTTGATACGATTGGGAACGTTCGTAAAACAAATGTTACTGTTTGTAGCGGTGGTATTATTGGTATGGGGGAAAAATTAGAGGATCGTGCAGGGATGTTGGTAGCTCTTTCTTCTTTAAGCCCGCAGCCAGAGTCTGTGCCGATTAATGCTCTGGTAGCTGTAGAAGGAACACCGATGGAAGATATTGAACCGATCTCTATTTGGGACATGATTCGAATGGTTGCAACTACTAGAATTGTTATGCCACATACGCAGGTTCGACTTTCGGCAGGACGTACAGAAATGAGTCGTGAAGGTCAGGCGATGTGTTTTTTTGCAGGGGCAAATTCAATTTTTGCAGGAGATAAATTGTTGACTACTCCAAACCCGGACGTAAACGACGACATGGAAATGTTTAAGTTGTTGGGTTTAGAGCCTATGAAACCATTTGTAAAAAAGGCACAACCAGCAACTGTTGAAGCAGATGCATCTCAGTTTCAGACAATGGGTGAGAAGCCAAGATGGACTCGTCCTGAGCATAGTATTGAGCGCAACGAAGAAGCAAAGAAAAAGGCTAAAACAGTCGATTAAAATGGGTGCTAAAGACACCTATTATAGTTGATACAGTTTTATTGAGTAAAAAATATTTCCTATTTATTTGTTTTGTAATTACTTGAATGGTTTTTGTAGAATTGAACAATTACACTTCAATAAATATAGGTACCTCTTTTAATATTTAATCACTTTCTTGGTTAATTGGCTATTCTCGGTTTCAATAGTTACAAAAAATATTCCTGCTGAAAAGTGATACATCTCTATTTCAGAAATAGCTTGGGTTTCTTTAAAAATTAATCTACACTGAGAATCAAATATGCTAATTCGTGTAATGTCTAGGTGATTACTGTTCTCAATAGATAGTATGTTGTTAAAGGGAATTGGATATAGAGAAATTTCATTCAATTTATTATTTTCAAGTCCTAGAACTCCATTGCTATACCAAGCTATTTTGTCATCAAAAGCAGATGCTGAAATCACATCCACCACACCGTCTCCATTAATGTCAGCGGCAAAAACCTCCAGAGCTCCATCTGCATTCTCCGAAATTATTTGTTCAGAACGAAACTCGCTTTGTCCGTTAGTGTTTTCGCACCAACTTATATAATCATCGCCTCTAGCTGTAAATATGTCTTGATCACCATCATTGTCAATATCCGGTGCATGCACAGAGAAAGCATATAAGGCAGGATGGGACATGATTTGTTGTACTCCAAAGGAACCTATGCCATCGGTGTTTTCATACCATGAGATTTTATTAACCTAACTCTCTCGAAATGTTGAGAGTACATCCATATCTCCATCTCCATCTAAATCTGCTGAAAAGATAAAGTTTGGATGATCTAGATTTGTTCTAATAATTTGTTCACTACTAAATTTAGCGTTTAAATTAATCCATAAAAGACAACTAATAAGAACGAGAAGATTGGTTTTCATAATTGTTTACTTTATCCAAGTATCAGGATTTCTTCATTTTTTTGATGAAGAAATCAGGTGCTTCTTGGTGATTAACTAGTTGGGGATCATCATAAATATATAAAAGAATTATTTGTCTCAATACATTTTGACTTAGATTTATTTAGATCAACTCTTTTACTTTTTCCCAAACGAGATTTGATTCCCAGCCACGATACAGTAGATAATCGGCTAGTTTTTTTCTTTTTTTCTGAAGGTTTTTTTCTGAAAGAAGCTGTCTCATTCTTTTTTCTGAAAGCTCGTCAAGAGCTAGAAAATATTCGTCTTCAGGAATTTCTTTAAGGGCAAGTGTTATATTATACTGGGAGATTTCTCTATACTTAAGCTCACGTATGATTCGGGTTTTACCCCACTTCTTGACTCTAAATTTTCCCCTCGCAAAAGCCTCGGCGAAGCGTGTTTCGTTCAAAAAGTTATGTTGTAGGAGATGGAATATGATTTGATCAATTGCTTCAGGAATCATCCACATATCTCTTAACTTTTGCTTAACCTCTTTATGACAGCGTTCTTGATATGCGCAATAATGTTCGAGGCGTTTTGTCGCTTCGGAAACGGTATATGTTTTATTAGTATTCAGGTTATTGAATGTATAAAAAGTTTCACAATGTTACTCGATGATTCTCCAGTTCGCTATTATGCATAAAAAAAGCCCCTTCAAAATGAATTGAAAGGGCTTTATTCCTAGTTAATCTCTTCACCATTTTTATCGTAAAAATGATATTCAAGATATGTGTAAGCATCTCTTGGTTGAATTGTAACCCATTTTTTGTGCTCCATGAACCATTTGGTCCGCACAGATGGAATACCTTTTGTTAAAAAGGCTGCTACAAAAGGATGTGCGCTTAATGTCATCTTTTTATAGTCTTTGTTGAAAAGGCGTTTAACCTCCTCGTTTATTTTGTCTACCACTCCAATTGGCGCTTCGATTTCTGCGTTTTCTCCATCACTATTGCTAGGATCATCTTCGCGAGTTTTAATATTCATCTCAGGCCTTACGCGTTGGCGGGTAATTTGTATTAAGCCAAATTTAGTTGGCGGTAAAATTTTATGTTTAGCTCTATCGTCTTTCATCTCTTCTCGCATATGATCGAAAAGTTTTTTTCTATTGGCGGCCGCAGCCATATCAATAAAATCTACAACGATAATACCACCCATATCTCGTAATCTTAATTGGCGGGCAACTTCTGTGGCCGCTATTATATTTACTTCGAGTGCTGTACCTTCTTGTGTTTTAGCTTTGTTACTTCGGTTTCCACTATTTACGTCAATAACGTGCATGGCCTCTGTATGTTCTATAACTAAATAGGCTCCTTTGCTTCCAGATACTGTTCTGCCAAAGGATGTTTTAATTTGACGTTCAATCCCAAACTTTTCATAGATTGGAACTTTTGAATCGTAAAATTTAACGATGCTCTCTTTATGAGGTGCAATTTCTTGCACATAATCTTTTATTTGTAAGTAAAGGGTCTCATCGTCTATGTGGATAGCCGAAAACGAATCGTTAAAAACGTCACGGATCATAGAAGAGCCTCTGCTTAATTCACTTAGCACCTTTGAAGGATGGTGCGCTCCTCGTAGCTTTTTACACATCGCCATCCAGCGATCAGTAAGATTTTGTAAATCTCTGTCCAGTTCTGCTACTTTTTTGCCTTCTGCTACTGTTCGTATGATAACGCCAAATCCTTTGGGTTTAATGCTCGTAATCAAGCGTTTTAACCTGTCTTTTTCTTCTTTTGATTCTATTTTTTGAGAAACAGAAACTCGATCTGAAAAAGGAACTAGAACTATATAACGTCCTGCTATGGAAAGCTCGGAACTAATTCTTGGTCCTTTCGTGGAAATGGGTTCTTTTACTATTTGTACCAGAATAGATTGATTAGATTTAATGGCGTCATTGATGCCTCCATGCTTATCAATCTCTTTTTCTAATGGGAATTCTTTTAAAGAAAAATCTTTAAGTCTACCTGCGCTTACACTTTTTATAAATTTCAATAAAGTCAGAACTTTTGGCCCTAAGTCATGATAATGCAAAAAGGCATCTTTCTCATAACCCACATTTACAAATGCGGCGTTTAGTCCAGGAACAATTTTTCGAACTTTAGAGAGATATACATCTCCAACCGAAAACTTATTGTCCTCTTCTTCTTTATTTAATTCAACTAGTCTTCCATCTTTTAAAAGAGCAAAATCAACTTCTCGTGAACTGGATCTAATGTATAATTCGTAGTTCACTTGTTATTAATTTGTATCCATCTCAAACTAATTCGAGACAGATGGATTAAACAATAATTTATCACAGGGTTTTTTGTTGTTCACTTCTGGGTGAACGATTTAAACCCGTCGAAATTATAGCTTTATATTATAATAAAACAATATAATTTCATTTTCAAAGAACGTTGTATAGGTATTCTAAACTTAAAAAGCAGTCCGAAAACTACTTTTTCTTGTGGCGGTTAGCGCGTCTTCTTTTCTTACGCTTGTGTGTTGCTACCTTATGTCTTTTTCTTTTCTTACCACTTGGCATATGGAACTTATTTAAAGGTCACGAATTAAATCGCAACTGATTATTATTATTATTTTACTTCTACTCTAGACTTAACTCCTTCAACAAAAACTTTTGCTGGCTTAAAAGCAGGGATGTTGTGTGCGGGGATTTTAATTGTTGTGTTTTTTGATATGTTTCTTCCTGTTTTTTCTGCTCTTGTTTTGATAATAAAACTTCCAAATCCTCTTAGGTAAACGTTATCTCCACCTTCTAAAGAAGTCTTAACTTCGGCCATAAATGTTTCAACGGTAGCTTGTACATCACCTTTTTCCATTCCTAATTTTTCCGAAATTTTTGCTACAATATCTGCTTTTGTCATTATATATTACTTTTAATAGTTATAAAGTATAGGTTTGTTTTTTTGCAAGATGGCAAATATAAGAATTTTAAAATCAATAAATCAAACCTTAATCCATTAAAATATAATTAGATATAGGTTACATTTGATTAATGATTAAAAAGAGCCCCTTTTTTCATAAAAAACTCATACACTGGTATTTACAAAATAAACGAGACCTGCCTTGGAGAAGCACAAAGAATCCATACTTTATTTGGCTTTCTGAAATAATGCTTCAGCAAACACGAGTAGCCCAGGGATTACCTTATTATGTAAAATTTGCGAATGCATTTCCTAAGGTTGAAGACCTAGCGAATGCTTCCGAAGAGAGTGTATTAAAATTATGGCAAGGACTTGGCTATTATTCTAGGGCTAGAAATTTGCATTTTACAGCAAAACTTGTGGCTTACGAGTACGGTGGAGTATTTCCAAATAACTATAAAGAATTATTGAAGTTAAAAGGAGTAGGAGATTATACAGCAAGTGCAATTGCTTCAATTTGTTACGATGAAGCTACAGCTGTTGTTGATGGAAATGTGTACAGGGTCCTTGGTCGTTACTTCGGTATAGCAACTCCAATTAACAGTGCTGATGGTATTCGTGAATTTAAATTATTGGCACAGCAGCTTATAGACGATTCTCAGCCAGGAACCTATAATCAAGCACTTATGGAGTTTGGGGCACGACATTGCGTTCCTCAAAATCCCGATTGCAACAGCTGTATTTTTAATGATAAATGTCTGGCCCTGTCAACTAAGAGGATAGGCTCTTTGCCTGTTAAATTGAAAAAAACAAAAATCAGGAAGCGCTTTTTCAATTATATCGTTGTAAATTCTGAAGACGAACAAACCGTTTTACAACAACGAACAGGAAAGGGGATTTGGAGGCAGTTATTTGAATTTCCATTAATTGAAAGCGATGCAGACCTAGACGCCACGGAGCTCACAAAGATTGATGAATATACTTGCCTAGCAAAAGAACTGCGAATAGAATCTCTAATCCTCTTTAACGAAAAAGTGATTATTCATAAATTATCACACCAGCACTTATATACTAGGTTTTGGATTGCTAAAACAAAGGACTTGTCTCGAGCTGGCACGGATTTGGCCTTACAAGGGGTGCCAATTGAGAAGGTTCGCGACTATGCAGTACCTGTATTAATTGAAAATTTTATTTCAGAGTTTTCGGTTTTTTAAAATCTGAAAAAACACCTATCTTTAGTGTACAAAAATTACCTTTGCGAAAATACTATTAACATTAGATTGAAATTATGAGCGGGACAGTAAACAAGGTTATATTAATAGGGCATACTGGTGATCAGGTGAAAATGCACTATTTTGAAGGTGGCGGTAGCATTGGGAGATTTCCCCTCGCTACTAATGAAACCTATACCAATCGAACAACAGGCGAAAAGGTCAGTAATACTGAGTGGCACAATGTTGTTGTCCGGAATAAAGCCGCTGAGATATGTGAAAAATACTTGAATAAAGGGGATAAGTTGTATATAGAAGGGCGACTTAAGACCCGAAAATGGCAAGATGACAGTGGGAATGACAGGTATAGTACTGAAATTCAGTGTACAGACTTCACCTTTCTAACTCCTAAAACTGAACAGAATTCCGCGACTGTAAATAGTGCTGAGGTTAGTTCTCCAAAGGCTACTTATGACTCAAAACCTGCGCCGAAACCACAAGAATCGGTTGGGGAAAACGACGATTTGCCGTTTTAATGTTAACTAACTTAAGCAATTTGGATATAGAGCCTCCCAGTTTACTTTTCATCACTATTTTAAGTTACACCCATATTACTAGTATTGTCATTCTATTTGTATTGCTATTTTGCTCTGCCTTGATATCCGGAGCTGAAGTGGCTTTTTTTTCATTGAACGGTGTAGATGTTAAGGAGGATGGAGTAAAACGTTCAAGAAAACTTCTTATAATTAAGAAGTTACTTTCAAAACCTAAAAAGCTTCTAGCAACGATATTGGTTGCTAATAACTTTATCAATATTGCAATTGTTCTATTATTCGATTCTCTTACGGCAGTCCTTTTTTCTGGAGTTTCAGAGGATTACCATTTAAGGTTCATCCTAGAAGTCGGGGTTGTTACTTTTCTTATTCTCTTGTTTGGAGAAATCCTACCTAAAATCTATGCAAGTAGAAACAATCTTAAGTTTGCAAAAATGATGGCCTACCCTTTAAATATAATGGATACTTTGCTTGCTCCTGTTAGTTTGCCCATGCGGTCCGTTACTCTTTATATTCACAAAAAATTTGGAAAACAAAAATCAGATATCAGTGTAGACAGGTTGTCGCAGGCCTTGGAGTTGACAGATGAACGGGACACAACAAGTGAGGAACAAAAAATTCTTAAGGGAATAGTAACATTTGGAAATACTGACACCAAGCAGGTGATGAAATATCGAATGGACATTTTTGCACTTAATGAAGAGCTGAGTTTTGAGGAAATCATGCCCGAAATAATAGCAAGAGGTCATTCACGTATTCCTGTTTATAAGGATAATATTGATACCATAACTGGAATATTATATGTTAAAGATTTGTTGCCCTTTATAGACAGTAAGGTGCTTGATTGGCAAAAGTTAAAAAGAGAGCCTTATTTTGTTCCAGAGAATAAAAAACTAGACGATCTACTTAGTGAATTTAAAGAAATGAAAATGCATTTGGCCATTGTAGTTGATGAATATGGCGGAACAAGTGGTTTGATTTCTTTGGATGATATTCTTGAAGAAATAGTAGGGGAGATTAGTGATGAATTTGATGATGAGGACCTTGTTTTTTCAAAGTTGGATGACCATACCTTTGTTTTTGAAGGCAAGACTCCTTTGAAAGATTTTTATCGGGTAATAAAACTGGAAGACCCTCAATTATTTGAAGCTTCAAAAGGGGAAGCTGATACTTTAGCAGGATTTTTATTAGAAATCTCTAGAGGCTTTCCGAAAAAGAATGAGATACTAAGATTCCACAATTATGCGTTTACAATTGAAGCGTTTGATAATAAACGAATCAAACAAATTAAACTTTCAATTGAACCATAGCATGCGAATTTTATATTTGCTCTTATTTAGTATATTAATCTCTTGCGGAAATGAAGTAAGAGTGAAGCCAGATGCCAAACTCCGTCTCGAATATCCGCTTGGAAAATATGAGAGGGAGGTTACAGACTGCCCTTATTCATTTTTGGTGAATGATCTTGCATCACTAAAGAAAAATAAAAATTGCGGAATGAATTTGGCGTATCCCAAAATGCAGGCTACCGTTTATCTCACATATCAAAAAATACAAAATAACAATATTGATTCGTTGCTATACGATGCGCAAAAACTGGCATATGATCATATTATAAAAGCGGAAAGTATTCCGGAGCAACCGTATGTAAACCCAGATAAGAAAGTTTATGGGATGTTTTACTTAATAAATGGAAATGCGGCTTCGCAATCGCATTTCTATGTAACAGACAGCCTAAATCATTTTGTTACTGGATCTCTGTACTTTAAAGTTAAGCCAAATTTTGATTCTATTTATCCTGCGGTGGTATATTTGCGAGAAGATATTCGCAAATTAATGGAAACAATTGAATGGAAAAATTAGCCCATTCTTTATAATTTTTCCAGTTTTATTTTTCTGACTTTTGCATTTCATTTTATGAAATGAAGTTCTATCAATCAAAATGGTTTTATTTAATTCTACTCTCCATTATTTGGGGGAGCTCTTTTATATTAATAAAAAAGGGATTGGTTGGGCTAACCGACTATCAAGTTGGGGCTTCAAGAATAGTTTTAACTTCTATTTTTTTGTTCAGCATAGGGTTCAAGAGCGTCAAACAAATTAAGAAGAAACATTGGGTTTGGATTGCGCTTTCAGGTTTTGTGAGTTCCTTCTTTCCTCCTTTTTTGTTTGCGATGGCTCAAAAACATATTGATAGTTCGATAGCCTCAATATTAAATTCATTTACACCACTCGCTACGGTTATTATCGGAGTGGTATTGTTTAAAATATTTAGCTCTAAACGTCAAATTTGGGGTGTTTTTATTGGCTTAATCGGAACAGTATTTTTGATATTGGCAGGTTCCGACCTAAATCAGAATCAAAATTATTGGTATAGCCTGTTAATAATTATAGCAACTTTAGGCTACGCAGTAAACGTCAATATTATTAAAAGGTACCTAAGCGATATAAGTGCATTAGCCGTTACAACGGGAAATTTTATTTTCATTTTTTTACCTGCTTTGATGATTTTGTATTTTTCAGGATTCTTTGAAACAGTATTTGATTCAGAAGAAATGCAGATTTCCTTGGGCTACGTCGCCATTTTATCTTTATTTGGGACAGCGTTTGCAAAAGTAGTCTTTAACAAACTAGTTCAAATTGCCAGCCCAGTATTTGCTTCATCAGTTACTTATACCATGCCAATTGTAGCAGTGGCGTGGGGTTTAATTGATGGAGAGGCATTTAATTTTTGGCAAGTTATAGCCGCCGTAATTATCCTTCTAGGTGTTTATTTGGCCAATAGAAAGAAATGAAGAACAATCTATTAATTCTAAATTTTTTTCCGTAATTTATAAAAGTTATAAATTCTTTATATATGAAAAGCTTAGCTATAAAATACGGAATTGGAATTGCTCTAACACTGGTGGCTTATTTCTTACTTTTAAAATTAATAGGCTTGCATAATTATCCAATCTTAAGTGCTTTTAATGGTTTTATTTACGGGGCTGGAACTCTAATAGCGATGAAGCGGTTTAAAGCGGAAAGTGAATCCTTTGATTATTTAAATGGATTTCAATTCGGACTTTTTACAGGAGCAATAGCTACAGTACTGTTTTCTTTCTTTATGGCACTTTATATTTTTCAAATCGACACACAATTTGCACACGCTATTTTGGATTCGTGGGGATTGAATTATAATAAAGGAGGATTAATTATTATTGTATCTTTAGTAATGATGGGTTTCTCAACCACCCTTGTGCTTACATTGGCCTTTATGCAATTGCTCAAGGAATCCTGGAACACTTCGAAACAAGGGTTAAAATAACATTCTAAACCTTTTGTAAATTCCATTTTAAAAATTATATTTGCAGCCCCCTAGAAGGACCGTGTTAGTCATATTGACTTAAGCCCTTTGATACTGGGAGATTGTATAATATTAATTAATAATTAAACGTTACGCTATGTACGCAATTGTAGAGATAGCAGGGCAGCAATTTAAAGTTGCAAAAGACCAAAAAGTCTTTGTTAACCGTTTAGCCACTGAAGAAGGAAAAAAAGTCGCTTTTGACAATGTACTTCTTATTGGCGATGGAGACAAAGTTACTGTTGGCGCCCCGGCTATAGACGGCGCTCAAGTAGGAGCAAAAGTCGTTAAGCACCTTAAGGGTGATAAAGTTATTGTTTTCAAAAAGAAAAGGAGAAAAGGTTACCGTGTTAAAAATGGTCACCGTCAATCTCTAACTGAAATCGTAATAGAAAGCATTGTAGCTTCAGGAGCTAAGAAATCAGCTCCAGCTAAAAAAGCAGCTCCGGCTGAAAAGGCTACTCCAGCAAAAGCTGAAGTCAAAAACGAAATCAAAGATGCTCCAGAAACGCCATCTCAAGATTTAAGCAAATTAACAGTTGCTGCGTTAAAAGATCTGGCAAAATCAAAGGGGATTGAAGGAATTTCTTCAATGAAAAAAGCCGATTTGATTGAAGCATTAAGTAAATAATATTAATCTTAAAACCTTAAGAAAATGGCTCATAAAAAAGGAGTTGGTAGTTCTAAGAATGGTAGGGAATCCGAATCGAAACGTCTAGGTGTTAAGATTTTTGGAGGTCAAGCAGCTATTGCAGGGAACATCATAATAAGACAAAGAGGTAATACACATCACCCAGGTGAAAATGTGTATGGTGGAAAAGATCACACCCTTCACGCTAGAGTGGATGGTTTGGTGAAATTCACTAAAAAGAAAGACAACAAATCATATGTTTCTATAGTTCCTTTCGAGGCTTAAGAAATACTTTCTTATAATACTTTAAAACCTGTTTCAATTTGAGGCAGGTTTTTTTATGGTATATACTTTAATCTAAGACGATTATTTGTAACTTGTTTTTTAAACTTTTTAGCCATGAGAAAACCTTTCACAAGCCTATTATTTCTATTTCTTTTTATAATCAGTATTCCGGTAATGTCACAGGAGGTTACGAAATATGATTATTTGGAAGTTATCGTAGTGCAGAAAGCCAATAACGCCGGTAAAGTAAAGCGAATACGTGTAGAGGAACAACCTTCGCTCGAAGATAAATCTATTACCATTAAAGAGATGGAAAACATTAATGAGACCTCGACACTTCTAAATTATATGAATGCTGCCAATTGGGAGTTTCTAGACAGACAAGCCATAGTTTCTGGTGAGAATGGCCCTGTTTGGATGAGCTATATGTTTAGAAAGAATAAATAGCTTATTTTTAATTGTACTGGTTCGATTAAGCAACCTGCAATAGCGATTGAAACGGCTACCCCGCAGCGCAGCGAGGAGTAAAAGTGAAAAGCGCGGTGCTGCGCAGCTATTTTGCGAAGTAGTGATTGCCATTACAGCAATTGATGTCATAAAAAACCCTCACATGTCTGCAAGGGTTTTTCTAATATCTAATAACGCAGCGGTCTATGTTTAGTATCTATAGTACTCAGGCTTAAATGGCCCCTCTACTTTAACACCAATGTATGATGCTTGGTCTTCGCGAAGCTCTGTAAGCTCTACTCCAATTTTTGCAAGGTGTAATTTAGCTACTTTTTCATCTAAATATTTTGGCAACATATACACTTCATTTTCGTAAGCTCCACTGTTTTTCCAAAGTTCGATTTGCGCTAATGTTTGATTTGTAAATGAATTACTCATTACAAAACTTGGATGTCCGGTGGCGCAACCAAGGTTTACTAACCTTCCTTCGGCTAATAAAATGATGTCTTTACCATCGATGGTGTACTTATCTACCTGTGGTTTGATCTCCACTTTCGTATCTCCATAGTTGTCATTTAACCAGGATACAGCAATCTCGTTATCAAAGTGACCTATATTACAAACAATGGTTTTGTCTTTCATTGCTTTAAAATGCTCCCCTTGTACAATATCTTTATTTCCTGTGGTTGTAATGATAATATCTGCATTTGCAATCACAGTTTCTAGACGCTTTACCTCAAAACCATCCATTGCAGCTTGAAGTGCGCATATTGGATCGACTTCAGTAACAGTTATAATAGAACCAGCCCCTTTGAATGACGCTGCAGTTCCTTTACCAACATCACCGTATCCACATACTACAACGCGTTTACCTGCAAGCATAATGTCGGTAGCACGACGCACTGCATCTACTGCGCTTTCACGGCAACCGTATTTATTATCGAATTTAGATTTGGTCACACTATCGTTAATATTAATAGCGGGCATTGGTAAGGTTCCGTTCTTTACTCGTTCATATAAACGGTGGACACCAGTAGTGGTTTCTTCAGAAAGACCTTTAATTCCTTCAGCAAGTTCAGGGAATTGGTCCAGAACCATATTTGTTAAATCTCCACCATCATCTAAAATCATATTTAACGGCTTACGATCTTCACCAAAGAAAAGGGTTTGTTCAATACACCATTCGAATTCTTCTTCAGTCATTCCTTTCCAAGCATATACAGCAGTTCCTGTTGCAGCAATCGCGGCAGCTGCCTGATCCTGTGTAGAGAATATGTTACAAGAACTCCAAGTGACTTCTGCACCCAAAGCTTGTAAGGTTTCAATTAAAACAGCGGTCTGAATGGTCATATGCAAACATCCTGCAATTCGGGCACCTTTTAAAGGTTGCTCGTTTTTGTATTCTTCTCGTAAAGACATTAATCCGGGCATTTCTGCTTCGGCCAATTCAATTTCTTTACGCCCCCAATCTGCAAGGGTAATATCTTTTACTTTAAAGGCTGTGTAAGGTACTGTGTTAGTAGACATATTTATTATCTTTATTCCTGCGTAAGCTAGAATTTGTTAAACATATAGTTTTAATTTTCAGTTTGCAAAAATACGCAATATCTATTAGAAATTTATGCCTCTTTACAAAACTATAACAGTTAGTCCTAAAACTAAAGTCCTAATATGGAAGATAGAAGAATCTTTTGAAGAACTCTGTGAAGGGATTGTCCTAACCCCTAATTGTGATCGTCGGGTTCGAAAAATGAAAAGTGATCTCCATAAAAGAGGTTTTATGAGCATTAGGCATCTAATGGCATTAGCAGGATATACGGACCATGATCTATACTATGATGAAAACGGAAAACCACACCTAAGGGACCAAAATCATATTTCGATAACGCATTCGTTTATTTTTTCGGCGATCATTATTAGCGATCTGGAGGTTGGAATTGATATTGAAAAACAGCGCACTAAGATTTTGAGAATTGCACATAAATTCACTCCTGTTCAAGAATACAGGACGCTAGCAAATGAAGATGCCATAATGCGAAAACTGACCTTAGTATGGTGTGCAAAGGAATCTCTGTATAAAAGTTTCGCACATCCGGGGGTTAGTTTTATTCAGAATATTTACGTTGAAGATTTTAGGCTTACCGACACTCAAACTACAGCAGATGTTGGTTTCGTGGGTAAAAGTGAAGTGTATATTGTTCACTTTTTAGAATTTGATGAATTTACCTGTGCTTATGCATTACTACAATAGAAAGAATACATGGATATTTATCAAGCTGTGCTAAAGATGGTTTCTGAAAAGGAAAAAGGACTGGCGATTTTAATCGATCCTGATAAGTTTTTAATTTCTGAAACAGGATTATTCCTAGGCAAGATTCCGAAGCAAACAACGCATATATTCATCGGAGGAAGCACAGTGCCTAATAAACTAACTGAAGCAGCAGTGAGTGCCATAAAGGCGGAAACTTCGCTACCCGTGATCTTGTTTCCTGGTGACTTTACTCAGCTTACATCAAAGGCCGATGCAGTGCTCTTTCTCTCGTTAATTTCGGGGCGAAATGTTGAGTATTTAATTGAACAACAGCTAAAGGCGGTTCCTTTTTTGAAAAACTCTAAGCTTGAAATTATACCTACAGGGTATATATTGCTGGATGGCGGTAGTGAGTCTGCTGTTGCGCAGATTTCAAATACGCGCCCAATGCCTCAGGAGAACATAGAGGCGATAGTTCATACGGCTTTAGCCGGACAATTCATGGGAGCAAAATTAATTTATCTGGAAGCTGGAAGCGGAGCGAAATATCCGGTTCGGGCCGAAGTGATTGAAGCAGTAAAGAAAGCATTAGAAATACCTTTGATTGTGGGCGGAGGAATTAAATCTGAAGATCAGAAACAAACAGCATATAAGGCTGGAGCAGACACGGTAGTTATGGGAACGGCCTTTGAAAAATAAAACACTATGAATATTTCAGTAGAATTGACACTTACACCCTTGCAGGACGATTTTGAACCGGCTATTATTAATTTTATAAAAGAGCTACGCGCTTCGGGGCTTACCATATTAGAGAACCCAATAAGTACCCAGATTTATGGGGATTATGATACGGTTATGAGTTTGCTCCATAAGGAAATGAAAATCGCCTTAATGGCAATAGAAAACGGCCTAATGTATATAAAAATTGTGAAATCTGACAGAAGCAACTATGAGCCCCATTTTTGAGTTTCTTTTTGGTCAGTATAGTGACTATGAAACCGTAGACATTGTTTTGGAATTGTTGGCTGCAGTTTTTACAATTGCGTCTGTGGTATATTCTAAGAAGAACAACGTGCTGGTTTTTCCAACGGGTATGATTTGCACAGCAATCTTTGCATACCTTCTTCTGAAATGGGGACTTCTTGGAGATACGATGATTAATGTCTATTATTTTATTATGAGTGTCTATGGATGGTACATCTGGACCCGTAAGGTTGATTCGAGTCAAGTAACGCCTATCTCTAAAACCAATACTAAAGAGAAGGTAACTTCATTGATAATATTTCTAGCTACTTTTGCCTTTGTGTGGGGAGTCTATACAGCTTTTGACAAGTTTAATCACTGGACTTCTTATGTGGATACGTTAACAACGGCTATCTTTTTTGTCGGGATGTGGCTCATGGCAAAGCGAAAAATTGAGAATTGGATTTACTGGATTGTTGGAGATATCATAACGGTCCCACTTTATTTTTATAAGGGCCTCACGTTTAGTAGTATTCTTTATTTTGTATTAACAATTATTGCTATTTATGGCTATTTCGCATGGAAAAAACACTTAAACAACACCCAAGTACCTGCTTAAAGGTTGTGTTATTTGGTCCGGAATCAACCGGTAAAACTACCCTGGCGAAGCAATTGGCTGAACATTTTAAGACACTTTGGGTACCTGAATATATGAGGATGTACCTTCAGCAAAAATGGGATAATGAAGGTGAAAAGTGCACAATGGATGACTTGATCCCAATTGCGGAGGGTCAGATGCAGGTTGAAAATGAAACTGCCAAATTGGTAAATGAGTTGCTTATTTGTGACACGAACTTATTGGAAATCAGTATCTATTCTCAGCATTATTACAATGGTTTTTGCCCAGAGCAAATTAAAAAATATGCAAAAGAGAATATATATGATTTATATTTTTTGACTTCTGTGGATGTGCCTTGGGTAATCGACGATTTGAGAGATAGTCCCTATGAGCGTCAAAAAATGTTTCGTACTTTTGAATCTCAACTAAAAGATTACCAACTCCAATATGAAATTTTAAAAGGCTCTGAAGTCGAAAGATTCGAATCTGCAGCTAAAAAAATCATGGAATTGCTTAAGTAGAAATAAGAATGCTCACAGAAACTGACCTAAAACAAATATCCAAAGAGGGGCTTCATCCTGATAGTGTAAAGGAACAATTAGAGATTTTTATTCATGGAATTCCATTTTCGGAAGTTGTTACGGCTGCTTCAATCGGCAATGGAATTCAATTAATTGAGAAGGTTGATCAACAAAAAATGGTCGATTTATTTGAACAAAAGAAAGGAGATTTGGACTTGGTGAAATTTGTGCCTGCTTCTGGAGCTGCCACAAGAATGTTTGGATTTTTACATCGGTTTTTAGATGAATTTGATCCGGACAAAAAGAAGCTCAATGATTATTTAAAAAACCAAAGTGATGCGGCTCTTGCCAATTTTTTAAAATCAATTAAAGAATTCGCTTTTGTTGATCAGGTGAGAAGAAAGATTAGGGAGCACTATCCCGATTATCGGCGTGGTACAAAGGGTATGAGAGCTTATACTTTTGTAAAAATGATGTTAACTGAAAAGGGCCTCAATTTTATGAATATGCCGAAGGGATTAATCCCTTTTCATAAATATTCGAAATATTCCACCACGGCATTTGAAGAACAATTGTACGAGTCATCTTACTATGCTTCAGCTAAGGATGAGGCTTTTTTGCATTTTACATTTTCCGAAAGTGACGTGCGTTTTTTTAAAAATGAATTTGAAGATATTAAGAGACGAGTCACAAAGAAAACAAAGACAAAGTTTAATATTTCTTATTCTTTTCAGAAAAAGGGAACAAAAACTATAGCTGTTTCAGAAAAAAATCAACCAGCGCGTAATGCGTCGGGAGAATTAATATTCAGGCCTTCCGGGCACGGTGCGCTGTTAGAAAATATAAATGATATTGATGCAGACATTATTTTTATTAAAAACATAGATAATGTTGTTATTGAAGAACTAAGTGAAAATAATTCGTTTTATAAAAAAATGTTAGCTGGAAAGTTACTTTGGATTCAAACTAAGGTGTTTGGTTATTTACAGGTTCTTGCTGAAAATGAATTTAATACTGAATGGACTAAAGAGGTCAAATCATTTCTTTGGAATGAATTGAATATAAAGGATATTCCGGATGATATTGAAAAGATAGAAGACATTTTAAATAGACCTATTCGTATCTGTGGTATGGTAAAAAACACTGGAGCCGCGGGAGGAGGACCGTTTTGGGTTAAGGATGTTATGGACAAAACTACGCTTCAGATCGTAGAGTTGGCTCAAATTAACCTAAAAGATGCGCGTCAGCAGAAAATAATAAATCAAGCCACCCATTTTAACCCGGTGGACCTCGTTTGTGGCGTTAGGGATTATAAAGGGAAGAAATTTGATTTGCGAAGATTCACAGATCCGAATACAGGTTTTATCACTAAAAAATCTGAAAATGGAGTGTCTATAAAAGCGCTTGAGTTGCCGGGACTTTGGAATGGTGGTATGGCAGACTGGAATACCGTTTTAGTTGAGGTGCCGCTTAGCACCTTTAATCCAGTAAAAACAGTCAATGATTTGCTTAATAGAGAGCATCGTTCATATTTGTAATGCAATTAGATATTCTTTTTAGAGAAATTAGGTTTAAGGCGGTTCGGAGTAGTGGCCCAGGCGGACAACATGTCAATAAAACGTCTTCAAAGGTGGAAGTTAGTTTCGCTATTGAGTCTTCTGATGCATTAACAAATTTTGAGAAAATGAGATTGATGAAGAAGTTAGCGTCAAGGGTTTCTTCGGAAGGGATATTGATGTTATCGTGCGGGGAAACTAGAAGCCAACATCGTAATAAAAACATCGTAATTGAGAGGTTAGTTGCTTTATTAGAAGATAGTTTGAAAGTCTTAAAAATCAGAAAAAAGACCAAGCCATCTAAAAGTGCTATAGAGCGCCGGTTGAAAACCAAAAAAGGTCGGGCTCTAAAAAAAACAAATAGAAAACCACCCGCAATAGAATAAAAACATATCTTTACATCATCTCAAAGGGGTGCTATAAAAATTATTGGATTGAAGATTTAAAATTTCAAAAAATCAACAAACAATGGTTAGTATGGCTGAGATTATACCCATAGAACCTGGGCGGGTAATGCTGCTAAGGAAACCGAACGTTATTAAGACTATTGTTTTTTTTAACGGGGTTAGGTTGTCAAACTGGAGATTTTCTTCAAGCGACATTTTTATTAATTAATCATTGAATAATTACCCCTTTTATTCGTAACCCAAATTGTACGAATGAAACATCTACTTATTTACATCACATTACTATCGATTGCTACGAGTGCTATAGCTCAAACTCAGGTCAAAGATTCTATACAAGTCGAGAAACTTGAAGAAGTTTTAATTAAATCAATTCTAGTTGAAGCAGATTCTCCAATTACACATTCTAATTTAGATAAAGTGGAGCTTGAAAAGAGAAATCTGGGGCAAGATATTCCCTATATGTTATCTTACTTGCCCTCGGTTGTAACAACTAGTGATGCAGGGGCGGGAATTGGCTATACTGCTATGCGTGTGCGTGGTAGTGATGCTTCGCGAATTAATGTAACCCTTAACGGAATTCCTTTTAACGATGCGGAAAGTCAAGGAACTTTCTTTGTCAATCTCCCCGATTTTACATCTTCGGTTCAAAGTTTACAATTGCAGCGTGGTGTCGGGACATCTACCAATGGGTCTGGTGCTTTTGGAGCTAGTTTAAATATTCTAACCGATGCAGTTTCAGAAAATGGATATGGTGAAATTGCGAATACAATTGGTTCTTATCAAACGCGAAAACACAATATTAAATTTAGTACAGGATTAATGAGTGAGAATATTGAAATTGCTGGTAGACTATCTACAATTGAGTCTGATGGTTATATAGATCGGGCCACCAGTGATCTAAGATCTTATTTTATACAAGGTGCTTATGTCGATAAGAATACATTAATAAAAGCAATTACTTTTGGAGGGAAAGAAGTAACGTATCAGGCTTGGAATGGTATTGACGCAGAAACTCTTGAAAGTGATCGTACTTTTAATCCTTCTGGTATGTATACCGATGAGGAAGGGAATACCAAATTTTACGATAGGGAGGTTGACAATTATTCACAAGATCATTATCAATTATTATGGAATCAACGATATTCAAATAAATGGAGTAGCAATGTTTCTCTTAATTATACCTATGGGCGGGGTTATTTTGAGCAATACAAAGAGGATGAGAGTTTCGAAGATTATGGGTTTGAACCTATCGTTTCAGGTAATTCAGTTATAAATACTACCGATTTAATTAGGCGTCGGTGGTTGAATAATAATTTTTATGCTGCAAATGCTAACGTAAACTACAAAGACGATAAAGTGGATATTACAGCAGGTGTTTTTTATAGTTATTACGGAGGTGATCATTTTGGGGAAGTTATCTGGGCTCAAAATGCCGGGGGATCTGAGATTAGAGATCGTTATTATTCAGGAAACGGCGATAAAAATGAATTCACTGTTTTTGGAAAAGCCACGTTCCTTATTAATGATCAATGGAGTATTTTTGGAGACCTTCAGGGGCGGTTTGTGAGCTATAGAACTAGTGGAATAACGTCAGATTTGTTGCCATTAGTGGAACAAGAAAAGTATAGTTTTTTTAATCCGAAAGCGGGTACATCCTTTCAATTAAACACGAATAATCAGTTTTATTTCTCCTATGGACGCGCTAACCGTGAACCTCGGAAAAGTGATTTGGAGCAAGGCATTTTTACTGCTGAAAAATTGGATGATTTTGAACTAGGTTGGCGAACTACTTCCGAAGCAATAAAGATAAACACCAACTTATTTTATATGAATTACAAAGATCAGCTGGTCTTAACAGGAGCCATCGATGATGTTGGAGCACCAATAAGAGCAACAAGTGGAGAAAGTTATCGATTGGGTCTTGAGATCGATGCGGATATTCAAATCTTAAATAGTTTAAAGCTATTTCCAAATGCAGCATTCAGTACGAATAAAAATGTTGATTTTGTTACTTCAAAAGATGGTAGTTTGGTCAATTTAGGTAATACGAATACTTCGTTCTCTCCAGAAATAGTTATTGGAAACCGAATAGAATATAGTCCTTGGGCAAAACTGCAATTTGGATTCCTTTCGAAATTTGTTGGAGAACAATTTATGGGTAATATTGACAGCGAAACATCGAAATTAGATAGCTACTTTATCCATGATTTTAACATTGTATATACGCTTACAGATATTCCGGTTGTGAGATCGATCGTTTTTACTGGCTTAGTAAATAATGTTTTTAACAGAAAGTATGTTGCTAACGGCTATTTTTTCACCTACGATGATAACTTTAGTGTGCCGGGAGAAATAACAACTATTGAAGGTGCCGGCTATTTTCCTCAAGCTGAAATAAATTTTCTTGTTGGAGCAACTATAAAATTTTAGTTGGTAACCTGAATATTATCACCATTTCTAGTAACAAAATACTGCTGCAAAGGGTAAAGGGCCTGGTTTGATTGATGTTGGCCAGTTACAATATCATAAGTATTGCTGTCGTTCGTGCAAGGGCAGCTTGCTACGATGCCATTTATCGACATTTTTGAACACACACTGGGGATATGATTTGGATCGCTTAATTCAAAGGCAGTATAAAGGTCATTGTTAACGTTGTAGATAACAACACCTCTTATGCCTTCTCCATTTAGGATCAGACTATTTCCAGGAAATTTTAATGGGTTATATTGAGGAAGATTTAGGTTAAGATTCACACTTATCAATGGACTCAGTAAGTTTGGATTGTTGTCATTAATAGAATCGTCCTTATTGCAATTTATAAGTGCTAAACCAAGTAATAAGGCGAGGAATTTATTGTCCATATGTAATAAAAATTTGACGACAAAAGTAAGACAAAATATACAATAAGTAATTTTTTAGTATCTTTGGTAGACGAAATCCCGTCTAAGTATGGGATTTTTCTATTTATAAAACTATACTTTGAATTCAATTGTAAATAGACTAAATTAAAAAGAGTTTGTGTCATAAAAACGACCGAATTATGAGTAAAGTATCATATTATACCGCAGAGGGCTTAAAAAAATTAAGAAGCGAATTAAATCAGCTCAAGGATATTGAACGCCCAAATGCTTCTAAGGCTATTGGCGAAGCTAGAGATAAAGGAGATTTAAGTGAAAATGCAGAATACGACGCAGCTAAGGAGGCTCAAGGAATGCTGGAAATGCGAATTTCCAGGCTAGAAGATACCTACGCAAATGCGCGTCTCATCGATGAATCGGTTTTGGATACTTCCAAGATTTTGGTTCATTCGAAAGTGAAGATAAAGAATCAGACAAATGGAATGGAAGTAGTTTATAAATTAGTCGCTCAAAGTGAAGCAGATTTATCTACTGGAAAAATATCTGTTGATTCCCCAATTGGACGAGGCTTGTTGGGAAAAAAGGTTGGTGAAATAGCAGAGATTCAAGTGCCTAACGGCGTTATGAAATTTGAAATTATCGAAATTTCAAGAGATTAAATATGGCTTCAATTTTTACAAAAATAATCAATGGAGAAATTCCTTGTTACAAAGTAGCAGAGGATAAGAACTTTATTGCGTTTTTAGATATTAACCCTAATGCCAAAGGACATACGTTGTGCATTCCGAAAATCGAAGTGAATAAATTATTTGATTTGAATGAAGAGACTTACCTTCAGTTAATGCAATTTTCTCGAAAAGTTGCAATGGCATTGGAGAAAACTGTTTCCTGCAAACGTATTGGAATCTCGGTGATTGGTTTGGAAGTACCTCATGTTCATGTTCATCTTATTCCTTTAAACGAGATGAAGGAAATGACATTTTCGCATAAAGTGTCTATGACGCCAGAGGAGTTTTCAGCATTGGCCAAATCGATCCATAATAACTTAGACTAAAGAGACAAGATAGAAAGTCAGTAGGATAGCTATTATTAGGCCTATTAGAATTATATACGCTATTTTTTTTAATCGCAATTGAGAACTTCTTGGGATTGCCTGTTTCTTGTGGTAGCTGAAAGTTTTTTCAATATTTTCATTCCAGTTTACAGGATAGATTGTGTTTTTGCAGCTTTGACAATATATGGTTTCAAGGATCTCTTTTTGATTCTTTACAGAATACCAGTTTTCGATTTCCTCCTGAACAAATGTAATTTCCAATCCGTTAGTCGTATAGCATATAGGGCAGTTATTTTTTAAACTAGCTGTATGAAGAATATGTTCTGATGTGTTCATTATAGTGCGTTTATCTTTAAGGAAATTTCTATAGTTGTACCTTTCTCTGCGCTGCTCTTCAATACTCTTATTTTTCCATCGTGATATTCATTAATAATTCGTCTTGCTAAGGATAGCCCTAATCCCCAACCACGTTTTTTACTTGTAAATCCTGGATTAAATATTTTTTTATAATTTTTCTTTGGCATTCCTTTTCCGGTGTCACTAACATAAATATGCGCGTTCTTAGAGTTGGTTTCAATAGCAATGGAAATTGTCCCTTTTCCTTTCATAGCGTCAATGCCATTTTTGACCAAATTCTCTATAGTCCAGCTATATAGGGGGGGATTAAGCCATACATAAACAATATCTTCAGGCACATCAAGTTTAAATTCAATTAACTTTGAGCTTCGGCGCTGCAAGTAATCAAAAGCGTCTTTTGTTTCAGCGACCAGATCAGACTTCATTAATTTTGGTGTCGATCCTATTTTGGAAAAACGGTCGGTTATGGTTTCAAGTCTATCAATGTCCTTTTCCATTTCCTTGATATAATCTTGATTTACATTTTCAGTTTTAAAGATTTCAGCCCAACCAACAAGAGAAGATAGAGGTGTTCCAATTTGATGTGCAGTTTCCTTTGCCATTCCGGCCCACAATTTATTCTGTTCTGCCGACTTCGAGGTTTTATAAAACAAATAAACGGCTGCAACAAATAAGAACATGATTAATATAAGAACGGCCGGATAATACTTCAACTTGTTTATAATAGGGGAGTTTCCATAATAAATAGTTGCAAGTATCTCGTCTCCATATTTTATCTCAATTGGCTGGTTTTCAGAAGAAAAATTAGCTACCAATTTCTCTTTCTTTTTTCGGGTGTTAACTTTTTTCTTATTTATATTTCTTTGAGTGTATATGCTATCCTTATAACTATATACAATCATAGGTGTCGTGGTATTGCTTTTAATAACCTCTAACGATGTCTCACCAATTACAGCATCCTTATCGGCTTTTTGAGTCTCGGTCATGGCAGCTGCCCAAATCTGCATTTTTTCTCGTTCATTATCTTTTAATTGATTGAAAAACACATAGGTATTCCATAAGATCAAGCCAATAATAAAGAAAGAAGCTATAACAAAGAACCAACGTGTTAGGGTAGATTGATTTTGCATAAATGGTAATTAGTTTTTGATTTAAATATAATGGAAATATGTTGATATTATTGTCTAAGCAAATTTTTAGAAGCTTTCTAGATTAATTACATTTGCAAAGAATGATATCTATTCTCCCACAAGACATTAGCACAGCAAAATTACACGGCTATCTATTAGGTTCTATAGCGCCCCGTCCTATTGCTTTTGCAAGTACAATTGACGAAGATGGCAACGTGAACTTGTCGCCATTTAGCTTTTTCAATGTTTTTAGTGCAAATCCGCCAATTTTAATATTTTCTCCAGCCAGAAGAGTGCGCAATAATACAACAAAACATACGCTGGAAAATGTATTGCAAAATAAGGAGGTGGTCATAAACATAGTGAGTTATGATATGGTGCAACAAATGTCCTTATCATCTACCGAATACGCCAAAGGAATAAACGAGTTTGAAAAGGCAGGATTTACGGAAGTAGCTTCTTCCTTAGTTGCTCCGCCAAGAGTTGGAGAGTCTCCCGTACAGTTTGAATGCAAAGTAAATGAAATAATCGAATTAGGGACTGAAGGCGGTGCGGGAAACCTAATAATTTGTGAAGTTGTAAAATTGCATATAGACGAATCAATTTTAGATGATGAAGGTAAAATAGATGCGGTTAAACTGGATGCAGTCGCTCGTATGGGTGGGAATTGGTATAATCGAGCCAAAGAAGGAATGTTTGAAGTGCCTAAGCCACTATCCACACTCGGGATTGGAGTGGATGCTCTTCCGAAAGAAGTAAGACAGAGTACCATT
This sequence comes from Flavobacteriaceae bacterium, assembly GCA_047614245.1. Lineage (GTDB taxonomy): Bacteria > Bacteroidota > Bacteroidia > Flavobacteriales > Flavobacteriaceae > Ulvibacter. Next base: position 31,889 of record JBLHIC010000016.1, read on the forward strand.
CTTACAGGAAACGATTTAGGAATGTTGGCAAATGTGGAAGCCTTACCTAAAGAAGAAGCTACTTTCGTAAATGCTTCGGAAGAAATTCATAAATTGGCACAGCAGAAGCTGTTAGAAGGAAATGTTTCCGAAGCTTGGGAATTATTATTGAGTGATAGCTAAGAGAAGAAAAATGGATTAAAGAAAGCTCTAGATGCTTCTGCTGTAATTCAAAAGGAATAGGCAATGAAGACAATAAATAATAATATTAGATAATTAAACAGATGGAATTACAAGGAAAAATTAAAATAATTGAAGAAACTAAAACCTACGGAAATAACGGTTTTAGAAAGAGAGGGATGGTTATTACTACAGAGGAGCAATACCCTCAGCATATTATGATTGAATTTGTGCAAGACAAAACGGATCTGTTAAATCCGTATCAAGTAGGAATGAATGTAAAAGTTAGCATAAATGTTGGAGGACGTGAATGGGTAAATCCACAAGGAGAGACCAAATACTTTAACTCAATTACAGGTTGGCGAATTGAGAATATCGACCAGTCTGCTTCTGCAAGTATGCCTCCAATGCCTCCTGAAGATGCTTTTGAGCCAGCAAGTGATTTAAAGGAAGATGATCACGACGATCTCCCTTTTTAATGAGGCAGTAAATCTCCAGTTTGCGTATCCGAATTACCCTGAAATTATTGGCAGAAATTAGCCTTACGGCTCAATATTTTTTGACCTAGGGAGTTGCTCTAATTAAATTTCAGATAACGATAGAATTGTAAATCCTGCTGCTAAGCGGGATTTTTTTATTTTTACTAGATGAACATCACCAAGACAATCGAGATTATTTTTAAACGGTTCTTGCCTTCTCCCTTCGCTATTGCTATTCTGCTAACCTTACTAACTATGGTATTAGCACTATTTATTACAGAAGCGCCAAAGGACGAATCCCACTTTTTGGCAGTTCTGTCATTTTGGGAGCATGGTATTTGGAACAATGCATTATTGGTATTTGCTTATCAAATGATGCTGATTTTGGTATTGGGACACATTTTGGTGCTAAGTAAACCGATGAACTCTTTAATCGCCGGACTTACAAACTTGGTGAGTAATACGTCAAACGCAGTTTTGTTAGTTGCTGGAACCACGATGATCGTCTCCTTCTTTAATTGGGGCCTCGGACTTATTTTTGGCGCAATCTTAGCACGGAAGGTAGCTGAAGCAGCTCAACTACGAGATTTTAAAATAAATTATCCGCTAGTAGGTGCATCCGGTTACGTGGGTTTGATGATTTGGCATGGAGGAATTAGCGGGTCGGCCCCTCTTAAAGTAGCTGAAAGCGGTCACCTTGCTAGTTTAATGGCTGGCGTAAGTGACGAGAATATTATTGGACAACTCCCCGATTTCATCCCTTTTTCTGAAACAGTTTTTAGCACTTTCAATTTGGTGATTTTCGGAATTATTTTGGTGATAATCCCTCTATTTTTATATCGATTGGGAAAGAAGGCAGAAGTAACAACTACAAATTTACCAATTTATAAAGGCTCTGCTAATCTGAAAACCGGACTTGTTGGAATGGAGCGTTTGGACCATTCAAAAATATTTGGCAGAGGATTTGGACTTGTTATTTTATTTGCTTTTTTCTACCAGTACTTTGGAGCCCTAGGCGATTTGGCAATTACACCTAATTTACTTAATTTCTTTATGCTAGGATTGGCTTTAGTGCTTCACGGTAGTTTCTCAAGTTTTTTAAATGCTTTAGAAGAAGCGATAAAAGGAGCTAGTGGAATATTAATTCAGTTCCCCTTGTATTTTGGAATTATGGGGATTATGCGTGATAGCGGAATGGTAGTTCAGATTTCTAATTTCTTTGTTTCAATATCTAGTTCTAGAACACTTCCCTTGTTTACCTTCTTCAGCGCAGGCTTGGTTAATATATTTGTACCAAGTGGCGGCGGACAGTGGGCAATTCAAGGACCAATCGTTGTGGAATCGGCGCTTAAACTGGGGGTGCCTCTGCCCAAGGCAATAATGGCACTTGCCTATGGGGATCAAATTACAAATATGCTCCAACCATTTTGGGCACTACCATTGTTGGGTATTACTAAATTGAAAGCTCGTGAAATTCTACCATATACTCTATTGTGTATGATCATTGGATCTGCGGTATTTTTAATTGGGCTCTACTTCTTTTAAAATAGAAACTATGTTTTACTTATCACAGTCCTTAGAATTTCCCAATCCTTCTGAAGCGGATTCAGATGGATTGTTGGCTGTTGGTGGTGATCTAACTCCAGAACGCTTATTAATTGCATATAACTCAGGTATTTTCCCTTGGTATGAAAATAATCAGCCAATATTATGGTGGAGTCCCAACCCGAGGATGATTTTGTATCCTGAAAAGATGAAAGTTTCTAAAAGCCTTCGGAAACTAGTTAATAAAGAAACCTATCAGGTTACCTTTAATACGGTGTTTTCAGAAGTTATTAAAAATTGCTCAACTATAAAGAGGGAGGGGCAAGGTGGAACATGGATTACTGAAGAGATGCAAAAAGCATACATCGATTTGCATAAACTCGGTCATATTATTTCTGTTGAGGTCTGGCGCGATGGAAATTTAGTGGGAGGCTTATACGGAATAGATCTTCCAAAGAAAAAAGTATTCTGTGGTGAGAGTATGTTTAGTTCAGAAAGTAATGTGTCAAAAGTTGCTTTCTATTATTTGGTTTTAGAACTGGAGAAAAGAAGCTACAAAATAATTGATTGTCAGTTATATACTACTCATTTAGAAAGCCTTGGAGCTGAAGAAGTTTCTCGCCAAGAATTTTTGCAAATACTTGATAATTAGGTGTTTATTTGTATTTTTTCTCTAAATAATTTCAAGTATATTCGTAAAACAAATTAACATCCAATCAATGAAAAATTATTATTTAAGAATACTTGCTTTATTTATCGTAGCCTTATATGCGAGTTCAGCGTTTTCTCAGGATCGTGAGATATTGCCAAAAGGACTTACAGAAGCAGAAAAAGGAATAATATCTCAATACGAGTTTAAGAATTCAAGATTATCTGATCCACCTACAGGGCCAGTTAGAACAGCAGCAGAATGGGAAGAAGTTGAGTACTTAGTTGTGACGTGGCAATCAGGTTTTCAAGGAATACTAAGACAAATTGTGGCTGCCGGAGTTCAGGAGTGTAAGGTGATTATTACTACACAGAACCAGGCTTCCGTTTCAAATTATCTTACTGCGGGTGGTGTAGATCTTACAAACGTTATTTTCATGAACGCGCCATGGGATAGTATTTGGATACGTGATTACGGCGGAAATACAATATATTATGATGATGTTGGAGACCGTGCGATTACAGATTGGATTTATAACAGGCCACGACCAAATGATGATGACATCCCCTCTGCACATGCTTTACTAACTGATATTCCTATCTACATAACTGATTCAGGTGTAAATGATCTAGTGAATACTGGAGGTAACTTTATGTCGGATGGTTTAGGAAACGCATTTGCTTCAAGTTTGATATTAAATGAAAACGAACCAGGTAATCCTTATGGAGTTTCCGCTAAAACTGAAGCGCAGATTGATGGAATCATGGAGGCTTATATGGGGATAAGCAATTATATTAAAATGGAAACGCTGCCCTATGATGTAATTCATCATATTGATATGCATATGAAACTTCTGGATGAAGAAACTTTGTTAGTTAGCCGATATCCAAGCGGAGTCGCAGATGGTCCACAAATTGAGGCAAATATCGACTATGTTTTGAGTAATTTTCAATCGGTATTTGGTACACCCTATGATGTAAAATGGATTGATGCTCCTCCAAGTACAGGTGGAAATTATCCAGATACAGGAGGCTATTATAGAACTTTTAGTAATTCATTGATAATAAATAAAACCATTTTGGTGCCTACTTATAGACCAGATGTTGATGCTGCTGCTTTAGCTTATTATGAAGAGCTAATGCCAGGATATAATATAGTAGGTATTGATGTTGATAATCCAGGTGAAAATCTAATTTCACTTCTTGGCGCCTTACATTGTATAACGCATACTATTGGTGTTTCAGAACCTTTATTAATTGTACATCAAGCTATTGATAATGCACTTCAAAATAATGCGGTGACCGTAGAGGCGATGATAAAGCATGTTTCTGGAGTTAATACCGCAAAGGTCTTTTGGAGAGAAGTTGGCGCTACTACATTTAGTGAAACGGCGATGTCGTTTGTAAGTGATGATAATTGGACCGCAGATTTAAATGTCGCAAGCAGTAATGTTGAGTATTATATCTGGGCAGAAGCTAATTCAGGTAAATCATTGGCCAGACCTATCGTTGCACCTGACGGATATTGGACTATCGAAGTTGAATTATTATCAATTGAGGATTGGGCGTACAATCATATTTCAGCTCCTTATCCTAATCCAACACGGGATAATGTTTCTTTTAATTTAGAAAGTATTTCGGGACCTATTTCTATTTCTATCCTTAATTTATTAGGGCAACAGTTGTTTGAAACGGAATTAGAAAATGGAAATGGAATCGTAAAATTGAATCTGAACGAAGCTTGGAGCGGTACCTTGTTTATAACATTTGAAGGAGACTTTGGGATAGTTCATAAGAAGATTATTAAGTTCTAGACTCTCTGTATAGTTTATTCAGGTTTAAAGGAAAGACTTCAATATTTTGAAGTCTTTCCTTTTTTTATTGTTAGAACAAACTTTAAATTAAAAAACTATGATGTAGGAAATTTCTTTATTATAAGGAATTTTCTTACATTTATTCCCGAAACTTTAATACCTTAAAGATGAAAAAGATCCCTTGCTTACTTCTTGTATTGTTTGCCTGTACTTCCATGGCGACATTTGCACAATCAAAAAGCGATGAAAAGGCCGAAGTTCATGAAAAAATTGATGTAGTTAACGTTTATGAACAAATGGCTCTAGATGGTGACGGCACACCATACATATACAAAGAATTGGCGTATGCTTATTATTTTAAGAACGAGTATAAAGAAGCTAAGAAATGGTTCGAGGAATTATTTGAAGCTGAAGAGCAATCTGATGAAACAGTAAAACATCGTTATAGGCAAACACTGAAAGTACTAAGTCTAGACTTTAAGGAAAATCGATATCTAGTTAAGAGTGGTGCTAATTAGACTGTACTTCTTTATGTCTAAAACAAAAGCTTGCATGATCGTTTACCATTCCAGTGGCTTGCATATAAGCATATACCACAGTACTACCTACGAATTTGAAGCCGCGTTTCTTTAAATCTTTACTTAGAGCATTACTAAGAATGGTATTGGTAGGGATATCGGATATTGATTTCAGATTATT